>JAYUOV010000333.1:0-23142 GCA_043760535.1 Chitinophagaceae bacterium
AGATTGGAGCGATGCCATGAAGGAAATGCAGACGAATTGGATTGGGAAAAGTTATGGTGCGGAGATCGTATTTAGCCTCGCCCCCGGTCCCTCTCCACAAGTGGAGGGGGGTGCCTCTGTGCAAGGGGCGGCCACGGTAGCTGAGGGGGGCGGGTTTGTGCAGCAGGCTGCACAAACTGGTGAGGATGGGATGGAGTTGGATATTGCACTTATGCCTGTGGGGGCGGCGAATGTGCCGAAGTATTCGGTGTTATCACCGATGCAATTTGAGTTGGCGAAGCAAAACAGGAAGGATCACACCGAGGCGGAGGGGATACTGTGGAATGAACTAAGGAATGAAAAGCTAGGTCTGGGTTTAAGGTTCAGACGGCAGCACCCGATTGATGCCTACATCGTAGATTTTATTTGCCTGCAAAAGCAGTTAATAATAGAAGTAGATGGCGGCTACCATGAAGATGCCGACCAAAAATTATATGATCAAACCCGCACTCAGGTGCTAAACAACATTGGGTTCACCGTAATCCGCTTCACGAACCACGAAGTCATCAATCAAACGAAAGAGACTCTAAAAAGAATAAAAACGGCTCTTTCAAAATCAGGCAACCGCACCGAAAATGTGACCGTCAAAAAACCTGAAGAAAACGCAACCTCTTACCGGGAGGCACCCCTCCCCCCTTGGGGAGAGGGGCAGGGAGTGCGGGTCTATACCACCCGCCCCGACACCATCTTCGGCGTAGATTTCATAGTAATAGCCCCCGAACATGACTTTGTTTCTCAGATAAAAACCGGGGAACAAATTGCCGCAGTTAACGAATACATCTCCTATGTAAAAAGCCGCAGCGAAAGGGAACGTCAGGCCGAAAAGAAAATAACAGGTTGTTTTACAGGTGCCTATGCCCTCAATCCTTTTAACGGTGTAAAAATTCCTATATGGATTAGTGAGTATGTGCTGGCTGGCTATGGCACCGGTGCTATTATGGCCGTGCCTTGCGGCGACGAAAGGGATTACAAGTTTGCAAAGCATTTTAATATACCCATTACCAATATTATTGGCGAAGCGTTTAATGGCGAAGATGCCAACCCCACCAAAGATGCCAAACTGAGCAATAGTGGCTTTTTGGATGGAGTGGTAATGCGGGATGCCATCCAAATCGTAAATAAAAAGCTGGAAGAAATGGGCATTGGCAAGCCCAAAGTAAATTACCGGATGCGGGATGCCGCCTTTAGCCGCCAACGCTATTGGGGCGAACCCTTCCCTGTAAAATGGCATGATGGTGTGGCCACGGCGTTGCCGGAAGCTGAACTGCCTTTGTTGTTACCCGTAGTTGAAAGCTACAGCCCCGGCCCGGAAGGCGAAGGCCCGCTGGCCAATATACCTGAGTGGGTAGCAAAAGAACTGGAAACCAACACCATGCCCGGCTATGCAGGCAGCAGTTGGTATTTTCTTCGCTATATGGACCCGCATAACGACCAGGCTTTTTGCGACCGTGCCGTAAGCGATTACTGGAATCAGGTAGACTTATATATTGGCGGCACCGAACACGCCGTGGGCCACTTACTCTACAGCCGCATGTGGACCAAAGCCTTGTACGACCTGGGTTTCATCGGTTTTAATGAGCCGTTTAAGAAGTTGTTGAACCAAGGGATGATTCAGGGGAGTAGCAGGTTTGTATATAGATTAACCATTTGGTTTTCGAATTCTGATAATGAGTTTGATACAGTACCTAAATCACTTTTTATTTCTGAATCCCATTATCGTAAAATAAAATTAGAGGTTGGAGATGGGGAGATTAAAGACTTTATTGGACCGATTATCCGGTATGTTGAAGAAATTAAACATGATTATTATCAACAAATTCCAAATGAGTATGCAACAATTTCTTTAGAATCTCGTCGAGTTGATGTTAGTTTCGTCGACGGATTTAAGCTTGACATTCAAAAATTTAAAGGATGGAAAAATGGCGAGTTTGGAGGCACACCAATCTTGACAGAGAATGATGGAACTTACATCTGCGGAGCCGAAGTTGAAAAAATGTCCAAATCCAAATTCAATACGGTTAACCCCGACGACCTTGTAATAAAATACGGCGCCGACACCTTCCGCATGTACGAGATGTTCCTTGGCCCGGTGGAAGTAAGCAAACCATGGGATACCAAAGGCATCGAAGGCGTTCACCGGTTCTTAAAAAAGCTATGGCGTTTATTTTTTGATGAAATAAAAGGCAAGGTTTGGAATGAAGAAACACCCACCGCCGAAGAGCTGAAAGTGCTGCACAAAACCATCAAAAAAATAGAAGAAGATACCGAGCGGTTCAGTTTTAATACGGCCGTAAGCGCCTTTATGATTGCGGTAAACGAGCTGATGGATTTGAAGTGCCACAAAAAAGCCATCCTGGAGCCATTGGTAATTATGCTGCTGCCTTATGCCCCGCATATAGCCGAAGAACTGTACCATGCCTTGGGCCACGAAACACTGGTAATAGATGCCGCTTTCCCAACCTTTGAAGAAAAATACGTGGCCGAAACCGCCAAAGAATATCCTGTAAGCATCAATGGTAAAGTACGCACCACCATGAATTTTGCCTTAGATGCCGAAGCCACCGAAGTAGAAGCGGCCGTTCTGCAAAACGAACTGGTGCAAAAGTGGATGGAAGGAAAACCCTTGCGGAAAGTAGTTTTTGTAAAAGGTAAAATGATTAATGTGGTGGTGTAAGCTGCTATAAGTATTCCTTAGAATATCTTTCTAATATAAGACCATCAAGCTTGGGTAAACACCTAATACTTGATGGCCTTTTAAATTAAAACCTCACACCCAGGCCAAACCCTGGCTGAAAAACAGTGCCGGTACTAAAGGCTGTTGCACTGTAGTATTCTGGTTGGCTTGCACTCATTTTGTACTTTACCTCTCTCTGTATAAATGGCTTTTTGCTTAATGCCATTTGCTGATTGATATACCCAATTAAAAAAACAGATTTATTGAAATGAAGGTTAACATGCAATGAAGCTGCCGCTGCAATAAATACTTTTTTACGTAATGTAGTGGCTTCTATTTCTTCGTAGTAAATGGGGTTATTAAACACAAAATACGAACTATCTGGATTAGCAATAGTGGCTGATGGGTTAGCATAAAACTGAACGCCGAGTACCATGCCAGCTTTTACAAACACATCTAACTTTATCTTTTTACGTATAGAAAGCATTTTGTATTCAGCACTTATAGGAAATTGAAATGCATTTTTTATAGCTACACCATTACCGCCAACAATAGCAGCAGGTCTTGGGTCTACACCGTTAGGAAAAGATTCAAAGCCGCCTGAAACATACCATTTATCAGACATACGGCATCTTAATTGTAAACCAAAAGTTTACCTAATGTGTGGGGCACTTGTAAGATAGCCCGCCGGATCTTGTAACCTAATTTTTGAATAATTCGTACTAGCATTAAATAATATAGCAAATCGTTTAGTACTGTCAGCCACTTCATTGGCTTTTGCCACACGTATTTTACGGTCTGTTCGCTTTTCATTTCGGCTAAAGTTATATCCTAAAGCAAACTGAATATTACGAATATTACCAGTTGTTCTAATGTTTGCATCAAAACTTACTGCAAGATCTTCGGGTTTATATCTGATATAATTAAATGATATATCGTTTGAACTTACATTCCAAAAACGAGTGATGTTACCCGAAATATAAAATCGTTGGTTAAAGTTGTATCGCAGCCCTATTGCGCCACCTAACGATAAAAAGCTTGACCGATTTACCCTGGAACTATCTTCTATCAACGATAAGATATTTCCACTAGCATTTGCATAGCCTGTAGTAGTAAAGCCGCTTCCATTTGGTGATCTAGTAAAAGAAAAAGAAGGCCCAGCCCTTGCATATAAATTGAGTTTTGACTTATTATGCCTTGGGAATATATCACTCTCTAGCATTAGTGCAACCCTTGAAAACACATACTTTTTACCATTAATTTGGAAACTTTGCGGCGTATTAAAAAATGCATAAGCACCCAATGGATCCCTTTGGTAATCGAAAAGAATTCTATTTTTTCTATCGTAATTGTAAGAAAGTGTTGTGCCAAGTGCCAAGAACGATAAAGGAATTCTACTAATTCTGTTTTGAGGATCGTTCAATACAAATTTCTCAGACGATTGGTATGCTTTAAAAGCTAAAGAGAACTTGTAGAATGTTGGGGCATTTGTTGATTGGGATATACAAAAAATATGTATCGCAATACATGAAATAAGAAGTAACTGTCGCATACGTTATTATTAAAAAGAATACGCCTGTTGAAGCAGGCGTATTCTCTGAGTCATTTATAATGAATCATTCTCACAGCATTATTTTCATTTTTGTTACCAAGACTATGCATTTCTATAGCACTTTCAAGTTCTCTTTCCTTGCTCTGTCTGCAGCATATTTTCTATTTTTATGAAAGTTATAGCCAATAGAAATTCTGGTACTGAATATATTGCCGGTAGTCCTAATATTGGCTGTACTAACCATAGGTAATTCATACGATTTATAAATAATATCTTTAGTGGTAACATCGTTTGATGTTACATTCCACATTTTGCTGATGATGCCTGATATAAAAAAACGTTTGCTAAAATTATACCTAAGCCCAATGGCACCTCCTAGTGACGCATAAACAGAGCGTTCAACGTTTGTAATCGCAAAAATAAATTCGGCTGTGTCTCCAATGGGTGGAAGAATGCCACTTTCACCGCCCTTATATGGGGCGTGTGAAATAGAAAAAGAGGCCCCTCCTCTTAAAAACAGATTCCACCTGGATTTTTGATGAATGGGGAAAACATCTTTTTCGTAAAACAATCCAATTTTTGAGAAAATATTTGGACCTCCTCTTCCTTGCCGATATGCCCTTCTGGCAAAAATGGCAGTAGTCCCTAGTTTTTCCCATTGATAATCTAAAATAAAACGTGTTTTGTTGGTATTACGATATGCCAATGCAAATCCAAAATTGTATAGTTCTACTGGTGCTCTATTGATTTTGTCCTGAGGGTCGTTTAGCACAAAAGATTCACGCATTTCCGAACCTGAAACTTCAAAAGAAAACCGATAAAGTAGCGGGTCTTTCTTTATTTGCTGTGCAGTAAGTAGTTGATAGTGTAACAAAAAAAAGAGAAAAAATATGGTTGATTTCATTATGGAAATATTAAAAGTGTATAAGTACAGTTACAAGGTTCTTATAAATAATTGTGGCTGGCATTATGCCAGCCACAATTATGCTGTTCTTAATAATGAACCATTTTTGCAGTATAGTTAACATTATTGTTTCGTGCTGTATGGTCTGATACATGCTTTTTGTACTTGTACTTTTTAGCAAACTTTATGACTGGTTGAGATTTTGGACCTTTAGTTTTTACTCCAAGTTGTGCAGTATACCAATCAAGTACGTGTTCGGCTTTATTTATATTTGGTTCGTTTTTTCTTGTACCTAGCCTATCATATTTAACTGTTGTGAGAATAGTAGAAGGCCATTTACTTTCGTAACTTCCTTCGCCTTCACAAGAAAGATTTTGTGCTTTAGCTAAGAACCATACCCCTAAAAACCTTGTTTGCCTTTTTGTACCAAAGCCTATAGAAGAATGAAAACCAAAATTTTGAGCATAAGTTGTGTAGCGAATCCTCCTTCTACTATCAATATCGGAGGTGCATTCAGAAATTTGGCCAAACCAATTTGTTCCAAGCGATGTACCATTACAACCTGGAAGATCTTCTACAGTAGGGATATTTGGCTCGGGGAGTTCTTTGTACAATAAGTATATATTGGGCATTATTTCTTGTAAATCCTGCTCAGCATCATTATCGCTATTGGTAAACACACCTGCTATACTATTATCAAATTGGGGAGTTGCATAATTTGTTTCAAAGTTTAACCTAAATGTGGGCATATAGGCAAATACACCTTTATCTGTTACCCTTATTATAATTCCTGCAATAGAAGTTTCCCTTTGCACATTCATTATAGATTGTACATAAGGGTCTTGCACAAGGCTGTCTTCATAAAAATTTCTTCTTCCGGAGGTGTTGAGTCGTCTGTACCAAATGTTTCAATGGTGGTGGCATCCTTTCCTTTTTTAATCTCTCTTACTTCGGTAAGCGCATTAAAGCCATTTAGTGCTTTTACTGCATTGCGCAATTCTTCTACAGGTCTTGTGTGGTAGTAGGCCATCGCTATACTAAAATCTTCTGATGTTTCAAATGCAATTACACCGTCTTTTACTTGTAATATTGGTTCTGCTTTTGATTCTACAGTTATAGCTGCTTCTGTAGTTTTAGGCTTGGTGCAACTAACCATTACATACCCGAAAATGGCAATAGATACCATGCACACAAATAATAGGCGAATACGCCGGGGGGGGGGCGAACATTCTTTTCATAAATTTTTTTGTTTAGAAATCAAACCTATAACTACTCCGTGCAGCCCTATTGCACGATGACAAACGAAATGTTAAAGCTACCTTTCTCCTTATAACAGTAAGAGTTTATAACCCTGTCAAAGTATATGGGTGCACCATTTTCTTTCATTATTGCAATAAACTCTTTAGCGGTTCGCTGGCATACATCTAGTTTTTCAGCCAATTGCTGTGCATTGCCCGTGGCATTTTTTTTAATTAGCAGGTCTATCTTTTTTAAACGCTTAATAAATTGTCTCGGCATAGCATTTGGATAGTTATATAAAATTTGGCACTGAAAGTACTATTCTATTTTGGCTAGCAGGTAAAATATTTCTGTTTTGGTTGTTGTCTAATTGAGCATGTACATACAGCTAACTTTTACATTTTCAATAACAAGCAATCCGTCTGATAAAAATATATCACATACTAGTTGATTGTAATGTAAATTCGGAACTGCTAACACTCTGAACTAAAACCGCTTATTCTTCGCAGTCTAAAAAGCCAAATAGTAGCAGCCAGTTGAACGGAGTCCCGTAATGCTACGGGATTAAAAACGTTCGCCAATGTTGCTCCATCAGGGAGCGGCTTTCGCTGGGTTAAAAAAGAAAAATTACACAATCTAAACTACAAAGGCGAAGGAGTTCTGAAGTTAAGCGAACACCTTACTAACCCCGGCTTTCAAACCGGGGAAAACGGCATGTTTTAGCTCCATTTCATTGATCTCTTTGTTTGTACACGGCACTATATTCATAGTATTAAATGCCATGATTACCATGTTGTTTCGTTTTCAGCACCCGCTGCCCTCTCCTTAAATCCCGTAGTATTCACGCCAATTGGCGGCTCCACATCTACCCACAAATTTTGATACGCGTCCTTCCAGTCGTGCTTCCACCGCTTATGTG
Organism: Chitinophagaceae bacterium; assembly: GCA_043760535.1. Taxonomy (GTDB): domain Bacteria; phylum Bacteroidota; class Bacteroidia; order Chitinophagales; family Chitinophagaceae; genus JAZKFT01. The sequence continues at coordinate 7,328 of JAYUOV010000333.1, forward strand.
TCCATAAATAATTAGTCGGCTGCGCCACTATTATTTGCTCTAATTTTTTTACATAAGCTCGGGTAATTTCATGTACATCAAGCCCTTCGGGGCTTTCGAAAAGCAGTTCAAAATGCACCTGATATCTGCCAATCCCCTTTTTTTCAAGCCAACTCATTACTACCGGTGTTTTGCCCATCCGGGCATTTTTTTCGGGGCCTGTAACAAAGGCTGTAGGCCGGCCAAAATAATTTAGCCAGACGGCACTTGTAGGGTGGCCAGGGTTTTGATCGGCCGCCAGGCCAATAATATATTCCTTGTTCCGCCAAGGCATCATTTCGGTACGCATTTCGCCGGCACGTAGCAGGTTGCTGCCCACCCTGGTTCGCAGCTTCAAAAAGAAATCGTTCATGGGTTTATTGGTAATGTGCATATACACCCCAAGAAAAGGGTAAGGCTGGTGCAGCGGCATGCAAAAGTTGTAAGCTTCCCAGTTCATAAAATGGCCGCAAAGCAAAGTTATTTGTTGGTGCTTTCTGCCCTGCAGTTCGTAGAGTAGGCTATAATCTCCGGTAATCATTGTATTAAGCTTCCTTTCGCTAATAGAAATAAACTTGATGGTTTCTATCCAGGTATGCATAAAGTTGCGAAAGAATTTCCGGCTGATATCCTTACGTTCAGTCATTGTTTTTTCAGGAAAAGCAATGGAAAGATTTTTAATTACCACATTTTTCCGATACCCAACAACGTAATAGAGTATCAGATAAAAAAAATCGGCAATGCCATATAAAATAAACAATGGCAGCAGGGATAGCAAGTAAAAGAAACCGTAAAATATTTTGGACTTCATTTTTTTTAACTCATTTAAAGCGTTCGGATTCATTGCCAGATTTACACACCCCCGTAGAGCAAGAATCGGACAACACGGCCAGTGTGGAAAATGTGGAGGCTTTTACAACACAATATTCTGCACCAGTTCACTCTTTTCTGGATAGTCGGTATTAAAATGTAAGCCTCGGCTTTCTTTACGTAGCTGTGCTCCTTTTACTATTAAATAGCCCACGGTTATCAGGTTACGCAGTTCGCAAAGTTGGGGCGAAAGGCTAGTGGATTTATACAGCTCTTCTATCTCCATCCACAGCAAGTCTAGCCGCCGCATGGCACGTTCTAGCCGCACATTGTTGCGAACAATACCTACATAATCGCTCATCAGTAATTGTATTTCTTTAAAGCTCTGGGTAATCAAAATCATCTCTTTCGGCTGTGTAGTGCCACCTGCTTTCCAGTCGGGCAATCCATCTTTTAATTGCAGGCCATCTATTCGTGTAGTCACATCTAGATAAGCCCTGTGGGCAAATACCATCGCTTCCAGCAAACTGTTACTAGCAAGGCGGTTAGCGCCATGAAGGCCAGTACTAGCACACTCACCGGCGGCATATAAATTTATGATAGATGTTCGGCCCATTTCATCGGTTTTAATACCTCCGCAACTGTAATGGGCAGCCGGGCTTACAGGTATCATATTTACCGCCACATCTATACCAATACTTTTGCACTTCTCATATATATTAGGAAAATGATGTACAAATTTTACTATATCCATGTGGCGGCAGTCTAGATAAACATGCTCTGTACCGTTAATCTTCATTTCATTATCTATAGCCCTTGCTACCACATCTCGGGGAGCTAAATCCCGTCGTTCATCATACCGTTGCATAAATGCTTCGCCTTTGTGGTTGCGGAGCATACCGCCATCGCCACGCACGGCTTCGGTTATTAAAAAAGATTGCCCACGAATACCTGCTTCGAACAAAGCCGTGGGATGAAATTGGATAAATTCCATATTCTCAATCCTGCCTTTGGCACGGTACACCATGGCCACGCCATCGCCGGTGGCTATGGCAGGGTTGGTAGTGGTGCGGTACACTTGCCCGTTTCCGCCTGTTGCCAGTAGGGTAATCTTGGCTAATATTCTTTCTATCAGGTTACTTTGCTGGTTTAGCACATACACCCCAAAACATTGAATATCTGGTGTAGCCTTGGTAACCAAGTAACCAAGATGGTGCTGTGTAAGTAAATCAATTACAAAGCAATGGTTGATGATTTTTAAATTGGGTAATAACGCGGCTTCGTCCAGCAAGGCTCGTTCCATTTCTCGGCCAGTAACATCTTTATGGTGTAGGATGCGGTTTTCGCTATGGCCTCCTTCTTTGCCAAGTGCATAATCGCCATCGGCATCTTTATCAAACCGAGCACCCCATTCTATAATTTCCTTAATCCGTTCCGGCCCTTCCTTCACCACTATTTCCACAATATGCTTATTGCTTAGGTAATCGCCGGCCACCATGGTATCGTCTATATGTTTTTCATAGCTGTCTGTATCCATATCCCACACACCAGCTATGCCACCCTGTGCGTATTTGGTATTAGTTTCATCGCTCACGGTTTTGGTAAGTACCAGCACCTGCTTGTTGGGGCAGGCTTTTGCCGTTTTTAAAGCATAAGTAAGCCCAGCAATTCCGGAGCCTATTACTAAAAAATCTGTTTGCATCATAGTAGGTAAAGGTAGGGTAAGCGTTTTTTTAACAAAGCCATTGTTGTAATAATTGGAAAATGGTTATTACCTTGTTCAGCAAAAAGGTGAAAAGATTAAGGTAGAGGGTTTAGGGAAGAAACGGACAACATAGTTTTTCTTTAGAGCCGGACTTTTGTACTACTATGAATCGACATTGGCGTACGTTTTTAATCCCGTAGCATTACGGGACTCCGTTCGAATACTGTGCCACTATTTAGCACAGCCATGGTTTAAAACAAAATGCCAATTCCCTTTAATAAAAATAATCCACTCAAATAACGGTTTCAGACAAAAAACAATTATGAAATACATCCTCATCCTCGCCGCCGTTGCAGCCATTTTTACTGACTGTAAAAATGAACCTAAGTCTTCTGAAAAAACGACGACCGTTCATCAGTTATCCGTCACCACCGTTTACACATTCGACTCTGTAGTAGCCTACCTGCTTCAGGCAAAAGCTTCACAAGAAGACACTTCTAAAAAAGTCTTTTTACAGGCTATTGATTTGCTTAAAAATAAAAAAGATGCAGCTGGCAGTGTGGCTTTGTTCGAACAATCGCTTCGGTTTTTTCCCAATAATAAAGGCTATTACGAATTAGGTAACGCCCTGCTGGAATTAAACAAAGATTCGCTGGCCTTTAATGCATTTGATTTGGCCGAAAAGCTGGATTACAATCCGCTGGGTTATGTGCTATTTAAAAAGGCTTGCGCCATGGCGGCAATAGCAGGTGAAGACGATTACGAGAAACAACGTGAGGCTTTGGACTATTTAAAAAATGCCATAGAAAATGGCTTTATAAGCCGTGACAAAATTTTTGGCGAACCACGGTTGAAGTACATCAGAAAAGAAAGTAGTTTTATAAGCGTTTATAATGATGCCATGAGCGGCAACGGTGACCCTGCCAGTATTTTATGGGATGGTTACAGCAGTGGTTTTAAGCAATGCAGCTTTCCGCTTACTATTAATATGGAAAGCCTAAAAGCCATAAAACAGCCAGACGCAATTAGCTACGATTACGAAAAATTTGTTACCGAAATGCGGGATTATAAATTTAGCCGGGATGTAGGCAACGAGTTTTTTTACTACGCTAAAGTGGGCAGCACGCCTGCTTACGAAACCATAATTTACGGCAGCCGTGGTTACAATTATGGCGACAACCTACCTTATGTTCCCGCCAGATTTTACATAGCCTCTTACAGCAAACAGGGCAAGCTGATAGACAAATTAGAGTTTGCCGGACAGGAAGCTTATGACCAGTTATTTAATGTAGCCACCCTGCAGCAAAACCTCAATTTCGAAATACAGGAATACCAGAATACCTGGGCTAAACCCACTACCGACAACGGATACGACGGCAATACCATAGCCAAAAGCAACCTGATAAAAACCACAAAGTATAAGATAGGCGCCAATGGAAAATTTGTAAGCGATGCGAAGTTGTTGGGGTTTATCCCGAATAGTGCTTACGAGGGTCTATAGTTGTTTCCACCCCTTACTTTGCCTTTGGCAAAATCTATTACCCGCCAGCGGGGGATATTGATGCAGACAGTGCTTTGTTTAGTTAAGATTGATTTTGAGGTAAGGGTTTTGCTTCTATTTTTATTGTTTACTAACCATTTGTTTCACCCATCTTTCCCTACCTCTTATTATCATTTCTGCCACTATTAAATTAGGCACCCAGCTTAGCCATGCTATGGTAATATATACATCTCTTGGATGAACATTTACATGTAACACATCGAACAAATATGCATATATGCGAAGCGTAATGGCACTAAGCGTTAGTGCGTAGCTACGTATCATCCATTGGGCATGGCTTTGGTAGCGGTGCTGTTTTACACGTATTAAGGCCATTAAAGTACAGGCGTACCACACAATGGAAAGACTTACAAAACTAGCCCTTGCAGGCAGGCCACCATTGGCTTTAAAACTCATTACAAACGCAGCCGGGCCGCTAATAAGCAATACCACAACAAAATACACCCAACCTGTAATGCGGTGTATTTTGGTATGGTTTTTTAAAATGGTTTGGCTGAATTGCGTAAACCCTGCCAACAGTATTAAAATGCTGGTAAATACATGTACATAAAAGCTGAACCGCCAGCTATCATTATGGTACACCTGTTGTTTGCTGAGCAGGAAATCTACGTTAGGTTCTATTACATGGTAAGGCCAGCTTAGCTTTATCATCAGCCAGCAGCCCCAGGCAAGTGCAGCAAGAAGCATGAAACGGAAACCGGTTGAAAAAACTCTGTTCATCGGCCTTAGTAATGTGTAAGAAATTGTGTCTTCATTTTTTATAAATCCTTCTCTTTCGGTAACAGAAATTCCAACTATGGCGACATATTGAACCACCCCATTTTTTCTCCCTTAAGCCCTGTAATATAAAATGAACTGTCTTCAGGAAAAATCTCCTTTACCATAAAAAACGAAGATCTGCGACCCGGAAAAATACTATTAGGCTGCCAGTAAATAATTACACTATCAGCTTTCTTTTGCCAGTTACCACTAAAATTTTGGAGTTGTTCCTGTGGGGTGCCTTTACCTGTATAGAAGGCAAAAATTGCTGTACCATCAAATTTTAATTCAAAAGATCGATCTAAAGAATCTGACCAAATGGCTTCAAGATTTCTATATCCATTACCCTCATCTTCACTTTTTGTAAAACTAAAATCCTTTGTTTTTAAACTGGAATCGTTCTTGGGCTTCCAGGTGCCTTTGCCGGAAAAGGATGCCGTATCGATAAACATTTCAAAGTGGCCATCGAAGCGGTTGTTGCCTGGCTCATCCAGCAGCAGTTTTATTTGTGTACCAAAGGGCTGCATAGTGCCACGCATATTACGTTTTAAGCCCTTGTGTACATTGTAGCCACTTACATTTTTACCGCTAACGTAGTTAATAGAAATGCTAATGGGGCTGCCATCGAAAGTGCCGCTGTACAAGCCTTTCAGCTTTTGCACTTCAAAAGTGGTTTGTAGCAAAATGTCGTTTACACCGCTGTTAATAAGGCTATCGGTTTTTACATCAGTGGTGTTGGTGGCATTATTGCAACTGGCAAAAAATGCTATTGCAATAATGGCTATGAAGGTTTTGAACATAGAAAAATGTTTTGGGAAAGATAATGAAATCGTGATTGTGAGCCCTGCAACATGCTGGATATTCCGCAGGGCTAACGCATCTAAATTTCTATGTTACACAGTTGTGTGGGATATTATTGTTACGCCGATATCAAAAGCAGTTGGTTTTTGTAAAAAAACGATGCAATACATCATTGAAAATTTGTGGTCTATCCCTGATACACCTAAAGACCGAACCAAAAAAAACACTTTCATTGATATTTTATTTAATACAATGCTTGCCATACTATGCGAATGCAATGAATGGGAGGAGATAGGGTACTACGGAGAAAAAAGTGGATTAGTTTCGGTTAAAATTGATGGTAAAAGATTACAGGGTAGTGGCAACAACAGTAAGGAGGCCATTATAGATATGGGTTAAACTACGGCTTACCGAAGTACGGAAACCCATTGCTTGTCCTGCCCAAAACTGCTGCTCAATAAAGATTTAAAAGTATAAGATAACAAACAAAATCCCAACAGAATTCCATCCAGCCCCATCTAAAGTACAGCATTGAAAACAGCCGAGGTTTAAACGTCGAGCCCTACTTGCAAAAACCCCGAAGTTGGTAACAACATCTGGCATTTATAAATCATCCTTATTCAAACTGTTTTCGCAGAATTTTAGATAGCGTCCATATTTGCAATTCTATGCAATCCTGTCGTTGCTCCATATATTAATCTTTTGTTAGGTTTATCTCTTTAAAAGTTGAGCAAATATTTGCTAAAACGCAAAGTAAAAGTTGCTATAAATATCTAACGCTACTTCGCCATTGCCACACAACCCTATCCATTTTCAAACATCCGTCCTAAAATTGTGGCTTGTAAGTCTTCCCTCTAAAAATCTAGCCCCAGCGAAAAATACCAGGATGGTTTGCCTTTAAAGAAAACGTTCATTTCCCAGGCGGCATCCATTTTTACAAAGTAGCCAAGTAAGGTACTGCGAGCTCCAAAACCATAGCCACCAGCAAAGGGGCCAATGCCACCTGCCTTTTGCTTAATGGTAACCGGCACCTGCTGAAATATGGCTGTAGGCCGAGCCAGTTTATTGTACTTGCCGTTCCATGCCGTACCTAAATCGAAGAACTGCACCAACTGGAAATTGCGGAGAAATGCATTATTAATAGGCCTGTTTACCAGCGTTGGTATTACGGGCAACCGCACTTCGCTATTAATTACAAAGGCGTTGTTTCCGTTAGCTACATTTTGTTTAAAGCCACGCAGGTTTACTGCTAAGGTTTGATAAATATAACTCTGATCGGCAGCAGGTGTATTGGCATCGTTAAATTTAGGGTTAAGCCAGCCATCGGCTCCGCCGAGATAATAAACAATTTTTTGATTGCCCCAGCTTACATCGGCAGCGGCACGTACTGCCCATATCAGGTTTCGGTAAATTGGGTAATAGTGGCGTGCATCAAAACCGAAATTGAAAGTATATTGGCGTTTTTGGCCACTCTCTTTTGTAACTTCTGCTATGGCTTCGAAAAATGCCTTGTACCGTAAACCATGCCAAATATTTTGCGATGGATTTATGGTATTGTCGTACACATATTCCGCTTTGGTAAGAATAAACTTGCTGGTTTGTTCTGGAATATTCAGGCTAAGGCGGTCGCTGGCCAATGGCACAAATTTATCGCTGCGGTAAGCAGCCGAAACCCTTACACTTCGCACAATATCTAAAGGGTAAGCCACATTAGCCTGGTATATATTGGTTAATAATCTGGCGCTGTAAGTAGGTATGCCGTTTAAAGAAATGGCATAATTGTTACTGGCGCTATGATAGTAAGTGGCACCCCAATCTATTCTTTTGCTAAAATTTTCGAAAGCCATATAATATTGGTTGTCTCTAAAATTAATACCAGGCTGTATGCCACCACTAAAGCGGTAATCTTCCATTACATCGCTTATGGTGGCGTTAAAACCAAAGTTCAGATTGTTGCCATTATTAAGCTGTACAGGTCCGCTTCCGCCGGCATAAGGTTGGTATTTGCCCGTTAAAATAGTATTAGAAACACCTGCCAATACCTGATCTATCGAATATTTAACGCGGTATTTGTACAGTTTGGCTTTGTCTAATTGTGTTTCGGATTTATAGGCTAAAGAGCTTCCTATAGTGCCGCTATTGGGCTTTTCGTTTTCAAATTCTGTTTGAAAAAAGCCATCTTTTTGTATTGAAGTATCGCCTTTTTGGTATAAGGTTTCTTTGCCCTCCGAAGCCTTTTTTTCTGCAATTAATGCTTTTACAAAAGGCGTTGGCCTTGCAGTTACGTTTCTGTTTCTAAGGGCAAGGCTATCTATTTTAAGGCGGTAGAGAAATTTAAAATCTCCTTGTCTTGTTACTTCACTTACCTGCCCTATTTCGCCACCGGTGCGGGTTTCGGATATACTGCTTTGGTAATTAGTTAGCGGAAATGTATAGCTAGAATCGCTGGTTACTGCTATATAACCGATACTATCGGGTTCGCTGCGGCCCCATACTTTTAAGGTGCTGTCTATTTCGGCCAATGGCGGATTGCGGAGCACTTCATCACCTATTATAATAAGCGTATCCAAACCTTCGGCTTTTGTGGTAAAATAACCAGCATAGCGGTTGCCAATGCCACTTTCATCACTTACAAAAGTAAAGTGGTTCATATTATACTGGCTTGGGTAACGGGCATTGCCAAAGTTTAATTTAGTAAGCTGCGTTATTTGTCTAAAGCCCCCTTTCTTTTGTACATCTACTAAAAATACATTGTACTTATTTTTACTTGGTATAGATGTATCGCCTCCCTTAGCATCGGCGGTAGGCCTGTTGCTTGAAAAAATTACACCATACTTATTAGGAAAGGAAACAAAAGCGCCGTCCACATCGTCCCACACATCATCGGTTAGCTGATCTACGGTTTGCTTATCTATTTTGTACACAAACAAATCGGTATGCCCATTTTTTACAGCACTAAAAACCAGGGTGTTAGCATCTAGCATGTACTGCATATCCTGTACCTGCTCAAAGAATGGTGTAAGGTCTTGCTTTACCCGGTTGGTACGGTTTACAATGTCGTACACTTGCAGCCATACTTTATCATTTTCCCAATACACATAAGCAAGGCGGCTGCCTTTTCCATCCCAAGCCATAATAGGGTAATTTGGGTTTTTCTGGTGTTTGTACACCCGCACACCGTTGCCCAATAAAATTTTACGGTTTACATAATTTTCTACCAGTACTACATTATAGCGGCCTTTGTTATACTCGGCCACAGCCCAGGTGTACAGCTTTTTATTGGGGTTGGGTGTAAATCGAAAATAATCTCGGTTTTTGTCCACCTCTTCTGTTACGGCAATCGTTCCTTTAGGATATACACGTCGGCCTTTCAGGTCTTTGTAATACTGATCACTTTCAAAAGTCATAAAATCCTTCAGCACATCTTTAAACTTCTTTTTACAAATGCGTTGCGAGGCCGAGTTGAGGTTTTTGTACAAAATAGCGAGGTACATAAAGTAGGTAACGTTTTCCTTTTTATACTTGGTAGCTAAGTAATGCCAAAATGCATGACCAGCTATATCTTCTCTTTCGAAAGCAAACTGGTAAAAATTACTGTAACGGCCGCTGAGCAGGGCGCTGCGGAGTTCATCGTCCATGCGTTGTCCCCAGTTTTCGGCGGCATAGGATACATAACCATCGGTAAGCCATTTGGGTAAGTCTAATAGTGCTGCATTACCTGCAAACTCTCCAATGTTATCTCCAAATAAGCGAGTATCAAACAGCAGTTTGGCTATGCCTTCCCTTATTTGGCGTTTCAGATTTTCGTGGTTGCCATTAAAATACACCACCATTTTATTGTTCACCAATCTTGTTTGGCCGCCTACATCTTGCACATCATTGCCAAGCCCTACATTGGTAGCTTGTACATCGTCGTAGCTATTGTATAATATAATATTGCAGCGGCGCTGAAGGCTTATTTCTGTAAAAGCTTCCATAGCTGGCAGCTCTTCTTCGGCCACCTGCAGCACATACTTGGCCAGCTCCAGCCCATTTTGGGTAAAGTGTACATTAAAATTTTCGGTTTGGTAAAACCGCCAATTAAACTTGTGGTACTGAATGCGGTTTTTGCCAAATCTTACAGCACTTACCTGTGCCGATGCTGTATTAATTATTGCAGTTTGTAACATTACTATTGCAAAAAGTAAAATTGGTTTTATTAATTTCTTCGTGTTCATATAAATACGCTCAGTTTTATCGTCATCCGGTTATTACAGTGGCTGCAAATTCGTTTTTAATTCTAAGAAATAGGGCATTTAAAATTAGGCGTTTCTTGTTAAAACAAACAAGGTTCAGTAAACAAGGTTTAAGATACAAGTTTCAAGGTTCTAGATTCAAGCCGCCTGTGTTTTGTAACTGTTGCTGTAGCATTTTGAAAAATGAAATGGTTTGTTACTTTCTTACATAGATATTTGGCCATTGAAATTTTACTAAAATCACTAGATTTTTTTACCCAACCTTTACTCCTAAAAAGCCTATAACTTAACCCTTGAATCTTAAAAAAATTATGCTCCATATTAAACAGTTTACTTTTAGCCCAATACAAGAAAATACCTATCTGCTATGGAACGATAATAATGATGCCGTTATTATCGACCCAGGCTGTTATGATAGCCACGAGGAGGAAGAACTGAAAAATTTTATAGATAGCAATGGCCTGCAACCAAAATTGCTGCTGAATACACATTGCCATCTCGACCATGTATTTGGCGAAAAATATGTATCAGCAACCTGGAACCTTGTGCCGCATATACACCCCAAAGAACAGCAAATGATGCGGCTGGCCGAAGCAAGTGGAGTTATGTATAATATGCCTTTTAAAAGTTATTCAGGTGCATTCAATTTTTTGCAGGAAGGCGACATTATAAAGCTGGGTAGTGATGAACTGAAAGTACTATTTGCTCCCGGTCATTCTCTCGGCCATGTATGTTTTTATAGCGAAAGCCAGGGCTTTGTAATTGGTGGCGACGTGCTTTTTAGCGGCAGCATTGGCCGTACAGATTTGCCTTTGGGTAATTACGAAACGCTGATTACCAGCATCCAAACCCAACTGCTAACCCTGCCCAATGCTACCAAAGTGTATAGCGGCCATGGGCCAATGACTACGATTGGTAAAGAACGGATCAGTAATCCATTTTTAGTATAATGTGTTTGTTTTAGTAGTATATTCTAATTAAAAAATGCAGCCCTAAAAGGCTGCATTTTTTATACCAATATCGGTTTTTGTTAAGCGGCTGTTTTAACGGTTGTTGTTTTAGGTGTTTTTGCCTTTTTGTCTTTACAGCAACTTTCTTTTTTTTCTTTACAGCAGTCTTTAGAACCACATTTTTTTCCTTTGCCAGCAAATGCGGCACCACTAATTAGCAGAGCCGCAGTAGCAAAAACGAGAAATTTTTTCATGATTATTATTTTTTAAAATGATTATTAAAAAAAATTAGCGTCTTATTCTGTAAATATAGGATTGAGTTTGTTAAAAAAATAGATAAATAACTTTTTACAAATCTGCCAAAACCGTTACCCCGCCTTGTACCACCTGATTTAGCTGAACATGTATTTTACTGCCCACTGGCAATAATACATCTACCCGGCTACCGAATTTTATAAAACCCATTTCATCGCCTTGCTTTACTACCATGCCAGCTTTTAAATAATTTACAATCCGCTTGGCTAGGGCTCCGGCTATTTGTTTTACCAAAATTTCTTTACCATTTACCTTATATACTGCACTATGCCTCTCGTTTTCGGTAGATGATTTTGGATTCCAGGCTACCAGAAATTTTCCATTGTGGTATTGGCTATACACCACATCGCCGCTAACAGCATTTCGGTTAAGGTGTACATTTAAAGGGCTCATAAAAATGCTTACCTGTATGCGGCGGTCTTTAAAATATTCCACATCTGTTATCTCTTCCATTACCACTACTTTACCATCGGCGGGGCAAATAATTTTGCCGCCATCTACCGTAAGTTGCCTATTGGGTACCCTAAAAAAGTACACCACTATAAACCAAACTACAAAAGTAGCCAGAAACATAAGAGCTGCAATAACCGGATACGATTCACTGAAAAACCAGATAGATGCAACATTAATTAAACCCACCACCAAAGTGGCAATAGCGATAGATGCGTAACCTTCTTTATGAATTGTCATAACGTGAAAAAGTGAATGAAGAAAACGTGAATAGTGAGTGGTAAGTGAAGAAAACTTTATTAACGAGCCATGAGTGGATGGCAAATATAATTGCAAGTAGGTTGTTAAACGGCAATGCGAAACAAATACTGGTTATAAAACCTTACAATTAAACTATTGTACTACAACTTGAATATAAATCCAGACCAAAGGTGTTGCTAGAAGCAACGAATCAAACCTGTCCATAAATCCGCCATGGCCCGGCATCATAGTGCCGCTGTCTTTTACATTAGCCATGCGTTTTATTTTGCTTTCTAGTAAATCGCCGGCTGTGCCAAAAATGGCCGCTATTAAAGGAATGGCTATGGAAATATGCCAACTGTAACTGTACAAAAAATGTGCTGCCAAACCCATTACCACCACACAAAGTATGGCGCCGCCAATAGTGCCCTCCCAGGTTTTTTTGGGTGAAATTTTAGAGAATGGCGTTTTGCCAATAAATGACCCTACAATATAGGCCATGGTGTCGTTTATCCAGATGGAAGCAATGAGAATGATGGGCAATATTTTACCAATATCTGCAAATAGAACAGCACCTTTAAAAACCATGCCTTCTTGCCGCAAACCCATCATCATACCCCAGCATACAGAAATATACAGCCAGCCCAAAGCAACTACACCAAAGGCTTTAAGGCTAAATTTTTGGTTTTGAAAAATGCCCAGCACTAATAAAATAAAACCAGCAACCGTAAATGGCAGGCAAAGATTTTCTTTTAGTCCAAAGCCATTAATTGCAAATGCTTCACCACAAAAAAAAAGCATTATGCCAAAGCCGCTAAACATAAAACCAAACCTGATAAACCGATTGATAACAACGCCGTGAATTTTTTCAACAAGGTTTATATACTCCCACCAGCACCCAAAATGGATAATGGTAAAAAGTGCCAAAAAGCTCCAGTGGTTCCAAAGTAAACCTGCCAGCATAATAATTACGAAAACCACTGCACTGATAGCCCTTGTTCTGAATACTTCTTTGTTTAAAGCCATATTGTAAAAGTTTGCAGTTAGTCAGTTGGCAGTTGGCAATGAGTTGCGGTATTTGCCTACTATCCATCAGATTTATCTGGTAAAATGGGTTTATTTGTTTTCTCTTTATTTAGAAGATAATTCTCTTTTAAAAATATGCTTACCAACTGCCAATTGCATAACTGCCACCTAATTCTTCAAGGTCTCATTCATCACCGCCATTGCTATTTCTTTTAAATGTATTGGCACATACAGTTCTATTTCGCCAATGCTGATATACATACGATCTTGCCTGTTCAAAATTTTTACCGGAATCTGATTTTCTTCCAGCTTGCCTTCTATAATGGCAGCTTGTGTATAAAGCGATGTGGTGTAAAGTAAATGCCAGTTCATGTTTTTAAGGGATAGCGACTTTAGTACTAAGCCAAACCGTTTTTTGTTAAACCATTTTTTTTCTTTCATCAAACGGATTATTCCTGTCGAAATAATCGGTGTCGCCTTCATCAAATACAGGTTTGGGACTGCTTTTAACCATCCAAAATAACAACAGAACTACCAAAACAAGCCCCACTACACCAAACGCCCAGTGTAAATTTTCTTCGGAAGCCATATTAACAGGTTTGCCTTGCCTTGCCATAATAAACATGGTGGTTACAACAATGCCGTTATTAAGAAAATGAGCCAAAATGCTGAGCCAAATGTTTTTAGTCTGAAAAAAAATAATGCCCAACACCACTCCTAGTGAAACCCTTGCTAAAAAACCATACCAACTGAAGTGTATAGCACTAAACAAAACGCTTGTTATTAGTATTGCAGCCCATGGAGATTTTAGCCAACGTGTAAGCATATTCTGCAGGCTGCCTCTAAAAAGAACTTCCTCTGTAATAGCAGGTAGCACGGCTATAATAATAAGCGAAATAAAATATTGTCCCCAAGTTTTTAGTTGTACCATAGCCATCACCAAATCGTTGTACTTTTTTTCCATAGCATCAAATTTTGCCCTTCTTACAGCAGATAGCGGAATGGCCTTATTCAGCTCTCCCAAAAGGCTAATTAGTGGCATGGTACACACCACAATCAGCAGCACAATCAGCAACAGTTTTGGGTTTATTTTTTCTTTAAACCCAAGAAAAAACCAGCTGTTTCTAAAACAAATCCATGCAAATACTACCGCTGGTAAAAAAAAGGCAAATACTGCCGATATGGCCTGCATAACTAATGCAGCATTTGCATTTTCAGGCTTCAGCATATCATTTTCCATATTTAATATGCTGCCATTGGTCATTACATTCCAAACAGGAATGCTTACAATGCTGGCCAAAATAAGTCCGCCACCTGCCAAACCTAGTAAAATGGCCAACTGGCTCCATCCGTTAAAGCCTTTGCTATATGCTTTTTGCATTTTTTGTAAATTTATTTACAAGCTGCAAGATAATCAGCAGCACCCGGAGCGATTATTTTTTTATACAAAAGGTTATTTACCATTTATAGCAAGGCTTTTTAGGCAAAAATTAAAGATTATAAATAACACTTATTTTATTGTTTAGATATCATATTCATTGATGAGAAAAAAGAAACAACATCGCCCGTTTATAGAAAATAGCGCTGCTAACCTTTATTCACTTCATCCACTACATAATAATGATGTGATTATAAAAGACGTAAGCATTTCTTTACTGTGGACTACCCATCTACAAATACTCAAGAAATAATAATAAAAAATGTGGCAATCTTACCAAAGCATGGTATTTATTGGTTGCAAATAGGCATTCGCCGCCACATCTTACTATTAGTTTAAAAAAATGCTACTTTATAGATAAATAAAACTTGTATTTTTCCAGCAAAAAATATCCAGAAAATAGAAATTACATGCAAAGGATAATTAGCGGCATACAGCAGGTAGGAATTGGCGTAACAGATGCCGACAAAGCTTTTGATTGGTACAAAAAGGTATTTGGGATGGATGTAGTGGTATTTAACGACGAAGCCACAGCTAACCTAATGACCCGTTACACAGGCGACAAGGCTCACGACCGCAAAGCTATACTGGCACTGAATATGCGTGGGGGCGGTGGTTTTGAAATATGGCAGTACACCAGCCGTACACCTTCTGCCCCAACCGCATTACCTACTATGGGCGATCTTGGTATTTTTATAGTAAAAATGAAATGTGTAAATGTGCATCAGGTGTACGAACACATGCAGCAGCTTCATGTAGAGTTACTCACCACTGTTCAGAAACACGTTATTGATGGGTATCATTTCTTTCTAAAAGATCCATTTGGCAATCTATTCGAAGTAATGGAATGTGGCGTTTGCTTTTCAAAAAAATATGGTATCCGGGGCGGCGTAAGTGGTGTTACAGTTGGTGTAAGCAATATGGAAGATGCCGAGAAATTCTATACTCAGATATTGGGTTACGACAAAGTTTTATACAAAGGCAAGGATAAATTTGCCGATTTAAAGGGCCTGCCAGGTGGCGAAGAAACTTGTAACCGTGTAATACTAACACATAGTAATATGCGCCGTGGTGCTTTTGCCAAGTTATTTGGTAAAACTTACATAGAATTGGTACATGTTCCAGGTAAATCGGTTAGTAAAATTTTCGATAACCGCTATTGGGGCGACCTTGGCTTTATCCATGTTTGTTTCGATATAAACGGTATGGATTCTCACGAAGAACTTTGCCAAAGCCATGGCCATGCACTTACTGTTAATAGCAAAGACAGTTTTCCTATGGGCAAGGCAGCAGGTCATTTTGCTTACAACGAAGACCCCGACGGAACCCTGATTGAATATGTGGAAACACATAAAGTACCAGTGGCAAAAAAAATGGGTTTGTACCTTAACTTAAAAAAACGGGATCCAGCAAAATGTTTACCTAACTGGGTAATAAAATGTTTACGCTTTAGCAGAGTAAAATAATTAATCTAACCTGTTGGCGGAGTTATTTGAAGATTGATTTT
>JAYUOV010000334.1:0-23114 GCA_043760535.1 Chitinophagaceae bacterium
AAATCTAAAATGGGAACCAATCATTACATATTAAGCAGATCGTTCATGCCACTTGCCGCAAGGTTCATGCTTTTCCCATACACCAATAAAACAAACCCCATAGACTATAATGCATTCTACCAGGCTCCCCCCGAGTATTTCGGGGCAGGTTCCGTACAACATCTGCTTCATCGTTGGCTCTTCGAGCCCGACGAAGCGTTGTTTGTTGTACGCATACCTTTTCTACGTGGTCATCTACAATGTGGGGCTGTGTAGCACGGAATGGTGGTTGCCGTGTGTAGGGCAAGGCAGGCTCTTTTGCAAAGTTGGCTTTTGTGTTTTGGCTTTGTGTGCCTTGCAAATGTGCCTGACTTGTACCGTTGGCTTGTAAGAGCCGTCAATGTCAGTTTCATGTAAGTGAAATGTAAATTTCAGTTGGTATTTTTCATGCTTTTTGTTATTTTTACTACATCAATGGATTGCAGTACTATTATATTATTTTCTTCTGTTACTCCACGTTGAGTACTAATTTCTCTTCTTGAGATTTCTCTGCTGCTGTATTTTTTAGACAAGTATTTTACTGCATCATTAATTTAAATTTGTTTTCATGAAGCAATATCTAAAACTATTCGACTTAACTCAAAAAGTCAACTACAAAACTGAAATTCTATCGGGCTTAACCGTAGCCCTTGCATTAATACCCGAAGCAATCGCCTTTGCTTTGATAGCTGGTCTATCGCCACTTTCTGGTTTATATGCAGCTTTTACTATTGGTTTAATTACATCCATATTTGGCGGTCGTCCTGGAATGATTTCGGGTGCAACTGGTGCTGTAGCTGTCGTACTTGCTGCACTGGCAAAATCGCATGGTGTAGAATATATTTTTGCGACTGTCGTATTAGCTGGTATCATACAAGTTGTTGCAGGCTTGTTTCGATTAGGTAAATTCATTCGGCTTGTACCGCACCCTGTAATGTTTGGTTTTGTCAATGGTTTGGCAATTATCATTTTTATGTCGCAGTTAGACCAATTTAAAATTGCTGACGGTGTTGGTGTCATGCATTGGATGCATGGCGGAAAACTATTTTTAATGCTCGGCTTAGTGTTGTTGACGATGCTAATTATTTGGGGCTTGCCAAAACTCACAAAAGTTATTCCTGCGTCACTTACTGCTATTTTAGTTGTGTCTGCCATTGTGATAGGTTTTAATATAGAAACAAAAACAGTTGGTGATATTGCATCTATTCAAGGTGGTTTTCCTCCCTTCCATATTCCTGATTTGTGGTTTAGTTTTGATACACTAAAAATTATTTTTCCCTATGCGTTGATTATGGCTGGTGTTGGTTTAATAGAAAGTTTACTGACTTTAAACCTGATTGATGAAATAACAGAAACCCGTGGTCGTGGCAATAAAGAAGCCGTTGCACAAGGTGCTGCAAATATTCTTACTGGTCTTTTCTCGGGCATGGGTGGTTGTGCAATGATTGGTCAAAGTCTGATAAATATTTCGTCTGGTGCAAGGGCAAGATTGTCTGGAATTGTAGCTGCCGTTATGCTGTTAGTTTTTATCATGTTCGGTGCTGGGTTGATTGAAAAATTGCCTATGGCTGCACTTACTGGCTTAATGATTATGGTTGCCATTGGTACGTTTGAATGGGCTAGTATAAAAATGATTGGCAAAATGCCAAAGCATGATATTGTTGTTGGCGTTCTTGTTACTGCAATAACTGTACTCTTACACAACCTTGCATTAGCGGTTTTAATTGGTGTAATTATTTCTGCATTAGTATTTGCTTGGGAGAGTGCCAAACGCATCAGGGCAAAAAAATATGTGGATGAAAAAGGTGTAAAGCATTACGAAATATTTGGACCGTTATTTTTTGGTTCTGTGTCCGCCTTTAACGAAAAGTTTGATATACTGAACGACCCCAACGAAGTCATAATTGATTTTAAAGAAAGTAAAGTTGTTGATATGAGTGGTATTGAAGCGTTAAATAAACTAACGGAACGCTACTTAAAATTAGATAAGAAACTACATCTAAAACATCTAAGTGAAGATTGTCGCAAGTTGTTGGCAAACGCCGATAAAATTATTGATGTCAACATTATTGAAGACCCACATTATAGAGTTGTGGTGGATAAAATTTAATTTTAATTGCTTTCTTGTATTTCTTCTTTCAAAACGGTTTTCAAAAATATAAAGCCTATTGCTCCTGCAATTAATGATGAAATCAGGATTACAAATTTTGCGTTGTTGATGATGGTTTCATTGTCAAATGCAAGCAGGGTTATAAATATGGACATGGTAAATCCAATGCCACCTAAAAACCCAACACCAATTACCGATTTCCAATTCATATCATCGGGAAGTTTACAAATGCCGAAAGTAACTGCTAAAAAACTTAA
Organism: Chitinophagaceae bacterium; assembly: GCA_043760535.1. Lineage (GTDB taxonomy): Bacteria > Bacteroidota > Bacteroidia > Chitinophagales > Chitinophagaceae > JAZKFT01. The sequence goes on from JAYUOV010000334.1 coordinate 2,386, forward strand.
AAGAAATATGCCTAAAGGCTTGCCAACAATTAATCCTAATGCAATGCCTAAACTATAATGCTGTGTTAGCGTTTCGCCAATATTGGAACTTAAAGCAATGGCTGTGTTTGCCAATGCAAATACAGGCAAAATAATAAACGCAACAGGCTTGTGTAAGAAGTGTTGCAAGATGTATGATGTAGATTTTTCATCGCCATTTCCAAAGGGAATTGCAAAGGCTAATAATACACCTGTAATAGTTGCATGTACCCCTGAATTAAGCATGAAGTACCACATGGCAACACCACCAATTAAGTAAGGAATTAAGTTCCGTACTTTAAGCCTGTTCATTATAAGTAGTGCTGCAAAAATTCCTAAAGCAATAAAGAGATTTGTCCAAAGTAATGTTTTGGTATAGAAGATAGCAATTACCAATATTGCTCCTAAATCGTCAATAACTGCTAATGCTGTTAAAAATACTTTAAGTGATGTAGGCACTCGGTTGCCTAACAATGATAAAATTCCTAAGGCAAAAGCAATATCGGTAGCCATAGCAATACCTGCACCCGATTGAGTTGCTGTGCCAAAGTTTAAGAGTAAGAACAATCCTGCAGGCACAATCATACCGCCCAATGCTCCAAATATGGGTAACAAAGCATCTTTAATATTTGACAGCTCGCCTTTATAAATCTCTCTCTCTAATTCCAAACCAATGAGCAAAAAGAAAATGGTCATTAACCCGTCATTAATCCAATACTCAATGTTGTGTCCTGCAAACGGTATCTGCCAAAAATGATGATAGCCTTCGACGAAACCTGTGTTGGCAATTGTCAAAGAAATGATGGTACAACCAATGAGTGTAAGTCCGCCTGCTTTTTCGCTGTTAAAGAATGCTGTAAATAGATTGGTTGCTTTCATCAATTGTTCTTTTAAAGTCTTTTACTTACCAATTGCTTGCAATTTACAATCTTCTAAGTGGTTGTTTCTTTTAGAGGGGTTGATTTACTTTGTCTGCATACCACTTTTTCTTAAACCAAAAAGCTACATTAACCAATAAAATTAGAGCTGGCACTTCTACCAAAGGTCCAATTACACCTGCAAAAGCCTGTCCACTATTGATGCCAAAAATGCCGATAGCTACTGCGATTGCTAATTCAAAATTGTTACCTGTTGCTGTAAATGCAATGGCTGTATTTTTAGAATAATCAGCACCCATTTTTTTGCCTATAAAGAAGCTAACCAAAAACATAATGATAAAATATATTACTAATGGAAGTGCAATTTTCAATACATCAAAAGGTATTTGCACAATCAGTTTTCCTTTTAAACTGAACATTAAAACGATTGTAAAAAGCAATGCTATCAGAGTTATAGGTGAGATGGCTGGAATGTATTTGTTGTTGAACCAATCTAAGCCTTTCCATTTTATAAGAAGGAAGCGACTTACAATACCTGCAAAAAATGGAATGCCTAAATAGATTAAAACGCTTTCTGCAATTTGCCCGATAGTAATGTTTACTTCCATGCTTTTAACACCAAAGTAAGGTGGTAAAACAGTAATGAATAACCATGCGTAAACACTATAAAAAAGTATTTGAAAAATACTGTTGAGTGCCACCAAACCTGCTGCATATTCTCTATTACCCTCGGCTAATTCGTTCCAAACTATTACCATAGCAATGCAACGGGCAATGCCAATAAGTATCAAGCCCATCATGTATTCAGGCTGATTGTGAAAAAATATTATTGCTAAAAAAAACATCAGGGTGGGACCAATAATCCAATTGAGCAATAAAGAAACGCTTAATATTTTGGTGTTCTTAAATACTTCTCCCATTTTTTCATATCGCACTTTTGCCAATGGTGGATACATCATTAATATTAAGCCAATGGCTAAAGGAATATTTGTTGTACCGCTGGAAAATGAATTAATGAACTGTGATGAATTCGGAAAAAAATATCCAATACCAACGCCTACAAACATTGCAAGAAAAATCCATAGGGTTAAAAAGCGGTCAAGGAAACTTAGTTTTTTTCTTTGTACCGGATTACAATTGATAGCACTCATAATTTTATTGGTTTATGTTTATTTTATACTGCTCTTCGGATAGTAAATTTTCAATTTCTGCTGGGTTCATTATTTCAATTTTCATCATCCAACCTTTGTCGTAAGGGTCATCATTTACAAGGGTCGGCGTCAATAATAATTTCTTATTTTTCTCTATAACTTTACCTGGTACGGGCATAAATAAATCGCTGACGGCTTTAATAGTTTCAACTGAACCAAATACTTTGTCTTGCTCAAAACTATAACCGTCATTTGGTAAGTCGGCATAAACAATTTCACCTAATTCACTTTGGGCAAACGCTGTAATGCCTATTGTGCCTACATAATCGCTGATGCGTAACCATGTATGCTCTTTGGAATATTTTAAATCCTCGGGGAAATTGATGATTGTAAAATTTTGAGGTTGTTAGATTGTTAGTCAATTCCAATTTTGTTGCTTCGTCTTTCAAGGAAAATATTGTCTCGCCAAAGGTTGCCCATTTTTCCAATTCTTTCCCGATAGCCAATAATTCTAAAACCATTTTTTTCGTGTATTGAAATACTGGCTTTGTTTTCAGGAAAGATGCCTGATTGCAAAGTCCAAAATCCGTTTAGTTCGCTTTCATTTATTAACGCTTGCAATAACAATGAACCAATATTTTTTCCTCTTGAGTTTGCAGTAACATACACACTCACTTCTGCAACACCTGCATACACACACCTGCTTGAAACTGATGCGAGTGCTGCCCAACCTAACACTTCGTTGTTTTCTGTTGCAATAAGTCTGCAGGTTTTTACATGGGCATTGTCCCAATCATACCAACTAGGTGCTTCTGTTTGAAAAGTAGCGTTGCCTGTCGCAATTCCCTCTTCATAAATGTCTTTAACTGCTTCCCAATGTTGTGGAAGCATGGTTGTAATTGTTACCATGTTAAGCTCCGTTTCGTAACATATCTGCAAATTCATTTGGCAACGGACTTTCTTCAACTGCTTTTGCGGCTGTTTCTATGTCGTAATTAAAGCGTATAAATTCTACTTTTATACTGTCTTTGTGCAATGTAGAACTGCTGTCGTTAATGGTAAGCATTACATAACCGCCTTGTGGATTGCTGTCTTTTGGTTTTCCAACCGAACCAATATTTATAGCATGGCGAAAATAATTTTGTCCATCAATGCCTGAATTTAAAATACGGTGATATGGTTTGTGTGTATGCCCAAAACACATAATGTCTGCGTCTGCGGTTTCCATAATGCGAATCATACTTTTTTCTTCACGGTCTTCAAATAAATATTCGTTTATTTTTCGTGGGCTACCATGCACCAAGAGTAAATTCAATTTGTCTTCGTTTAGTTGAAACTCCACTTTGATGTGTGCAGGAAGTGTACGCAAATATGCCCTTTCGTCGTCCTTCATTATTGAGTTGGTGAAAGAGATAGAAATTTTTCCGTTATCTTTTTCGTGGTCGGTTTTGTAAGCACAACCACATTCGTTGCTCATACGCCCAATGCCAAAATCGTAGTTTCCTGCAATGGTTGGAATTTTACGATTTTTAATCTCGTTTACTACTTCGTTTGCCCAAATATTGTAACCCACCAAATCGCCTAAGCAATAAATAGCATCAGGGTTTCGGCTATCCACATCTTTAAAAAATGCTTGCAACGCAGGAAGGTTTGCATGAATGTCGCTGAATAATGCAATGTTCATTTTGATATTATTAGATTGAATATTTGTTTTCAAATTTTAGCAACATCCGCCGCCTGGTGTGCAACTGTTTTGTGTGGCTGTTTGTAATTCGTTCACTTGAACTTTTTGTTTTGCTGGCGGAATACCGCAAGCATCACTTGCCAAACAAGCTGTTTGTTTGGGAACAAGTACAAAATCTTTTCCGTTGAAATGCAAACCATATTTGCCGATTGTGTCTGATTGGTATTCTACTTCAATTTCTAAATCGCCAATTCCAAATTTGGTTTCAGATAGCGTAATAATGTTTGAAAGTTTCTGTGGCTTTAAACGGTGGTCAAAATCATTTGCTGTAAATAGTTGAAAGTTCACAACCTTTTCAAGACGTACAGTACCGCCGCAGTCAATAAAATGCCTTGTTACAAGACCAACCTCTGTAACATGAAAGTTTTCTGGAACGTAAGCACCTGAAGGCAGTTTAAAATTTACTGTTTCAGCAGTTGCAAGATGTTTTTTAATTTCCGATAAGTTCATTTTGATTTGTTTTTTATGATTAACAACAATTACTTTTTTTCTTTTCTAATTTGGTTGTAATATTTCCGAAATAGGCTTGAAGTTTGTTCAATGCTTTTTCGTCGATGCAGTAACAAATTGTGTTTCCTTCAATGTCGCCTTTAATTAGCCCTGCATTTTTTAACTCTTTAAGGTGTTGAGAAACCGTTGGCTGTGCCAAAGGCAATTCGTTTACGATGTCGCCACAAATGCAAGTGTCCACCTTTAGTAAATATTCAATGATGGCAATACGGGCAGGATGCCCCAACGCTTTTGCTAGTGTTGCAATTTCGTTTTGCTTGTCGGTGAAATGTTCTGTCTTGGTTGCTCCCATGCTTGTATTTTAATATTGTAATATTACGATAATGATTTGAAAGAACAAGACTGTGTCTAAAAATAATTGTCAAATTGAAGATGATTGGGGCAACCAAAACCCAAAAAGAGATAGGTGGCGAAGACCCTTATTTTTCTTTTGGACTTTTTTCTTTGTCGCCGTATGGTGGTTTGCATATTTGTAGAGAGGTTGTGTAATCTGTCGCACCCGCAGAGTGCCTGCCGTGTGTTGGCTATTGCAGCTCTTTTGCAAGGTTGGCTTTTGTGTGTCGGCTTTGTGTGCCTTGCAAATGTGCTGCAATGTGTGGTGGGCTGTTAGGGTTTTCGCCCTGAATGTTTTGTCACTTGAAGGTGAACGGAATTTTCAAATAGGGTTGCGTTAAACGAACAGGGCCTTGCGATATGGCGTCAATAGAAATCCGTCTGCTGGAACTGAATCCGATTGAAAAAAAAAGTACCAGTAACAACAAAAAGTCAAATAGAATTACTGATGCTGGAACAGAAGCACAATATTGAACAAACAGTTGAGGATATATTCGTGAGCCAGCATAACAAAAGACAGCAATACATAAAATACAGACATGTGGGTAATGTCTATCAATTTTAATATCTGGTAACAAACGCTTCCTTACACTACTTAGATATTCTTTTTAATGAACAAAGAGTATGCGATTTAAAGTTGATGTAGCAAGAACGAATTAGCCGCTTGCTCACAATGTTCTACGATTTCGTATTGCAGATTCAGGTGGTGAAAGACCAAATGTTATTGCTTTAGAAATTAATACACGTACTTTTAAAAAATAGAACACTTGTAAAGACCACAAAGCTTACATTAACTATTGACGATACGGTTATTGAATCGGCCAAGAAATATGCCAAATCAAAAGAAAAGAGTTTAATTGCTTATGCAGAAACCTATTTAAAATCGTTGTCTGCAACACCTGCACCCGAAGATGGCATTGCCCCCAGGTTTCTACATTAATGGGCGTAATGAAGCTGCCGGATAATTACGATTACAAAGCCGAATTGGGAAATGCACTCGCTAAAAAGTATGCAAAATGACGCATGTATTTGTGGATACCAATGTGCTGATAGATTTTTTGGCCGATCGCAGACCGTTTTCTTTGAGTGCGGCTAAATTGTTTACACAGGCCCTTGCAGGTAAGGTTATGGTTTACGTTTCAGCAGTTTCATACAATAATATTTTTTACATTATCCGGCAATCGGTACCGGCTGCCGATACTATTCGTTTATTAAACGAATTAAGCGAAATGGTTACCATTACGGACGTTACAAACGACGTTATTCAAAAGGCTTTAAAGTCGGGATTTAAAGATTTTGAAGATGCAATACAGTGTTATTGCGCAGTATCGGTAAGAGACATTGAAATTATTGTAACCCGCAATGGTAAAAACTTTAAGAACAATACTTTGACGGTGATGACTACTGATGAAGTTGTGAGCCTTATTGATAGTCTTTAAAGAACTAACCCATGAACTTACCAAACATCAGTATCCAACAGACATAAATATAGATTAATATTACAATAAACCAACAGTTATTTTATGCCAGAATCACAAAACCAACCGATCCAAATACCCGCCAAAATTGGCCACAGCTATACGTTTACAGAATTCATATCATTTGAAAAATTACATACCGCTTTTGCAAAACACAGGCGGCTTCGTGTTTTTCATGTACATGGAACGCTGTGTGCCAATGCCGGCTGTAGCAAAGAAGGTATCTATTTAATTAAAGCAGCCAATAATCAGGGTGGATTTCATATAGATGTGTACACCAAAGATTTTGAAATGATGACCATCGACCATATTTTGCCAAGAAGCCTTGGCGGCAGCGATGCGATAGAAAACCTGCAACCGATGTGTAATACCTGCAACCATAAAAAGGGCAATAAAGTGGAAGTGAATGTAGCCTAAACCAAAAAATAATAACACAGATTAATTATGGATAGCGGCTATTTTTTACTTTGCAAACATGATATTTTATTACGATTTTGAAGACAGAAGGATGCACGCAAAAGTATATTGGCCTGCAAAAGGTTCCACCATTCAGGTGGAATTAACCGATAGCCATCTCATAAAAGAATTTCCATGCGACCTGATATACGAAATAAAACGGGGCCGTAAAATAGCCTACACATTAGAAAGCCGTGACAATAAAAGGCTCAGCGAATTGCAACACATAATCGGTAAGCGGTTACAGGAATTTGCCAATCAGCTATAAACACAAAAATGCTTTTGCCGAAGCAATAATGTAACAATAGCTTTACTAAAAAAAGTACATGCACCTTAGCTTTCAGCAATTACAGCAGCAGTTTTACAAAACATTAATAGCCCACAATTTTACGCCGGAAAGAGCCACTATTTGTGCCAATATTTTTGCTGGCAATAGCCGTGATGGTGTACAATCGCATGGCCTCAACCGCTTCCCGGTTTTTATACAATATGTAAAAGATGGACTGGTGCAAGCTAATGCAGAACCCAAAATGGAGGGTAATAATGGCATAATAGAAAATTGGGATGCACACCTAGGCGCTGGCGTTTACGCTGCAACCAAAGCCATGAGTAGAGCTATTAATTTAGCCAAACAAAATGGCATTGGCATTGTAACTTTAAAAAATACCAACCATTGGATGCGTGGCGGCACGTATGGCTGGCAGGCCGCAGATGCAGGCTGCATCGGTATTTGCACCACTAATAGCTATGCCGTAATGCCACCTTGGGGCAGCAAAAAACCCGCCTTGGGCAACAATCCACTTGTAATAGCTGTGCCAAAAAATGATGGACATGTAGTTTTGGATATGGCCATCAGTCAGTTTTCGTATGGTAAAATGCAGGACTATGAAATGGCTGGCATGCAGTTGCCTTTTGCTGGAGGCTATAACGAAGCCGGTGAACTAACAACCGATCCGGCAACGATAAAAAAACTACAATCACCATTACCTATTGGTTATTGGAAAGGCTCCGGTTTATCGCTAATGATAGATTTACTGGTAGCTGGTTTAAGCGGTGGAAAAAGCGTAGCAGAGATTACAGCCGAAGAGAAAGAGTTTGGCGTATCACAATTATTTATTGCCATTAATGCTACCAATATTTCTCCCAATTTGGTACAAAATATTATCAGCTATACAAAGGGTGGCGATAGTGCCAGTATCCGTTATCCCGGCGAACAGGTAATGCAGGCTCGTATAAAAAGTGAAACGTTTGGTATTCCGGTTAACGAAGCTGTTTGGCAGCAGGTGCTGGCTTTATAAATGGAATGCAGCTACAACTTTTTTACCATCACATGGTCTGTCATGTAAAAACCTTGGCCGATACTCAGCTCCACATTTTCTAAAACAGTAAAGCCTTTGTGTTTGTAAAAAGCTACAGCGTTGTTGGCACGGTTTACATTCAGTATTAATTGTACAGCACCGGCGGCTTTGGCAATGGTTACTACTTCCTGTAAAAGCCTTTGGCCGGCACCGTTTTTTTGAATGGTGGGCAACACATACAGCTTATGTAATTTGAAAGTAAGCGATTCTTTTTTTACCATGCCAAAGCCGGTAAATGCAATAGGAATCTTGTTTTGATAAGCAATGATAAACGCTTGTTCGCCACTTTCAATCTGTTGCAATAACACATTTTGGGCATACATTATGTGGAGCATATACGCAATTTGGTTAGCAGAAATTATACCGCAATACGCTATTGGCCAAGTGGCCATGGCAATGTTGCGGATGATAGGTATATCAGCAGTTGTCGCATTTTTCAGTTCCATTTGGTTGTCCATATTTTTATGTAGCGTATGGTGCGTTTCTGTCTTTAGGAAAAAGTTGCTGGCTGAGTTTGCGGTGTTTGCGGATGGCCGTAAAAGCAAGAATATTGCCGAGTATAGCAGTAAAAATGGCACCGCAAATTAAAATAAGGTCGTAACCACCACCACTCAGTTCATCAGACTCTCTAACAAAAATAAATGCATCGTAAGTGCCATGAAGTAGTATGCCAATAAACAAGCCTATGAAAATATAAAGGATTTTAAACCTCGGCCTAAATTTGGCCAAACCCATAAAATAGCCAACTATTACACCCCAACATGCATGCCCAGGAACGGCAAGGAGCATTCTTACAATGCCGGTTTGGATGCCATTTTCGGGGTTTGCAAAAACGTATAAAATATTTTCGATGGTGGCAAAACCCATGGCTACCATTACCATGTAAACGATACCATCTAACGGTTCGTTAAAATCTTTTTTTGGATATGCGTAAAACCGACACATAAAAAATTTACAGAATTCTTCTACCAAAGCTGCCATTACAAAAGCGGTGAATAATTTATCGCCGATGGAATTGGGTACGGTCATTTCTGTTTGTATAGGTCTTAATGCTTTATCTATCAATACAGCCATTACCGCACTTACGATGCCCAGCAAAAAACAGATCAATAAATGACGGATGGGTTCCCGGTCGTGGCTGTCTTTCCAGTAAATATATAAGATAATGGCAACGCCAGGAGCTAGTGCTATGGCAAGTAATGATAGCCACATAGTGTATAAGTTTTAGCCAAAGTAGGTAAAAGGGCTTGTGTGTGCAAAACGCCTCGTATGCTGTTTTTTATGGCCAATGCCCAGCAGTTGTAATTAAATATATGGCAATTATAAAATAGTTAAAACTAAAGGAGGGCATTTTACATTTACTTTCTTTTTTGCATCGTAATACAAGATCATTCCAAAAGTTATTTCTTCATCTTTTTGTAAAAAGCTTTTTATCTCTTCTTTCCAGCTATCGGTAAGCACATTACCTTTTATATTGCCGCCCACATAGTAATAAACCGTTTTCTGTTTACCACTCCGGATATCGTCGGAAATGTCTTTTTTCTTCCAGGTAATTTCGAAAGAAACAACATTGTAAAAAACGCCTTTCTCATCCTTCACTTTTAGTTGAGGATTGGCATTGAGTAATCGTTTTAAATCGGAAGCAAAAGCCTTGCCCCCGTTAGTATAGGCGCTAAAAGATGCTATAAGTTTTAGCTTGCCTTTTGCAGTGTCGGTATTTGCAGCAACAGGTTTTGTAACAGGTTGGGCATAAGTGAAAACAGACAGCAAAAGCAGGGTAGTAATCGTAGCGAGTAAGTTTTTTTGCTTTTGCATATTGCCTGTTATTTTTTGTCTGAACCTGGATTTAAGTGGATTATATGGATTAGACAGAATTCGATTACATTATTGCTAAACTTTCTTCTATCGCCTTAATCCTCGCAGAAGCGTCGTTCATTTTTTTACGCTCCAGTTCTATTACCTCCGGTTTAGCGTTGGCCACAAACTTTTCGTTACTTAATTTTTTGCCAACACTTTCTATAAATTTCTGCTGGTGCTCAAGGTCTTTCAATAACGCTTCTTTTTGGGCGGTAGTATCAATGGGCTGCGAAGAGATAATTAAAAACATATCCTGCCCCACGGTTAGTGAAATGCCAGATGTGGTGAGGGAAGCCGCAAGGGCTTCCCCTACAATAATGGACGGTGCATTTACCTGTTTCATCAAAATGTTTTCTAGCAAGGCATACCTGTTTGTAGCAGCAGTTTGTATAAGCAACTGTACTGTTTCTTTAGGCTTAATATTGTTCTTTACCCTCGCTTCACGAAGGGCTGTAATTACTTTTTTAAGTAGTTCGCCATCGGCAATTATCTGGGTATTGGCCGCAATGTTTTCGCCATATAATTTCACACAGAGGTCATCATTTCTTTCTTCCAGTAAATGATAAATTTCTTCTGTTATAAAGGGCATGTAAGGGTGCAGCAACTGCATCAGCTCTGTAAAAAAGCCAATCGTTTTCTGGTACACATGGGCATCAATCGGTTGTTCAAAACCGGGCTTCACCCATTCTAAATACCAGCTGCAGAAATCGTCCCATATCAAAGAATAAATCGTCTTCAAAGCCTCACTAAGCCTAAACTGATCCATTAACGAACCAATCTCAGCTTTGGCAGCATTAAGTCGGTTTTGGAACCAATCGAGGGCAAAGTTACTGTCAACCGATGACTGTTGACCGTTGACCGTTGACCGACTTTGCCACATCTTCACTAGCTTCAGTGCATTCCACAGTTTGTTATTGAAATTTTTACCTTGTTCCAAAGAGCTTTCATCAAACATTAAATCGTTTCCGGCTGGGCTGCTTACCATTATTCCAAATCTTACAGCGTCGGCTCCATAGTTATCAATCAAAGCAAGTAAATCTGGTGAGTTGCCCAGTTGCTTACTCATTTTCCTGCCCTGCTTATCCCTTACCATTCCGGTGAAATACACATCTTTAAATGGCGGTTGTTTTTCGTATTCATAGCCCGCCATAATCATCCTTGCCACCCAAAAGAAAATAATATCCTGCCCGGTAACAAGGGTGGTGGAAGGGTAGTAATATGCTGCATCTTTATTGTCTGGGTTGCTAATGCCTTTAAAAACTTCCATTGGCCACAGCCAGCTGCTAAACCAGGTGTCGAGTACATCTTCATCCTGCTTTAATTGAGCATTGCTTATAGAATATTTGTTATTGAAAATTTCCTTTGCCTGCTCCTCGGTTTCTGCCACTACGAACCTTCCTTCAGCATCGTACCATGCCGGTATCCTCTGCCCCCACCATAGCTGACGGCTGATGCACCAGTCCTTAATATTTTCCAGCCAATGGCTATAAATATTTTTTGCCTTGGCAGGATGAAACTGTATCGTATCATTCATAACAGCTTGCAACGTTTCCGGGTTCTTCTCCAGAAATTGCTTCATATCTATAAACCACTGCATCGACAGCCTGCTTTCAATCACTGCGCCGGTCCTTTCGCTGGTGCCTACCTGTCCTTTGTAGTCTTCTGTCTTTTCTATTTGCCCCAGAGCGGCAATATCTTCTACTATCTTTTTTCTTAATTCAAAACGGTCTATCCCATTGTATAACAGCACTTGTCCTGATGGATTGTCGTCCATTAATTCGGCACTGGTAAACTTGCCAGTAGCATCTAAAGTGTCAATCGCTTTCAGGCGGTGTTTTCCACCCAGCAGGTTATCATTTTTATCATGTGCCGGGGTTATTTTTAAGGCTCCTGTGCCAAAATCAGTGGTTACATATTCATCTGCAATAATTGGTATTTTTCGGTTGATTATTGGTACGATAACTTCCTTACCCACCATGCTGCTGTATCGTTCATCGGTTGGGTTTACACAAATGCCACATTGCCCAAAATAGTTTCGGGCCTCGTGGTAGCCACTGTAATGCTGCCCGTACCATCAACAAGCGGGTATGTTACATAAAATAATTTTGAGTCAATTTCTTTAAAAATGACTTCTTCATCGCTCAATGCAGTTAGGCTTACCGGGTCCCAGTTCACCATGCGTTTACCACGGTATATCAGCCCTTTTTTATACAGGTCTATGAACACTTTGATTACCGATGCATAGTAATCCGGGTCCATGGTAAACGATGTGCGGTTCCAGTCGAGGCTGCAGCCCAGTTTTTTTAACTGCTGCAAAATGATGCCGCCATATTTTTCTTTCCATTCCCAGGCATAGCCCAAAAATTCATCTCGGCTGAGCGATGATTTGGCAATGCCTCTTTCCCTTAGCATGCCCACCACTTTAGCTTCGGTGGCTATGCTTGCATGGTCTGTTCCCGGCACCCAGCATGCATTTTTACCCTGCATTCTTGCACGGCGTATAAGTATGTCTTGTATGGTATTGTTAAGTGCATGGCCCATGTGCAGCACGCCTGTTACATTGGGCGGAGGTATTACGATGGTATAAGGCTCACGGTCGTCTGGCGTGCTGTAGAAATACCCCTTGTTCATCCAGTGGCCATACCATTTATTGTCGGTCTGTTGCGGCTCAAAATTCTTGCTTAGTTCAGTCATGTGCTTGTCTAAAAAATGTGGGCAAAAATAAGGAAAGGAGGCTAAGCATGGTTGGCCGTTTTGCAGTTGACAGTTTGCAGTTGGCAATCGAATTTATTATTGTAGAGAGGCATCACATCCACCTCTTTATGCAGCGATGAGCCAAAGCCAGTATTTGAAAAATTGGTGTTCTAAAAAAAGCAATCAGTTGAACAGAGGGCCTACTCCAAAGAAAAAACAACCATTTACATAAATAAACCTTTTTACGCCAGGCGAAGGGCAGAGGATGAGGCTAACTGGTTGCAATGATTGGAGCTTTGAATGTGAAAAATTTCTGTACAGCAATAGTATGGCCATAAACCCGCATCTGCTGGCAGAAAGGGGCGAAGGCGATGGTTAATAGATTTTTCTGCTAAACATTTATTGCCTTATCTTGTTTTTTTACCAACACAATAAAAACATGAAAACAGTTTTAATAACCGGCGGCACAGGATTGGTAGGTACAGCATTAACCAAACTACTGCTCAGCAAGGGCTATCATGTAATTATCCTTACCCGTGATCCGAAAAAATCCACAGCCCGTGGTGCATTTGGCAATCAGGTTACGTATGCAGCATGGGATGTAAAAACCCAAACAATAGATGAAGCGGCTGTAATGCAGGCTGATTATATCATACATTTAGCAGGTGCTGGTGTGGTGGAAAAGCGCTGGACTGATGCCTACAAAAAGGAAATATTGGATAGCCGTACCGATAGCAGCAAGTTGCTTATAACGGCACTGAGTAACAATAACCATCATGTAAAAACGCTGATAAGTGCCTCGGCCATTGGCTGGTATGGTGCAGATAATGAACAGTCGCTTCAAGGCGGATTTACTGAGGACGCAACTGCAGATAACAGCTTTTTAGGAACCACCTGCCGGTTGTGGGAAGAAAGTACTTTACCGGTAGAAGAAATGGGTATCAGGCGGGTATGTTTACGCATTGGTATTGTACTGGCAAACGAAGGCGGTGCTTTGGCCGAATTTAAAAAGCCTGTTCGCTTTGGTATGGCAGCTATTTTGGGTAGCGGCACACAAGTTGTTAGCTGGATAGCCATTAGTGATTTATGTGAAATGTTTTGTTTTGCCTTGGAAAATAACAACCTGCATGGCAGTTATAATGCTGTGGCCCCCAGCCCTATTACCAATAAAATGCTCACCATTACTTTGGCCAAAGCCGTGAAAGGCCAATGGTATATACCGTTGCATGTGCCAGCTTTTGTATTACAATTAATGTTGGGCGAAAGCAGTATCGAAGTTTTAAAAAGCACTACCGTAGCGGCTAATAAAATAGAAATGGCCGGCTTCCATTTTAAATTAAGAAATATTAAAGAAGCTATTACAGCATTGGTAAAATAGGGTATTGTTAGTATTAATTGTCTAGTTGCGATTTTTAAATAATCGTAGCAAAGTATTTTTTACCTTACACTTATGCCTCTTGTCCTATCCATACTGCCCCGCCAATACTGCTTCGGGTGGCACCGGTTACGGTATGTAATACATTGTTTTCCTCCCTCCATCGTAGAATGCCTATGAACGCCATTATCAATGCTTCTTTAAATTCTATGAGGGTTTTGTCGGGTACTACCACTGTTACATTCAGTGGTGCAAGCAAGGCTTTTAATCGTTCTATCTGAAAGTTATTCAGCGTACCGCCACCACATACCAGCATGGATGTTTGGGTGCTTGCCCCCTGCTCCCCTGCTAATAATACCACGGCATTTTTTATCTGCACAGCCACATGTTCTACACAGGTACGCAGGGCATCTGGCACCGATAAACCAGCATTATTTACCATCGAAAAAACCACATCTGTACCAAAATCATTAGCCAGGCTTTTTGGGTATGGGGCTTTGTAAAAATCTAGGCTATTGAGTTGTTGCAGCAAAGCTTCATTTACATTTCCGGAGGCTGCAATAGCACCACCTTCATCATAATCGTGGCCCATTTGGTGCACCAGCATATTCAGTACACGGTTGGCAGGGCATACATCAAAGGCAATGTAATCGTTTGTGGGAACCGTTGACCGTTGACGGTTGACCGAAATATTCGCTATGCCGCCCAGGTTTAAAAAGTATTGGTAATTACCAAGTAAAAGTTTTTCGCCAATGGGCACTATAGGCGCACCTTGGCCGCACAGGGCAATATCCATAGCACGTAAATCGCTTACCACATTTATACCAGTAGTGGCGGCTATGGCAGCACCATCACCTATTTGCCCCGTCATTTTATTTTGAGGTTCGTGGAAGGTGGTATGGCCATGCGATGCTATTAACTGCACCCGGTGGTGCAGGTTGTGCGCATGTATAAAGTCATTTACCTGCCCCCCAATATAATGGCCGTAAGCGGTGTGCAGCCGCATATAATCTTTTGCAGAAAGGTTAATGGCATTCCGAAGCTTTTCCACCCATTGGTTGCTGTAAGGCATACAGGCTGATGCTAGTATTTCGTAGGTCCATTTACCGCCGCTTTCGTCTAGTTCGGCAAAACAAATATCCAGTCCGTCTAGGCTGCTGCCGCTCATTATTCCTATGGCTCTGTAAGTCATTTTAGGTTGATTGATTGTTTGGTTAATAGTGGTGTTTGTGTAAAAAAAATGCCCCCTTTTTTTCGAAGGTAAATATAGAAGAGACAAACACCTTTTTTAAACCCAGAAATTCTTGCCCCTCACAGTATTGATTGCGTAGATTTTCTTTTTTTGCCTGCCCCGCCTGCCCCGATGAATATCGGTGGATTATTTCGGTGGAACCCAACGAAAGCCGTACCCTGATGGAGCGACATTGGCGACGCTCCATTCAAAAACATACCCTTGTTCAGCTTTCCTTCTCTGTAGGAGAATGTGGCCGAAGGCCAGATGAGGCTACTACTATTTGGCATTTTTAGACAGTGAATAAAAGGCTGTTTCAGCTTACGTGGTAAGGCGTTCTGAAACTAGTGCTATAAAAATGGCAGGAAGCATAAGCATTACAATTTGGTGTAAAAATCTCTCAACGGCAAAATTTTGAATGGAAGTTCAGTACGACATTGGTTAAAATGCCTTTGCATTATTTAAAATTTCGTTTGTAAAAACAGGTTACCAAACCCCCAATCCCGTATTAATTTTAATACTTAGACATTGTTTTTCCACAATCATTATGAATTGCGGCATTCGTAAATTAACTTCGCGGCCATCTTATTTTTTAAAAAGGCAATTTTCTACTTGTTTTTAACCTCAGGTTTGCAACAGATTTCAAACAAATAGTGTCTTTAACTCGTTAATTAATCAGTAATAAGTACATAATATGAGGCAGCTTAAAATTGCAACACAGATAACCAACCGCGATAGCCAGGCGGTGGAAAAGTACCTTCAGGAAATTTCGAAGATCTCGATGATTACCCCAGAAGAAGAGACCACACTGGCACAGCGGATTAAAATGGGCGACCAAAGAGCGTTAGACAAATTGGTGCAGGCCAACCTTCGCTTTGTGGTATCTGTGGCCAAGCAGTATCAGCATCAGGGTTTATCCCTGAGTGACCTTATCAATGAGGGTAATCTGGGTCTTATAAAAGCGGCACAGCGTTTTGATGAAACCAAAGGTTTCAAATTCATTTCTTACGCCGTATGGTGGATTCGCCAATCCATTTTACAAGCGTTGGCAGAGCAGGGCAGATTAGTTCGCCTGCCTCAAAACAAAATAGGCACTTACAATAAAGCGAATAAAGCTTATATGGCTTTTGAGCAGGAACATGAAAGAGAACCCTCTACCGAAGAGCTTAGCGAAATTCTTGAGATGAGCGAAACGGAAATTAACAACATTTTCCAGAGCAATACCCGCCACAGCAGCCTGGATGCACCCGTGCATGAAGCCGAAGATGTGGCCATGGGCGATTTGCTGCAAGGAAGTGAAGAGACCGACGAAGATGTGATGGTGGACAGTTTACGCAACGAAATACGCCGGGTATTAAAATCTTTAAGCCCAAGAGAAGCAGAAATTGTAAATGCTTATTTTGGACTGGATGGTGAGAACGGTGTTACAATAGAACAAATAGGTCAGAAGTACGATCTTACTAAAGAGCGTATTCGCCAGATTAAAGAAAGAGCAATTAAGCGTTTGCAAAAAGCCCGTTACAGTGGTGCTTTAAAAGCGTACCTAGGATAGTATTTACAGCTTTAAAAACTGTAAATGGAAGCCCCGCATTTGCGGGGCTTTTTTTATACTTCGAGTTGATAGAAGTACGGTTTTTACGGAATCAAACGAATTTTCACAGATTTTAAATGAATGCTTAAAACACAAACTGGAATATTTGTAAACAAAATTCAGAGAGTTCTAAGCATTGCTACTAAAAAAAATCCGCTATTATCTCTATAAAACCCGTGTCATCCGTATTCCTATCAGCTCCTGTTCCTTTTAACAGCTAAACTCCATTTTTTTGGTTACGTTTGTCTTCATAATTATGAAGCAGCTAATCTTACGCATTTGTATCCTCATGCTACTTAGTAGTCAGGCATTTGGTCAGCAAACCCATTTCATTTACCTACAAACCGAAAACAGGGAGCCATTTTATGTATTGCTGAAAAAAAAAACCATCTCTTCTTCCGCTATCGGTTTTATGATTATTCCAAAACTTGAAAATGGAGAACACAATATCCGTATTGGCTTTGCCAAAAATGCAGGTGAAGAGCAAGACTATGTGTTACAAGTAAAAGACAATGAACAAGGTTATCTTATTAAAAATTTTGGCGATAAAGGCTGGGCGTTGTTTAACCTGCAATCGCTGGAATTACAGTATGCAGGTGCCATCAATAAACAACGTATTTCCACTGCTATGCTAGCAGCTGAGGCTAACCTTAAAGCTGATGAACAGGCAGCAGAAAATAGGCGGAAAGCCGAAGCATTGGTAGCAGCCGAGGCTAAACTAAAAGTTGATACTGAAAAAGCAGAGACCGAAAAATTAGCAGCAGAAAAATTAAAACAAGCTGAAATAGTAGTGCCTGAAAAAACACCCGAAGTGGCACCAAAGGAAATACCTGCTACAATTCTTGTACCAAAGGATGTAACAATCAATAAGGTTATTGATTCTATACTGCCAAAGAAAACTTCACCCATTGCTAACGAACAACAAGCTACTAATACATTAGTTACCCAAAATGAGGTGGAAACTGATTCGAAATTAATAGGCCAAATACAAACCGACAGCGGCTTGATTTATAAATATGCAGTAAACAATAAAGGGAGCTACGATACGGTAAATGTTTTTATAAAAGGAGTTCCACAATTAGTAATAGAGCAGCCAAAAGATACACTGCTAAAATATCCACTATCAAAAGATACGCTTTTAAAAGATTCACTTACAAAAGATACACTCTTAAAAGATACGATTTTAAAAGATACTATAACCACACAACCCAATGCCATAAAGGATTCTGTAAAATTTTTGAATATGGATTTTGCACAGGATTCTGCAAAGCAACATCCCGAATTAATAGTGCCAGTTTTTAAAAACCCTACCCCACCAGAATATACGGACACCACTAGAAAAGCTAAAATGGAAGTGGTAAAAACCCAACCTGAAAAAGGGATGCCGGGCTTAGAGGTTAAAAATGATAGTTTAAAGGTGGTTACAGCAGTCACCACAACTTTACCAAACTCTAATTGCAGGGCAGATGCAGATGAAAAAGATTTTTTTAACCTGAGAAAGAAAATGGCTGGAGAAGAAACTGCAGACGAAATGGTAGTGTTGGCTAAAAAAGCCATGAAAGAAAAATGCTATTCCACCACGCAGGTGCGTAACCTAAGTGTACTTTTTTTAAACGATGCCGACCGATACCAGTTTTTGGATATGGCTTATCCTTTTACAAGCGATGCCTACCAATACGAAACCCTGCTGAACCTACTTAATGATACTTATTATGTACAGCGTTTTAAAGCCATGATAAGGAAGTAGGGGATTAGGGCTTAGGTGATTTGTTATACCTTACTACTTGCTACAAACTAACTGCTATAAACCACTTGCCACTAACCAATAACCACTACCAACTAGCCACTAACCAATAACCACTAGCCAATATTTACTTGCGAACCATGCCGCTACAGCGATACTTTATAGAACTGGCTTATGATGGCACCCAGTATGGTGGTTTTCAGATTCAGGATAATACCAACACCGTTCAAGCAGAGATGGAGAAGGCATTTTTTACACTGTACCGGCAGCCGTTTGCTTTAACGGGTTCATCCCGTACCGATGCTGGTGTACATGCTTTGCAAAATTATTTTCATGTGGATACAGAGGTTGTTATTGAGCCAAAACACCTCTACAACCTCAACTCCATTTTACCCAACGATATTGCTATCAAAAGCATTAAGGCCGTAGCAGCAGATGCCCATTGCCGTTTTTTGGCCAGCCACCGCACCTACCATTATTTTATTTACCAGAAAAAAAATCCTTTTATAAAAAACACCGCATGGTTTTATCCCTATCCTTTGGATATAGACTTGCTGAACAAAGCTGCAGCAGTTATAATGGAGTACCACGATTTTACTTCTTTCAGCAAAAAAAATACACAGGCCAAAACAAAGATTTGCAGCATTATGGAAAGCCATTGGCAGGTAAAAGACGACCAGATTGTATATACTGTAAAAGCCAACCGCTTTCTGCGTGGCATGGTTCGTGGCCTTGTGGGCACTATGTTACAGGTAGGCCGTGGAAGAATTTCTTTAGATGAATTCCGAAAAATAATAGAAGCTAAAAATTGCAGCCTTGCCCATTTTGATACACCGGCACATGGGTTGTTTTTAGCTGAAGTTGGGTATAAGGGATGCCTTCTCTAGATTAAAAATCGTTTAACTATTACTTCTATCATTTTAGAGTAAGTTACATAAATTTTAGTGTACTTTTTTAAAATGGAAACAATCAATCCTAGTTACGATAAAATTCAAAGTGCCGAATATTTGTTGGCACTAGCCAATGATAAAGGTAAAATACTCAATCAAACTAAACTACAAAAGCTTTTATTCATTGCTTACGGCCAGTGGCTTTGTCAAAATGATGGACAACCACTTTTGACGAAACTGCCAAGTTATGGCCATTTGGCCCCGTTTTTCCTGTTATAAAGAAAAAGGTAGACCTATCTAGAATATATAAGGTGTCGGATATCCCTTATGAAAATCTAAAAAATGATAAGAATCTCACTGAATTATATAATCAGATTATTGACGAATACTCAGATCTTTCAGCAACCCAACTTTCTAATTGGTCGCATTCTGAGGGGTCTCCGTGGGATATCACGTTCAAAAAGGTTGGTGAGAAGTGGAACACAATAATAGATAACAAAATTATTCAAGAATATTTTTGTAGAGTCATTGTTTAAACA
This sequence comes from Chitinophagaceae bacterium, assembly GCA_043760535.1. GTDB lineage: Bacteria > Bacteroidota > Bacteroidia > Chitinophagales > Chitinophagaceae > JAZKFT01. Next base: position 22,233 of record JAYUOV010000334.1, read on the forward strand.
ACTGAAGGATAAAATAATCGCTAATAGCGATGATAATATTGACATTGATTCATTTTCTTTAGAAGCTGCTTCTAAAAAAAGAGAAGGTGAAAGGTATCACCAAGATACTGCTCAAAGGAAATGGTTAAGTATTTGGACTGCATTTGTTGTTTCTATCTGGTTATTACTTGTAATATTAATCCTTTGCTTTAATACTTTTTTCAATCTTAATCTATCTGATACTGTTTTATCAGTTTTATTAAGTACCACGACTTTAAACATATTGGGGCTTTCATTAATTGTTTTAAGAGGCTTATTCGGAAATAAAGAATAAATAATTGATTTTCAATTATTTTATTACAACATTTTTATTTACCCTTCTTCAATCCCCAATACTTAAACATCATCATCCTTTATATCCACCAACGTTCTCTTATCTAAAATTATTAAAACAGCATCCCTAACCTCAGCCATTACGGGGTTTATTTTGCAGGTTTGTTCGGTGCAGTTGTCGCAGGCTTTATAAAAGTTGAGGCTTACACAACTAAGCATAGCTATAGGGCCATTTACAATGCGAATGATTTGAGAAAGCCTGACAGATTTTGGTGGCACTTTTAAGGCATAGCCGCCGGTCCGGCCACGGTAACTTTCCAGTATATCGGCGTGTTTTAGTTCCAACAGAATGTTTTCTAAAAACTTGATAGGTATTTTTTTAAGCTCCGCTATTTCACTAATCAATACCGGGCCTTTTTCGTACCGTGCCGTTAATAAACCCAGTGCCTGCAATGCGTATTTCGCCTTTTGAGAAAGCATGTAATTAGTTTAAAACCGAATGTCCACAAAATTTATAGGATTAAAAGAAAATTAATTGTCTACTTGTTTAATAGACTTTTTTATATTTGC
>JAYUOV010000335.1:0-23076 GCA_043760535.1 Chitinophagaceae bacterium
CACTAATACAGATAGATCGGTCCATCTCTTTGTACAATTGGGCGAAACCCGTTACTTTAGAACAAGCTTGTGCTACAATCGTTACATAATCGGCTGAACACTTACCAGCCATGCCATTGGTAGTTGGTTGTTGCATAACATTTTTGTTTTAGATGAAATGCAAAAGAAAGCCGCTACAGAATTGAAGCGGCTTTCTTTACTACCGAAGGTTTAGTACAACATTGGGTTTGGCGTTATTGGGGCTTGACGGAATGAGCAATCAGGGTATTGGCCGGATGCTTACTTTACACCAACTTAAACAAGTGTTGTAAAACTTAAAAGGATTTGCATTGCTGCAAACCCTTTTAAGTTTTTATATAAGGCTTATACCGCCATATCTTCTTTTATCTTAGCCCTTATTTTGGCTTCTATTTCGTTAGCAAGTTCGGGGTTGTCTCTTAATATATCTTTTACACCTTCACGGCCCTGGCCGAGTTTGTTAGTATCGTAACTAAACCAGCTGCCGCTTTTTTGTACGATACCCAGCTCTACACCCATATCTATTATTTCGCCAACCTTGCTAATGCCTTCGCCAAAAACCAGATCGAATTCTACCTGACGGAAAGGTGGGGCTACTTTATTTTTTACCACTTTTACTTTTACATGGTTACCTGTTGCCTGGTCGCCATCTTTTATCTGCGTCATCCGGCGGATATCGAGGCGAACGGATGCATAGAATTTTAAGGCATTACCGCCCGTAGTCGTTTCAGGATTGCCAAACATTACCCCAATTTTTTCACGTAGCTGATTGATGAATATGCAAATGGTGTTGGTTTTATTAATGGTGGCTGTAAGCTTACGCAATGCCTGGCTCATAAGCCTTGCCTGCAAGCCCATTTTACTGTCACCCATTTCACCTTCCAGTTCGCTTTTGGGTACCAATGCGGCTACCGAGTCTATTACCACTACATCCAGAGCACCGGAAAGTATCAGGCGGTCGGCTATTTCGAGTGCCTGTTCGCCATAATCGGGCTGAGAAATAAGGAGGTTATCAATATCTACACCCAGCTTTTGAGCGTACAGGCTATCAAATGCATGTTCGGCATCTATAAAGGCACACATGCCACCTTTCTTTTGTGCTTCGGCTATTACGTGAATGGCAAGGGTGGTTTTACCGCTACTTTCCGGCCCGTATATTTCTATTACACGGCCACGTGGTAGGCCGCCTACGCCAAGTGCCGCATCCAATCCAATAGAGCCAGTGGAAACCACTTCGATAGGCTCTACACTTTTCTCATTCATCATCATTACACTGCCTTTGCCGTAATCTTTATTAATTTTTTCTAACTGAAGGCTTAATGCTTTTGCTTTTTCTGTACTTAGGTTGTTCATGCTTTACGTGTTTTAATTTTTATGTGGCTTTATTACTCCCAGTAAATATAATGAGTGGATAAAAGTAGCTGAAGTTTTGTTATTAACACTAATTAATTTAGTATTTCGTACTAAAAAAAGTGTGTTTATGGTTTATTTAATTTTATGAATCAAGGGCGTTAAAAATTGTAATATTCTCATTGAACTACGGCAGAAAGGTGATTAAAAAAGGCATTGATATCACTGTGTATCATTTCGGAATTCATATTATTTGATACCTTCTCTCGGTTAATTTTCAAATCATTTATGGCGTTAAGTCTATGGAACAATGCATCAGAATTTTCAAATAGTATTTTTTTACCGTCAACAGCCTGAAATATGTTTGCTTTTACATTTTGCCAGAAAAACCCTGTAGGCAAGATCAGACCCTGTTCTGAAAAAAAATCTCTAATTGTTTCACGATATTTTGTGTTGAAAATATTAAACGCTTTTTCGTTCAAAGCATCCAATACGGCTGCTTCCCATGCATCAGGCACTAATAAATAATTTTCAATATTTCGCCTCTTCCATTCTTTGATAACAGGATTACTATCTTCCGGATGATAAGAATCATCATTATCCCTATCAAATAAAATTACTTGTTTTACATATATATTAATTTGCCGCAATGCTTTAAAATGCGTCTCTGCCAATTTTTTCATCTCTTCTTTGGTAGAGCCACCCAGAGTATGTAGATGAAACTTAGAAAGAACTTCAGTTTTATTTAATGCTATAGCCCATGCATTTAGAATCCGAATATCATCTTCCCCTTCTACATACATGATGTAAGGTGATTGTTTAGTTTTTATCACAACCATGTTATCAACTTCACTCATTGCCCTGTCTATTGATTCCGCAGAAGAAATTCTTTTGGGATTACCAGAAAGCATCGAGATAATGCTGTTCACTCCTACACCTCTAATAAACTCTTCAGCATGTGTAGCAATAAGGAATTGAATTTTCTTTTGATGAATGAAATAATTAAGTATGCTTTTTTGAAGATTGACATGAAGATGTGCATCAGGCTCGTCAAATAGAATAGTCGTAATTCCTGGATAGCCATAGAAGAAAGCCAAAAGGGTAAGGATTTGGTGAAAACCACTTCCGGCAGAAATAATATCAAAATCCTTACCATTTGATTTATAGGTTACAATTATTTCCAAGCTTTCGCCTTTTTCATATATAGGTGGATTTAACTCTACCCCAAACCATTGCTTCACTTTGGCACAAATTTCTTTCCAATCCGCATTATCCTTTACTTGAATATTTGGCTTATCTACAACTCTATACAATAAATTTCTTAACACAGAACCGGGTTGAGCCTTCCCAACATTTTTTCTTACGTTAGGATCGTCATACCAAATTTCATTTGGTTCTAAACCCGAGAATGGAGGCACGTAAACTATTTTAGGAAACTCTTTTGTTTGCTCTAATATTTTGAAAGCAGACCAACCTTGGCCGGGTATTGCATATACTGATTGAGGATTTTGGTAACGCAACTGTACGTTAAGAGAAATTTCCAGATTCTCCAGATTCATCCAAAAAACTTCAATTTCTACTAAGATATATTCTAGCTTTTTTTTACCGTTGATTTCTGGATATCGTCTTTCCGTTTTATCCTTCCATAGTAAATTAAATTCAGGGAGCGGAAGAACCGAAAAATTGGGCAAAATCAATTGCATTCCACTACTACCACTTCTTTTTGATCTTTTAAACTGATCAACACAATATTGCCAAATAGCTAATGCCTGCAAAAGAGTGCTTTTACCACTATTGTTGGGACCAACCAACAAATCAAAATCTGTGAGGGCAAAAGTTTCATCTTCAATTCTTTTAAAATTTTTAAGTCTTGCCTTATGAATCATAGTTTGGCTATTTGATACTTTCTATGTAGGTTAAAAATTATCTAAATATAGGCAGAGTAAAAATAAAATAATGGTTCGCTGCGCTACTTCCAATTAGTTGCCAACTTAAAATGGGCAAGCAGGAAAAGGCCACATTAAAATAAATAAAAATTTTCCAACTAATAATTCAAATTAAAATAACTAATCATACTCATCAGATCGCCTTTCAATGCCGGGTTTTCGGGTACTATTAATTGTATGCGATGTTGTAATTCCGCATCTTTTTGCTCTTCGTCAAACAGTTTTAAAGCAGCCTGTATTTCAGCAATGTATTTTACGTACCCATTCCTTACCAAATCATCTTGTGCTTGTACGCCGCCAAACTTGGCACCAATGCTTCGGCTGGCTTCGTTCTGTTTTTCTTCTAGCCGGTTTATGTATTGTACGGCCCTATCCAGCGTAGCCACTATTTTATCTTTGGATGGTTTTTTACTTTCTTCCCGGCCCATATCCATTAGCCAGTCTTTGCGGCGGAGAACAAAGTTGGTGCCAAGGTACAGTTTACGCACCTGTTCATCTTCGGCCAGTTGCTCGGCAGTACCTTCTTTAAAAATTTTACCATCTATCAGCAGGTAGGCACGGTCGCAAATGGAGAGGGTTTCGTTTACATTATGGTCGGTTATAAGGATACCAATATTGCGGTATTTAAGCTTGGCCACTACCCCCTGTATGTCTTCTACTGCTATAGGATCCACACCGGCAAAGGGTTCATCTAGCAAAATAAACTTGGGATCTACCGCCAATGCACGGGCTATCTCTGTACGGCGGCGTTCGCCACCACTCAGGCTGTCGCCGTTGTTATTGCGCACATGGTGCAGGTTAAATTCATCCAGCAGGCTTTCCATTTTTTTCTTCTGCTCAGCCTTACTCAGTTTGGTCATTTCCAGCACGGCACTAATATTATCTTCCACACTTAGCTTACGAAAAACGCTAGCTTCTTGCGGCAGATAGCCGATGCCCATTTGTGCCCTTTTGTACATGGGTAGTTTGGTAATGTTGAGGTCGTTAAGAAACACATCGCCTTCATCGGGCCGTATAAGACCTACCACCATGTAAAAACTGGTGGTTTTGCCAGCACCATTCGGCCCAAGCAAACCCACAATTTGCCCCTGGCTTACTTCTATATTTACATGGTTTACAACCGTGCGGTTACTATATGTTTTTACAAGGTTTTTGGTGGTAATAGTAAGGTTCAATTTGGTGGATTTGATGATTGGTTAATTAGGGATTGGGATTTTGTAGCGACGCCATGCTGGCGTCTGAATCTGGTTGGTCAATGTTTTGTGTGATGGCATTGGGTTAGGGATTGTAGTGGAAATCTTTTTTTGGCCTCAACCCCTATTCCCTAAAGACGTAAAAGAAAGGCCAAAAAAAATTGGAACGGAAAGCCCGGCCAGCCCTGTATTTTGGCTGGCAACCCCCGCATTTCATTTTCAAAAAAACAAATTGATACCCTAATAGCAACAAAAATATAGTTTACAACCTTAAACACTAATAAACATTAGAACCTTAACAAGTGTTTTATCAACGTGGTATTCAATTATCTTGCAGCGTTTCCTAAAAACTTAGTCAATAAGTAAATGGTCAGTAGGTCATTGACTAATAGAAAACATAATGACCAATAACTTATTGAATCAATGACATAATAAAATAACATGAAAGTAACCGAACATATTGAAGCCGCTAACAACAGCACCCTTGTTTCTTTTGAAGTATTGCCACCTTTAAAAGGTAAAACTATCCAAACGCTGTATGGCCACTTAGACCAACTGATGGAGTTTAAACCGCCTTTTATAAACGTAACTTACCACCGCAGTGAAAGTATGTTTAAAAAGAAGCCAGACAATACTTTTGAAAAGGTAGAAGTACGCAAACGCCCCGGAACGGTGGGTATTTGTGCGGCCATCCGCAACCATTATAATGTAGATACCATTCCGCACCTTATATGTGGCGGCTTTAGTAAGCAAGAAACCGAAAACGCCCTGATAGATTTGAACTTTTTGGGCATAGATAATGTACTGGTACTGCGTGGCGATGCCGAGAAAAACGAGGCCAGTTTTGTGCCACATAGCGATGGACACCCGTATGCCATTGACCTTTTAAAACAAGTACAGCACCTTAACAATGGTATTTACCTGGAAGATGATATACTGAACGGTAGCAAAACCAACTTTTGCATAGGCGTGGCTGGTTACCCCGAAAAACATTTTGAAGCACCCAACCTAGAAATAGATATGAAACGGCTGAAAGAGAAGATAGATGCCGGTGCCGATTATATTATGACACAGATGTTTTTTGATAACCAAAAGTTTATGGATTATGTAAAACAATGCCGCAATGCAGGTATTGATGTACCTATTATACCCGGCCTAAAACCGCTTACTACCAAAAAACAACTGAGCGTACTGCCTCGCATTTTTCATGTGGATATACCTACCGACCTAAGTTTGGAAGTAATGAAATGTAAAACCGACGCCGATGTGGAACTTGTGGGCCAGGAGTGGCTGATACAGCAAAGCAAAGAGCTGAAAGAATTTGGCGTACCTGTACTGCATTATTATACGCTCGGCAAGCCTAAGGTGATACATAATGTGGTAAAAGCGGTAATGTAAAAAAACTAATGTTTAGTAGGTATTGGCTAGTGTTTAACTATTCCGCCTGCTGCCTTACTTTATCCAGCAGCACATTTAGCTGGTGTGCCTCGGTTTCAGAAAGGTTGCCCATAACTTTGTCCATCTCTTCGGAGTAAACATCCATTACTTTCAGCAGATTTAGGCCTTTGTTGGTAATCATAACATCTACAAGGCGCTTATCTTTTTTACAAATAGTTTTCTCTACAAGATTTTTTACGATTAAGCGATCTACAATTCGGCTGGTGTCGCTCATTTTATCTAGCATTCTTTCTCGTATCTGTAAAGTACTCAGTGGCTGTTTTGCACCACGCAGTATGCGTAAAATATTGTATTGCTGTGTGGTAAGCTTGTGTGCGGTTAACTGGCCCTGTATCCGATCCCGAACCCAGTTAAAAGTATAAATAAGGTTTATAATGGCCTTTTGATAATCGTTGCGGAAGTGGCTTTGATTGATGTCTTTTTCGATACCCATTTGTGTATAGATTTTCAGCTTTGAGAAAGGTCAAAGGTATAACATTGATTTTTCCCGTTTATACTCACTACAGCCGCGGTTGCTTTATAATAATCCACTTTGGGTAGGATACTCTTAGCCGGCTTCATTTCTGTTTACTTATTTTTGCCACATTGGCTAATTGCCCAATAGCCTTTGATGTGATTTATAACCACCCTTAGGTAAATGACCTATTGACTTAACGAAAAAGAATAATGAGCACCCCTAAAAGATACCTGATAACCAGTGCCCTGCCTTATGCCAACGGGCTTAAACATATTGGTCACCTTGCCGGAGCTTACCTGCCTGCCGATATTTATGTGCGTTACCTCCGTGCCCAAAAACGGGATGTGGTATGGGTATGTGGCAGCGATGAACACGGTGCTGCCATTACCATACAGGCCATGAAGGAAGGCACAACCCCGAAAGCCATCGTGGACAAATACCATGAAATTCTAAAGCAGAATTTTGCCGATCTCCATATTTCTTTTGATGTGTACCACCGTACCAGCGACCCGCTGCACCACGAAACGGCACAGGAATTTTTTACAGTACTTAACAACAATGGCGACCTGGAAGAGAAGGAAAGTGAACAGTTTTTTGATGAGGAAGCCCAAACTTTTTTAGCCGACCGCTATATCATCGGCACCTGCCCGGTATGTGCCAATCCAAATGCCTTTGGCGACCAATGCGAAAAATGTGGCTCTACGCTAAGCCCGGAGCAGCTCATCAATCCACGCAGTACTTTAAGTGGTCATCAGCCCATAAAAAAAACCACCAAACACTGGTACCTGCCACTTAACCGCCATGAGGATTTTTTACGCCAGTGGATACTGGAAGACCATAAAGAAGACTGGAAAACGAATGTACTGGGCCAGTGCAAAAGCTGGATAGATGCGGGTTTGCAGCCAAGGGCGGTAACAAGAGATTTGGATTGGGGAATCAAGGTTCCGGGTGTAGAGGGTAAGGTTCTCTACGTTTGGTTTGATGCACCAATCGGATACATCAGTGCCACAAAACAATGGGCAATCGACACCGGCAAAGACTGGCAGCCATATTGGAACGATGCGGAGACCAAACTGGTACATTTTGTGGGTAAAGACAATATCGTTTTCCATTGCATCATTTTTCCGGTAATGCTGAAGTTACATGGCAATATTTTGCCGGAAAATGTGCCTGCCAACGAATTTATGAACCTGGAAGGCGACAAAATGAGCACCAGCCGTGGGTGGAGCATTGAGATGGAAGACTATATAAACGATTGGGTGAAACCCGAAAACGGCGGCGGCCAAATGGTGGATGCTTTGCGTTATTACCTTAATGCCATTGCACCAGAAACTAAGGATAGTGAGTTTACTTGGAAAGGTTTTTACGACGCTTACAGCAGCGAACTGGTAAGCATTTTTGGCAATTTTATTAACCGTACCATGGTGCTGATGCACAAGCTTTGCAATAGCAAAGTGCCGCCACTACATGCCGATGTGCTGGATAATGATGACAAGGAAATGCTGGCCGCTTTTGGTGCTACAGCCAAAAAAGTGGAGCAATTAATTGAGCAATATAAATTCAGGGATGCACAGTTTGAAGTGATTGATCTGGCAAGAAAAGGCAACCAGTACATGCAGAAAAAGCAGCCATGGATTGTGGCTAAAACGTTAGAGGAAAATCCTGCCAATCAAAAACTGATTGACAATTGCCTGCACCTTTGCGTGCAGCTTACGGGTAATCTTGCTATCCTCATTAATCCATTTTTACCCAATACAGCTACTAAAATTTGCTACATGCTAAAGGTGGTAAATAAAATGCTGGAATGGGGAAATGCCGGTAAGCAAAAACTTGTAAGCGTAGGCTATAACCTAAGAGAACCACAATTATTATTTAGAAAAATAGAACAGGCCGAAATAGATATTCAGGTAGAAAAATTAAAAGCCAAAAGCGAAAAGATGAAAGATAATAGTACAGAGACAATAGATAAAAATACTACAACAAATACAGATAGTGTACCAACAGATACAGAAAAAGTAGTTGTAGTAAAACCGGAAATTGTATTCGACGATTTTGCTAAAATAGATTTGAAAGTAGGCACCATAGTAGCTGCCGAAAAAGTAGAAAAGGCAGACAAACTGCTAAAGCTCTCCGTGGACCTCGGTTTTGAAACAAGAACAATTGTAAGCGGAATAGCCCTGCATTTTAAACCCGAAGAAATTGTAGGCAAGCAGGTAACCGTAGTTACCAATCTTGCTCCCCGCAAAATGCGTGGTATAGAAAGTGCCGGTATGATACTGATGGCCGAGGACGCTGCCGGCAAACTCCACTTTATTAATCCCGAAGAAACCATCAATGCAGGTGCAGGTGTTTCGTAGCATTCTTATCTTCATCCTGAAATGAAATTCATTTTACATATCATGCAGCACCGGCCTAAGGCGGTGCTGTTTTTTTTATTTTTTATTACGGTTTTGATCCGCATTCCGCAGCTTACAAGGCCGCTTAGCAAGCACCACGAATTAAATACTGCAGCCGTACTTACCTGCCTGCAGGTATGGAACGAAAAAGGGATTACTTTTTCTAACGGCGCACCGGTTCACCTGTTTCCCGGCGACTATAATATTTTTACCCGGCCCAATAATCCTTATCCTAACTTGTTTAAAAGCGGCACCTATTTATCGGTTGGGCCGCTATCTTATATATTGCCATGGGCAGTGTTTAAAATACTTCATATTCCGCCTACAGAAACAAGCCTCCGCATATTCATGTTGCTGCTGCAATTACTTTCAGTTTACCTGTTTTTTACGATGGCACAAATGGTATTTAAATCCACCAAATGGCGTAATGCCACGGATAGTAAAGCCATCTCTTTCGATGCCTTGTATTACCATTTTCTGGCCACTGTTTTTTTTCTTTTTTCACCAGCCATTATGTGGTTTATGGGCAATGCCTATTGCCACGAAATAATGGTACTGCCCTTATACCTTGCTGCATTAATAACAGGGTTTAAAATAATACAAAACGGATATGTATGGCATCTTAAAAACTACTTGCTATATGGCGCCATTGTAGCCGCCGCAGTATATACGGATTGGTTGGGTTGTGTTATTGCATTGGTGTTTTTTTTACAAGCTATTTCTGTAAAACAATTTAAAAACAGGGTTCCCTTTTTATTGGCAAATGCAGTAGCAGTAAGCATTCCGTTGGCACTGATTGTTTGGCAATACAGTTCGGTTATTGGCTTTACGGAGTATAAAGCTTTCTTTTTTGAGCAACTATTTCACCGCCGTTCACCCGATGGAGGCCTTACTTATTCCTTCTTCGATTTTATAAAACATTTCGTTACCGGCTATGGTCTTTTTTTTATAGCGGCCATTGCAGCACTTGCTTATAGCAAAGCACAATGGCGAAGGTTTTTAATGATTATTTTATTAATCCCATCCTTTCATTACTTGCTGTTTAGGGGCTTTAGTAATGAGCATGATTACGCTGTACTTAAATGGGCGCCGATACTCATTATATGGGCTGTTATTTGCTTGCCACAACTTAAAAAAACAGCACAATATTTTGCCATTGTTATTATGATTGCTTTTGGTGTGCTGATGTACGAATATGTAAATCCACCGGGCCACGAAAGCTTCAACGGAGAACGATATGTATGGATGAAAGAAATGGGCCAACGAATGGCAGCCGAAGCCCAGCCTGATGAATATATTTTCATCAATACCCCGAGTTATTATTACCAAGTGGGCTGGTACGCTAAACGCAATTACTTAAATGTAAAAAATGAAACTGAATCAAGGCTTTGGCTCAGTTACCAACCCGGCAGCAAGGGCATTTATTATGAACTGGGTGATAACCGGTCGGTTGTACGAACCGTTCATTTAAGTAGATGATTATAACGTAGTTTCCTTTCTGGAAAAGTCAACTTGATTTAGTATCAGAAATCCTTTCTCCTCGCAGTTTAGATTGCGTAGTTTTTCTTTTATTAACCCAGCGAAAGCCATACCCTGATAGAGCCACATTGGCGAACGTTGTAAATCCCGTAGCATTTCGGGACTCCGTTCAACTGTGTGCTCCTATCGGGCTTTTTTAGACTGCGAATTATAAAAAGTTCTGAGTTTAGTGGGTGAGGAGTTCTAAGTATAAAAAGGGCTAAACAAAAAAACGGCTGCATCAACCTCAATTGATACAGCCGTTTTTTAAATTCATTGAATCCTACACGCCCAACATCTCCGCCTCTTCTAACTTCTCAATTTTATTTCTTTGCTTCCTCGCAATCCTGTTATAAAGACTCAATTTAGGGTCAAAAAGAAAACGAAAGAAAAGCTTTGTCCACGATTTGTGGTAGAGCAGGTGGTCGTAATGTTCCGGCGCTTTTTGTTTAAGCTTGGGCAGGTTATTCCATGGCACACTGGGAAAATCGTGGTGCTCATTATGGTAGCCAATGTTAAATGCAATGGTATTTAAAGGGCCATAGTAACTGTATGTTTCCTGGTGTTCGCTCAACACTAAATAATGTTCCTGTATCCACCTTGCACCCAATGGATGCAGGCCTACAGAAAACAAAAAACTGGCCAGCAGAAACACAAAAGCTTTTGGGCCGAGTAAAAACCAAATAACCACATTAAAAGCTATCTGCACTACCCAATTAGCCGCCATCCAAAAATCAAATTTCTTTAAATCTTTCAGCCGCATGGTATGTGTTATCTGAAAGAATGGAAACAAAGCCATCCAGAACATTTTACCTATGGTAGAATTATTAATCAGCTTCGCCTCCCAAAAATCGGGTAGGTCGCCATCGTAATCATGCACACTTTGGTGCGTATGGTGGCGGTTGTGGTAGTGCTGAAACGATATGGCACTCGGAAAAATATGTGGCATATTAGCCAATATAGCCGACCAGTAGTTGAGTGCTTTACCTTTAAATACAAGTTGGTGTCCACATTCGTGTATCATTACCCAAAGGGCATGGCTGGGAAAGGCGCCGCCCACATAAGCCAATACCAGAATGAGCCACCATGGCGAATCGCGGAGTAAATAAGCACCCAAAACCAACGATACCACACATGCAATAATAATCAGCAGCGATATTGGATTTTTACCAATCAATTGTTTTACTTCTGGATGATCTTTTATAATCTGCCGAACCCTTACATGATGCGGATTAGGTGCCTCTGTCCAGCGGAATTCATTTTTTTCTACAGCCATAACGCAATTTTTGAATTGGTAAATCTATGCCTTAAACGCAAAAACTACTATTTGGTTCATGAATTTGTGCTTTTGACCCTACAGTTTCACCATTCCTTCAAACTTAGCACTACTAACTTCTTTATCTGCAAGTAAATTATAGAGGTCAAAGTTGACTCATCGAAATAACTATTGCATACATGAGCATGGATGAAAAGCAAACCTGCCCGTTTTTTATAAGGCCACATGCTTTATTAGCAAATAAGTGCTTTGCTTTTAAAAAGGCAGCGATTCTGTAGGGTCTATTATGGGCGGTATATCGCTGGCAATAAAGCCTTCAGTACCGTCGGTAGGTAAAGGTTGGTGGCCGCCACCGCTTCGCTTATCTAACATTATCAAGTTATCACCTACTATTTCGGTAGCAAATCTTTTCACGCCGTCTTTATCTTCCCAACTGCGAGTTTTAAGGCTGCCCTCTATATAAACAAGGCTGCCTTTGTGTAAATATTTTTGTGCCAGTTCGGCTAGGCCACGCCAAAGTACTACTGTATGCCATTCGGATTGGCTGTTAAGTTTGCCGGTTCGGTCTTTAAAAGTTTCTGTAGTAGCTAGTGGAAATTTGGCTACGCCAATATTGCCTTCCAGATACTGCACATCGGGATCTTTGCCTAGGTTTCCAATTAACATAACTCTGTTTACGCCTCTCATAGTGTATAGTATTGATTTTTTTCTGTTACATATTTCCTGTTCTAAAATTAGCTTTTTTTACAAAAAATCAAAGGTTGTGAATCATTTTTTTGTTCAAAAGAATCATTTTGTATTAAAACAGTAAAACAGAAAGATTAAAAATTTACTTTTTGATTCTAATTTTGGCAAGCAATTTATTTCTGTAAGTTTGTTTAGTAAGCGGCTATTCTAAGTAGGCAGCTGCAAAAAAAAAGTGATAAAATCATCCCCCATCGGCATATTCGACAGTGGCTACGGCGGCCTAACCGTTTTTAAAGAAATAGCAGCGCAGCTGCCACAATACGATTATATATACCTTGGCGATAATGCCCGTGCACCTTATGGCACCCGAAGTTTCGAAACCGTTTACCAATACACTTGGCAATGTGTTCAATGGTTTTTTACACAAGGCTGCCCATTGGTTATTCTGGCTTGTAATACTGCCTCCGCCAAAGCGCTACGTACCATTCAGCAGCAGAATTTGCCAAACATTAACGACCCAACCAAAAGGGTTTTGGGTGTTATCCGGCCTACGGCCGAAGTAATTGGCCAATATTCAAAATCTAAGAAAGTAGGTATTCTTGCTACCAGTGGAACTGTGCAGTCCGAATCGTATCCGATAGAAATAGCTAAATTTTACCCGGGAATAGAAGTGCATCAGCAAGCCTGCCCTATGTGGGTGCCGCTGATAGAAAACAACGAACATAACAGCATTGGGGCTACTTATTTTATAAAACAAAACATGGAGCAATTGTTAGCCCAGTCGGCTTGTATAGATACCGTTTTGCTAGCTTGTACCCATTATCCTTTATTAAAAAATATTATTGCTGCTATGCTACCAGTTGGCACTACTTTATTGTCGCAGGGAGAAATGATAGCCAATAGCCTTGTAGATTACTTAGGCAGGCACCCCGAAATGGAAAGCCGCATTAGCCAAAGTGGTTCTATGAAATTTTATACAACCGACGACCCCGTTGATTTTGATAACCATGCACCCAATTTTTTTGGACAAAAAATAAAATCGGTGCAGTTATACCTATAATAGATTACGAAACCCAGTAAAGTACCAAACATTTTTATAAATCAGTGGTATTTTGTAACTGTTTACCCTTACTTTTGCCGTCCTTTCACCAAAACGTAAGAAGGCAAATGGTAGCCTCCTTGTTTTGAAACAATATTTTTAGGGTTAGTAAAACAAATTATTATGAAACGTACATTCCAACCGCATAACCGTCGCCGCAAATCTGTTCACGGGTTCCGCAGGCGTATGCTAACCGCTAATGGCCGCAAAGTTTTGGCCAGCCGCCGTGCAAAGGGTCGTCATAAATTGACTGTAAGCGACGAAAGCAAATTAAAATAGCAATTGCCATACAAAGGCACATCAATCTTTATATGCCCCGAATTTTATTCGGGGCTTTTTATTGTACATCATCCCTATAAGTGCAATGTAAATCCTTTCCGAATGTGGGTATAAAGTCTGTATTATTCTTTAAAAAATTAAGCTTTTGCATTAGAAGAAAATAAAGCCTTCACCATTTGTTTTAAAAAAACAAATGGTAAAAAACACCCCACCCCATCTGCCAGAATATCGAACACATCAAAATTTCTGTTTGGTATCCAGTATTTCTGAACAAATTCCATGGCTACACCATAGGCAAGCCCCACCAATGCTATACCCAACAATCTATTTTTCTTTTTTTCAAAAGAAAATTCAGCCCTTGTAATTGCCCAGAAAAACAAAAAAACCAATACTGAAAATAGCCCAACATGCACCACTTTATCAAAATGTATATTATCTAGCCACGATTGTTTGGGAAATGCAGCTGCAGGTAAGGTTAGTAGCACCAACGTAATTATAAACCAGCAAATGGCAACAAAACTTTTCATGCATCGAATATAATTTCGATTTGTACGATTTAAAGCCTGCATTTAAAAAATAACAAGGCCACAAAGAGATTTCCTTTGTGGCCTTGATTTGTTTTTTTAGCAAAACAATTAATCCCATCCACCCAATCTTACACCAATATTATAGGGTCTGAAATCGAGCCCACGGTCGAAAATATTTTTAGGAACATAGCTGCCATAAAGCTTTAAAGGGCCAATGCCGAGTTCGCCTATCAGGCTCACTTTCCAGTCTTTGGTATCGAAAGAACTGCGTAGTTTTTGTTTGTCTCTTTCGCTGCTTTTTTGCTTGGTACGGCCGCTATATAGGTAGCCAAAACTTGCCCCGAAACTCATAGTAAGCGATTTGCTCTTTTTAGGATTTGTATTAATATTAAGCATCACAGGTACGGTTAAATAATCAAGTGCCAGCTTGTTTTTGTTAAAAGAGATACTATCTCGGAACACATAAGGAAGAGTACCTTTTACAAAAGAGAGGTCGTTCTCCCAATGGTAATTATTGGTTTCTATACCAAGGCCGTATTTAAGGTTCAGCACATGGTTTACAAGGTTGCGTTTTTGTATAAAAAACCAGAGGTTAAAATTCCTCGATTTAAAGTTGCGAACTTTAAAATCGCTGGCTGTAAAAGGTGCTTCGCCTGGGCGAATCGTTTTTGCATAACTCCTGGCTTCGGCTGAGGCATAATTGGTTTTGTCGGTAAAATTAGCAAAGCCAAAATCCATTATAAGATAGGAGGTCTCCACGTCTTTGTTCCGTTTGCGGCGGCTGTTCCACCCAATATTAAAATCACTGTGGCTTGCAGAATCGGAGGTGTTATCGCCATTCTTTTTTATAATAATCATGCCACCAATTCTTATGGTGTCCACTTTGTTTTTTTTGGCAATAGTGCTATCTGTTTGAGCCATAGCGATGCCAGCGAACAGCGTAGCTGTCCATACGAGTAATGTCTTTTTCATTGCTTGATTTTTTTGCCCTTATTTGGGCATTTGATTTAAAATTAAGGGGTAAGGCTTCGGCTCAATGGTGGGTTTTCATTTTCTGATGCCACTTTACTTTTAGTAAAACTGCGGCCAAGTGATCGGGTAATACCGCGGAATACACCCCTCACTTTTTGCTTACTAAGCCTGGCGCCAGCTATATATACTACGTCGTTGTCAGCATCTTCTGTAAGCTCCTCCGCTTTGTAAGATGCAGTTCTAAAGGCATAAGTATTAGAATTGTTAGCAATACTGTTTAATTGGTCAGGCTGCCTGTTGGCTGTTTCGTGTTCTTTACCTGCATTGCCAGAAATAATTTTCCTTGTTGAGTTAAATGCCATTACCTCTTCGTTATTGGTATTGGAGGCCATTGTGTTAGCTGTTTCTGTATTTGGCTCACTATTTACTGTAAGTTTATTTTTAGTTAAAACTGTTTTTTTAAATATATTCTTCTGCTTTTCAGCATTATTTTTTTTACTGATTTTTTCTGTATCCGCGGCAGCCATTTCATTGCTTAATTCCTCTTTAGTTCGTACATTATCCGTACCCCATTTTACTACTTTTTGCTCTGATATTTTTGCCAGAGATAGCGGGGTTTTTACAAGTTCCTTTTTACTAGAATCCGCTACTGTACGTTTCGTTTCTTTTACAGTGTTGGTAGCCATGCCATTTGTTAGATTCACATTTTTTGGTGGTAGTAAAAACCAGCCAAAACCCAATAGTACAGCGGCGACAGCAGCCCAACGCATCCATCCGCCTATTCTTCTTTGCTCTTTTTCCTTGTATAAAAGCTGCTTGTTAGGAAACTCAATTATTTCGGCAATAAGCTTGGTATTTTGAAAGCTTTGCCATGCGTTTTGTAACCATATATCCCTAGCTATTTTTTGTTCCAGTTGCAGCTTTTCAGCGGTGGGTAATTCGTTATCTAGCAAGGCCATCATTTGTACATATATAGCATTGGGCTGTTCCACATTCCAACTATCTGCCTGCAATAAATTTGCCTTTGGAAAATGAACAACATCTGGTACAAGCTTTATCTGTTGTAAGCTTTTCCATTCTATCTGTAATGCTTTGCTGGCAGCTATTTTTTGTTCCAGTTGCAGCTTTTCGGTGGCCGGCAATTCATTGTCTAGCATAGCCATCATTTGCACATAGATGGTCTCAGGTTCATCCACATTCCAAGTGGTTGGTTTCAGTAATTTCTCTTTCGGAAAAGGTGGGGCTTCTGCTGCTGGTAACTTTAAGTGCGATTGTAATAAATTCCATTCCAGTTGCAGGAAGGCGTCGTTGGCTATTCTTTTTTCTAAAGTAGATTTAGACACATCATCCAATTCGTTATCCAGCAAATCCAATAGTTGCATCTGTATATTTTCAGGTACATCTATATTCCAGATAACCGGTTTAAGCAATTTTTCTTTTGGAAAAATAGGTGGAACTTCAGCTTCCAGTTTGCAATCCATCATCAGGTTCAATTCTTCTTCTAGGTCGGGGTGTTGTTGGGTAAATGCCAGCACCATTTCTTCCTGTGCCGGCGCCAGTTCGCCATCTGCCAGCAGCAAAAAGAATTCTTCGTAATTATAACGGGTGATGTGCATGAACGGATTTATGATGTATGATTTCAGATTTTACAGTACTGTGATTTACAACTAACTATTCCCCAATCCCCACTCGCTATTGCCCACTAACTACTCGCTTCCTCAAACTACATTTTCAATTTTTACCAAATAGTTTCTCAATATCATCCTTGCCCGGTGCAGGTACACTTTTACCTGGCTGGCGTTTAGGCCTGTTATCTGTCCTATTTCTTCGTAGCTGTAGCCTTCATAATCTTTTAGTAGTACGAGATTTCTTTGTATTTCGGTTAATGTAGCCAATGCCTCTTCCAGTTGTTTCCTCATGTACCGTTGTGGCTGCATTTCTATACCGCCGGCCTGTTCGGGTATTTCTTCTTTATAGCTAATCCTTTTCACCTTACGTATATGGTCTATCATTTGGTGGTAGGCAATGGTAAATAAGTACGATTTTGCCTTAGTTCCATCCACATTTTCACGGTTCACCCACAGTTTTTCAAAGGCCGTTTGTACCACATCCTGAGCATCCTCGGCATGTCGTATGTTTTTGAGGATAAACCGATACACGTTGTCCGAGTATTGGTTTACACATTCGTTGTATTCACGGTCAGTCATGTAGTGGCTTTGGCTTGGTTAAACAGGGTTCTTTTTGTTTTTAGCAGGTATTAAAGATAGTACGAAGGGCGGTAAAAAAAGGTTACACCAATACTTGGTCTCTTGGGATAAAAGGGGAAATGGTTGTATCAGTGGCATTTAAAATAGTCGAACGGCTCTTTGCAATCGCTGCATTGGTACAATGCCTTGCAAGCGGTACTGCCAAATTCGCTAATTAGTTTTGTGTTGGATGATTGGCACAATGGGCATGGCACACCACCGGCCGGAATAGTAAATTGTTTGTTTGGGGCAGCTATGCCGTATTCCACCAGCTTTTTTTTGCCTGCTTCGGTCATCCAGTCGCTTGTCCATGCCGGAGATAGTATGGTGGTAATTTTAATGTTGGTAAAACCATGTTCCAGCATGGCCATGCGAATATTCATGTTAATCATATCCATAGCCGGGCAGCCGCTGTAGGTTGGGGTGATGGTGATTTCAATCTGAGTATCATCAAAAATTTCCACTTTCCTCACAATGCCTAAATCTAAAATAGATAAAACTGGCACTTCGGGGTCGCAAACGGTTTCGAGTATTTGCCAAATTTCAGCCTCCCCAAATCTCTTTAAAGGTGGGGCTTTCAAATCCGCAGATTCTAAAGCGGTTTCTAAATTATTAAAGCTTGACAAATCTTTCATTGAGTTTTTTGATGCAAAAAAGCAGACTCCTTGCAAATCCCCAACCGGTGTATTTAGGGAGGGTATTTTTACCATTCTGCATTAGGATATGCCCTTTGTAAAAATTGCATTTCGGCCAAAATATAACCTAGGTGTTCGGTATGTTTTCCTTCCACACCGCCGGTCTGCATCCAAGCATTTTCAATAAAAGGAAGATTGGCTTCGGCCAATACTTCCGAAATCTTTATATGCCAGTTTTCTTTAAGCAAATGGTAATTGATAAACCCCAAATCGTAAGATGGCGGGATTAATAATTCTCCAGTAAAAGTCCATATTTCCTCAATGGCTTGTAGCATTCGTTCATGGCTTTGGTTAGTGCCATCCCCCAGGCGAATAACCCATTCGCTGCTCCACCTAAGATGGTAAGTAGCTTCTTTTAAACTCTTTTCGGCAATGGCTGCTATTTGTGCATCGGCAGCATGTATCAGTTGCTGATACAGGTAAAACTGGTAAACAGAAAAGCAGCAGATTTTTAGAACAGACTGGCCCCAATCGCCATTGGGCAATTCGGGAAGTAAATGATTTTTATAGTCGATGGCATCCCGCAGGTAAGCAAGTGTATCTTCAGTTGATTGGTTAACTTGTTGATTGGTTGACTGGTTAATTTGTACAGCAGCGTATTGATAAAAATTTCGGGCTTGCCCAATATAATCCAGGGCAATATTGCTGATGGCAATATCCTGCTCCAGTACTGGGCCATGGCCAGTCCATTCGCTAAGGCGGTGGCCCATAATCAGGGCATTATCTGCCAGGTGAAGGGTGTAGTTGATTGGTTGATTAGTTGATTGGTTGATTGGTTGTATTGTTGAGTTCATTTTTATTATTTTTTCTTAAAATTCGGTGGTAGAATAATTGATTACTGGGTTGGATTCTGCTCTTTTACCAATTACTAATCAACTGATCAACTAATCAACTAATCAACCACCCCCCTACATGTGCTTTACCTCATCGGGCAAATCATAAAAAGTGGGGTGCCTATAAGCTTTGTCGTTAGCCGGATCGAAAAATTCGCCTCCATCGGCCGGGTTGCTGGCATGTATATATTTGCTTTCCACTGCCCAAATGCTTACGCCCTCCATGCGGCGGGTGTACACATCACGGGCATTTTCTATGGCCATGGCAGCATCTACTGCATGTAAACTGCCAACGTGTTTATGATCCAATCCCTGCTTGCTTCGGATAAAAATTTCCCATAAAGGCCATTGATTTTGTTCCATGGTGATACTTTTTTTATTACTTAATCTGGCTTAAAGCCAATTCGTTTTCTTGTTTTGAAATCTTCTTCCTGCACTTTTTCTGCCACTAAAAACTCCAAACCCTTAAATACTTCTTTAAAATTTTTGTTGTACTTCTTTTCTAGTTTTATTATTTTTTCATGAAGGTCTTTGTGTTCAAAAGCCATTTGCCGCAAAAGCATAAATGTGCGGATGATGGTAATATTAACATCAATTGCTTTTTGGCTGTTTAATACCGAAGAAAGCATAGCCACTCCTTGTTCGGTAAAGGCAGATGGGAGATACCTTGTGCCGCCCCAACTTGAGGTCACAATTTGTGACCTCAAGAGCTGAAACTCTTTCTGGGTAAGGGTAAACATAAAATCAGCAGGAAACCTGCCAGCGTTTCTTTTAACTGACTGGTTAAAAACTTTTGTTTCAACTTCATACATTCCCGCTAAGTCAAAATCCAGCATTACTTTTTGCCCATGCACCTCGTAAATTTTGTTTTGAATAACCGATAATTCCATGTGTGATGAATTTTTGATTGTAGCATTTGTGATGGTAAATGCAATAAATAAAAACTAAGCAGCCACTAACTTTTTTATTGTGGCCGGCTTGCTATCAGCCGCTTTTTTTTCTGCATAAGCTGTTGCCGCTTCACGAACCCATTCGCCTTCCTGCCAGGCTTTTTTGCGGGTTTCCAGTCTTTGTTTATTGCATGGGCCATTGCCCTTTACTACTGCCCAAAACTCGTTCCAGTTAATAGCTCCAAAGTCGAAATGGTTGCGTTCTTCGTTCCATTTTATGTCGGGGTCGGGCAGTGTCATGCCGAGGAGTTTTACCTGTTCTACACATACATCCACAAATTTTTGTCGTAGCTCATCGTTTGTAAATCTTTTTATTTTCCACTGCATACTTTGTATGGTGTTAGGGCTGGCATCGTCGGTAGGGCCAAACATCATTACGGCTGGCCACCACCATCTGTTTATGGCATCTTGGCACATTCTTTTCTGGGCTTCGTTGCCTTTGCTTAATACCAGCAGCGATTCGAAACCCTGGCGCTGATGGAAGCTTTCTTCTTTACAAACCCTTACCATGGCTCTGGCATACGGCCCGTAACTGCAGCGGCAAATAGGCACCTGATTCATAATGGCGGCACCATCTACCAGCCAGCCTATGGCACCCATATCGGCCCAGGTAAGGGTTGGGTAATTAAATATGGATGAATATTTTGCCTTGCCGCTATGCAACTGATTGTACATTTCGTCGCGGCTGATGCCGAGGGTTTCGGCGGCACAATAGAGGTACAAGCCATGGCCGGCTTCGTCCTGCACCTTGGCCATTAGTATGGCTTTGCGGCGAAGCGATGGAGCCCTGGTAATCCAGTTGGCCTCGGGTAACATGCCTACAATTTCGCTGTGGGCATGCTGGCTTATCTGGCGGATTAATGTTTGCCGGTATTTTTCCGGCATCCAGTCTTTGGGTTCTATTTTTATTTCGCGGTCTATCTTTTGCTGAAAATAAATTTCGGGATTATTGTGCTGTTCCATTTGTAAATGTTTTGAGCAGCAAAAATAATGGGTTGTGGTTATAAACTAACGCTTGTTAGTTTTTAGGTAGAAATTGTTGTTCTACACTTAAAGGTGGAATAATGACCACAACAAATTTTTACCCATAACAAATAACTTTTCTTACGTCGAAGGCTTCGCTTCTCAGGGGGAGTAGAGCAGATAGCAAACGATTCTATACAATTGGATACGTTGGCCGAAAAAGTAAAACAAGCCAACGAGCCGATTCAATATTGCGAAGCCAAACTGCGACGCATTGAAACAGAAGTGAAGAGTGCTGCAGGATAATAAACTCTTATAAGCGCCATTCTTTTTTAAAATGGAGTTTCTATTGCCGCCTTATTTTCTTGTAATTTTATTGTTCAATTTTTTAAGTTATGAATGTTTCTATCCCAAAAGAGGTTACAAGATTTACGTTAGCCGAATACATGTTAATGGAAGAGAACAGTATTGAACGGAATGATTTTTACCATGGCGAAATTTTTGCGATAGCGGGTGGCACCAAGGCACATAATAATATCATCCTAAATTTGGGTATTTTTTTAAGGGCAAATAAAAAGCAAGGATGCGATGTGTTTATAGACGGGATGAAACTTGAAATTGAAAAAAATAAATTTTATGTGTACGCGGATCTGATGCTTACCTGTGAAGACAATCTAAAAGGGAATCAAGTTTTTGTAAAACACCCCTCCATCATTTTCGAAGTACTTTCAGATTCTACCGCTCTATATGATAAAC
This sequence comes from Chitinophagaceae bacterium, assembly GCA_043760535.1. Lineage (GTDB taxonomy): Bacteria > Bacteroidota > Bacteroidia > Chitinophagales > Chitinophagaceae > JAZKFT01. The sequence goes on from JAYUOV010000335.1 coordinate 21,620, forward strand.
AGGTGAAACTGAAATATTACAAACGCATCGAAAGCCTTCAATACTATGTACTGATTGCCCAAAATGAAATAATGGTAGAAGTATATTCTAGTATAGGCGATACGCAAATATGGCAATACCAAACTTACGAAACCATGGAGGAAACCATCCAATTTCCAAGGCTGGATTTTGAACTTACCCTAGCAACTATTTACGATGGTATTGTGTTAGATGAAACATCGGCTACAAGTTTCATTCAGTAAATATCTATTCGCCAGTTTTACGTAACTGCCTTACTTTTGCAGCCAATTATCAACCCACAAAATTATCCTTATGCGTTTCCCTGTATTTATTCCGTTGGTTCTGTTAAACCTGTTTTCTATTATGACCATGATTAGTGCCATTGGCACAGGGCCAGCTTGGAAATTTTGGCTCGGTTTATCTGGTACCATCCTTTTTACTATTTGCTCCATACTTTCTGGCGGTGCTATTTTACGTGAAGGCGAAGGACAAAACAGCCATTAAAACCAGTACTGAGACAATAATATTGAGACAATAGACTGAAACTCCAGTATTATTCTTACTATGTTAATGTCTGGTTTGACTGAATTTTTCTTGTCTTAATTCTAAGTACTAAAATCTAAGTACTCATTTATGTCCACCGCTTCTTCTTTTCTTGCAAAAAGTACCATTAAGGCTTCCGACCTGGAACACAGGCGGAAAATCAATTTTAATATTGGTAAGTACAATGCTACCGTACCTATTGGAAAGCAGCAATTTGCCCAATTGCCTACTGCAAGAGAACGTGCCAAAGATTTGAAGTGGAAAGCCATCGAAAATCTGGATAAAACCCTGCTGGATTTTGAAAGTAACATTACCAAACGTGGTGCCAAGGTTACCTGGGCCGAAACCACGCAACAGGCGCTTGATGAAATTCTTCGTATTTGCCAGAGTGTAAACTGCAAAACGCTGGTAAAAAGTAAGAGCATGGTTACAGAGGAAATTCACCTCAACCAATTTTTGGAACAAAACAATATAGAAAGTGTAGAAACCGACCTTGGCGAATACATACAACAACTGGATGGCGAACCGCCCTATCACATAGTAACCCCAGCTATGCACAAAAGCAAAGAAGATGTGGCCAAACTCTTTGCCGAAAAACTGGGAACCGAACCCAACCTTACGCCAGATCAATTAGCACAGGTAGCCCGCCATATACTTCGCCACAAGTATGTGGAAGCAGAGGTGGGCGTAACCGGAGCCAATTTTATAATAGCCGATACCGGCAGCATAGCCATTACAGAAAATGAGGGTAACGCCCGGTTAAGCTGTGCTTTTCCCAAAGTGCATATTGTAGTGGTGGGTATCGAAAAAGTGATTCCTTCTATTACCGATCTTGGCTTGTTTTGGCCATTGCTTGCTACCTATGGCACTGGCCAAAAAGTAACTGTTTATAACTCCATAATTAGCGGCCCCCG
>JAYUOV010000336.1:0-7502 GCA_043760535.1 Chitinophagaceae bacterium
AGTTAATGTCCTGCTTACCAAACCTCCAGCTAAATTGTAAACGAAGTATTTGCGGATCTCTGCGACTAATGTTGCTTTGGTTAAAATAAGTATCAAAAGTGTAAGTGTCGCGTAGTTTGGTACGGAATACATCATTCATACTAAGTGTAACCGATGCCGCTTTATTCTTCATAAATTCTTTCTTAATAGCTACATCCACACCATAGTTAGGGTTTACAAAACCATTACTACCGGCGGGTTGGCTGCCACCGCCGCCCCACATCATTCCACCACCACCGCCACCACCACGGCCACTACCGCCGCCACCTACAGGCCTTACTGTTTTACCCTGGTAATCACCGTTTATTTGTATAGTCCAGCTGCTGGTTTTACCCAATTTGTAATTGGTATTTAATTTTCCGTAAAAGCTAAACTGGCTATTGGTATTATTTACCCCAGCAATATTGCTATTATTAATGGTAGCGTTGTAAAAATTTAGGTTGGTAGTTACATCCCAAACCTTAGTAATATTGTTTCTGCTGGTTAACTCTAGCCCATAACTGGTGCTGCTATTGGCATTAATATATGTACTGCGGTTTACCGTTTGGTTTGTAAACGGATTAAATGCAGTATCGAAAAAACGGGTAATGAGGTCGTTGGTTTTTTTAAAATAAACCGATGCTAAAAAACTATGGCTATTATTAAACTGGTTGCTATAATTGGCTTCGAAGCTGTTGGTAAATTCTGGCGTAAGGCCGCTGTTTCCCTGGCTTATGTTCAGCGGATCGCTGGTAAAATCTATAAAAGGAATTAACTGGAAAAAGTTAGGCCGGTTAATACGGCGGGTATAGTTAAACTGTACATCTTCTTTATCGCTAACCTTATAGCTTAAAAAAGCACTGGGAAAGAAACTAATGGGAAAATCCACTTTAAAAGAAGTATCGCCTACCTTTCTTATTTGGGTACCATCGTAATTACTGCTTTCTGCCCTTAAGCCCACATTGTACCCAAAGTTTCCCTTTTTACCAGTATATGTAGCATATCCAGCAAATACCTGATCGGTAAATTCGTAATCAGTATTTAGTAAATCATTTGTTAAGTACTTATTAGCATTGTAATCGAAATAGCTGTTAATGTTGGTACTACTAAAATTTCTAATCTGTGCCCTTACACCTGCATCTATTTTTGAATTGTCTGTAATTGGGTTAGAATAGTCGGCCTGTATTACCACAAACTGGCTACTGCTGGTACTTACTGCATTTTGTTTAAACTCATTGCCCTTTGGTAAATTGTTGCTGAAAAAAGATTGTAATCCAAGATCGCTTTCATTGTTACTTCTGCTCTTGTTATAGTTTACATCGGCCGTCCACTCATGGCCTGCTTTTGCAAAGTTGTGCTTATAGCTTACGGTACCACCAAGGTTTCTAAATACGCCGTCCCCTATCGTTTTACGAAAAGCTGATTCTCTTTTTGCCGGATTATAAAAAGTATCATAGAAAAGATTGTTATTCTCGTTATTTCCAAATTCGCCACGTACAAATGTTCCAGCTACTGTTACTGTATTCCTATTATCAATAAAAAAATCCATTCCGGTTCTTACAAAGCCAAAAGCTCCGTTGGTGGTTCCGTTTATATCCTGCGTTATGGTAGAAGCTGCTTTGGCGCCGGCGGCCAAAAAGTTCGTATTTACATCGCTCCACGATTTTGATTTGCGTTGGCCATATTGGCCATTTAGAAAGAAATTCACTTTTTTCTGGCGAATATTAAAGTCGCCACCAATATTGTATCGGGCCCGGGAATCTATACCGGCACGAAGTGATCCATTATAACCATTCTTACGATTTTTCTTCATTACCACATTTAAAATAGCGGCTGTACCACCACTTGCATCAAATTTGGCAGATGGGTTGGTAATTACCTCTACACTCTGAATGGCATCGGCAGGTATCTGATCCAGTGTTAAAGTAGTAGGGCGGCCATCTACAAAAATGGTTGGAGTGGAGTTACGAAGTGTTACATTTCCATCAATATCCACATTTACCGAAGGTATTTGCCGCATTACTTCTACAGCAGTTTGCCCCTGAGCTGTTAATGCTTTTTCTACATTAAAAATTTTACGATCAATGCCCAAAGTCATTAGCGGTTTGTTGCCCACTACCGTTACATTGTCTAGTTGTTTGGCATCCTGCTCCAGTTTTATATTGCCAAGGTCTTTGTCGGCTATACTCATCATCTTGCTCATATCTCCGCCAAAAATTTTCCGTAGTTCCGTCATCATATTAACAGGTGGAGCAGTGCTTTTTTTGGTGGTATCTTTTGAAGGCGCTGCTGCACCGGCAAATATTTCCATCATTTTTTTCATTTGTTCAGGGTTAAGAAACGATACTTTTTGAACAAGTGATTTATATCCGATTGCAGATATTTTAAGGGTATACTCACCCATGAAAGGTACATTATCTAAACTAAAGTCGCCATTAGATTCTGTAAGCTGTCCACTTATGGTTGTGTCTTTTTTAGTTCGTTTTATAAAATCGAATTTGCTGCTAATTAGCTGGATGCTGGAGGCATCGATGGGTTTGCCCGTAGTTTGATCTATAATTTTACCGTAGAATCTGCCATTTTGCATTCCGCCGCCCATTGCGGCGCCACCGCGGCCTCCGCCCATTTGGGCATTTGTTGTTATAAAAATTAATCCCAAAAGAACTGTTGTAAATAGCTTGAATGTCATGTTAAGTTGTTATTTTTTTTATTAACAATACAAACTTCTTGTAATTGAAGGTTAACCATCGTTAATTATTGATAAACGGTATTTTACAATTTACGATTTGCAAGTATGATGAATTGAATTATAGAGGCAGAACACTGTAATTAAGTTGGGGATATACACGTAGAAAAACAAAATCGTTCAATTTAAAATGCCACTCCCGTAAACAGGAACGTCTCTAACACTAATCTCTAAGCTAAAAAAGAAAAGCATGAATATTTTAAAACTTAAAACCTAACACATGGTTTTTATATTTAGGAAAACGCTTGCTCCATCTCCGTTAGTAGTTAAAAAATTTAAACTGTAACATGCAGAGAAAATGAAGTTCCTAAATGTGCTAAAGATTCCCCAAATTGAATATTAAGGGATTGTAAATAGTGGGTAGATGTGCTTACCTGAAGTTATTCTACCGGGATGTAGCCAACGTAATTAAAATTTGAACCACCCCTATTAAAAAACCAAGAACTGCCCCAATAACTTCCACAAACCGGAACTCTTTGGTTAAAATTTGATTGAGCATATCTTCCAACTTATCACTGCTAAAACCTTTTATTTTTTCAACTACAATTTTTTCCAGATCCAATTCATTTTTAAGATTGTTTACATAGTTTTTTAGCAAACCCGGCAACATGCTTTTTAATTCGGCCATAAAAACCTCTTTCAGTTGGTTTACTGTTTTATCGCCTATAAACATCCCAATTACAGGCATCGATTCTTTTAAACGAACTTTCAAAAACTCGTCAATGTGATTTTCTATTTCAGGATAAATTTTTTCCAAATTATTGCTGCCAGTAATTTTTTCTTCTATGTCTTTAAAAGAAAGCAACTCCTGCCCTACTATTTTACCCAAGTTTTCAGCTATTTGTTGCTGCTTTTTAGGAAAAACGCCATGGAAAGTAATACCCAAAAACTTAGTTGGTAATTTTGGGTGAAAAAGCATTTTTAAAGCCATCCAAATAGTTACCCAATGTATAAGGGCCGAAATAAACGGAATGGTATATAGCCAGAGACTCATAATAGTAAAAGGTTTTTAATGAAAAAGTCCCGAAACACAGTTCGGGACTTTTCTACAATTTGGGTAATCGAGGGGGCTCGAACCCCCGACCCTCAGAATCACAATCTGATGCTCTAACCAACTGAGCTACGACTACCGTTTTATTGGTTGGCAAAAATAAAGGAATTCATCTTTTATGAGCAACAAAAAAAGTGGGTTAGTAAAAAGTCTTCTTAAAAATAAAAAAATACAGATAATTTACACAAAGAATCAACTAAATAAAGTTAGGATAAAAGATATTGGTTATAAAATGCTCGGCTGATATTGCCATTCTGCCTGCTATCTTTTTTGCCCATGTAAAATATTCGAAGTTAGTTTGCAGTTCCATGCAAATACCATTGAGCGATAAAGAAGCCTTCCTTTTTAAAAAAATAGCCCGTGCAGCAGCCGATAATGGTGTGGAGGTTTATGTTATAGGCGGCTTTGTACGTGATAAAATATTGGGAAGAAAAACCAAAGATGTGGATGTGGTGTGCATTGGCGATGGGATAGAACTAGCCAATGCTGTGGCTCAAAAATTTCAGCCTGTACCTACTGTTTCATTTTTTAAAACCTTTGGTACAGCACAAATAAAGCTGAATGATATTGAGATAGAATTTGTAGGTGCCCGAAAAGAAAGTTATGTAACCGAAAGCCGCAAACCCGAAGTAGAACCCGGTACGCTGGAAGACGATCAAAACCGCAGGGATTTTACCATCAATGCACTGGCTATAAGCCTTAACTGGGCTAACTATGGCTACCTCATTGATCCATTTAACGGCCTGGCCGATATGCAACAGCAAATACTAAAAACGCCACTGGATCCGGAGGTTACTTTTAGCGATGATCCGCTGCGGATGATGCGGGCTATACGGTTTGCAGCACAGCTTAAATTTACCATTACACCGGGCACCTTCGAAGCTATTAAAAAAAGTAAAGACCGCATTAAAATAGTAAGTGGCGAAAGAATTGCAGATGAACTGAATAAAATTATCATGACCAAAAGGCCTTCTGTTGGTTTTGATTTGCTATACAAAAGTGGTTTGCTAAAAATTATTTTTCCACAAATGGTAGCCCTGGCCGGGGCTGAGTATATTGATGGCAAAGGCCATAAGGATAATTTTTACCATACCCTGCAAGTGCTGGATAATATTGCACCTCATACCGAAGACCTATGGCTGCGGTGGGCGGCCATTCTCCACGATATTGGGAAGCCTGTTACCAAGCGATTTGAAGAAGGCCATACCTGGACATTTCATGGCCACGAAGTAGTAGGCGGAAAGATGATTCCCAAAATTTTTACGCAGCTAAAACTGCCGCTTAATGAAAAGATGAAGTATGTACAAAAGATTGTAACACTCCATCACCGGCCTATTTCGGTAACTAAAGAGAATATTACCGACTCTGCCATTCGCCGGTTACTTTTTGATGCAGACGAAGATTTTGAAGACCTGATGACTTTGTGTAATGCCGACATTACATCCAAAAATAAAACCAAGGTGCAGCGGTTTCAAGAAAATTTTGAGCTGGTAAAAAAACGCTGCAAAGAGGTGGAAGAAAAAGACCATATCCGCAACTGGGAGCCGCCTATTGATGGCGAGGCGATTATGAAATTATTTGGCCTTACACCAAGCCGTGAAGTGGGCGTTTTAAAAGATGCCATAAAAGATGCCATTATGGATGGCGTTATAGAAAACAATTACGATGCGGCATACGCATTTCTTTTAGAAAAGGCCCAAAAAATGGGGCTTCGTTTAGTTGATTCGTTGATTGGGTAATTCGTTGATTCGCTTTTGCTGAGATACCACCATTACACTGTTTTTTGCCAAAATAGCAACTTTTTCCAAAACCAATCCTTTTCAATTTTACTCCCGGTTTTACCAATAAATAAATCAACTAATAAACAATTAACTACCAATGGCCATTTTAAAATTCAGGGTATATTTAGAGGAAGACGAAAGCGTTTACAGAGATATTGTTATCCGCCACTCGCAAACATTTTTCGATTTGCACCAATGCATTCTCAAAGCTTACGAGTTTGATAATAAACACCAGGCCACTTATTACCGTAGTAACGATCAATGGCTTCGGGGTAGGGAAATATCGGTAGAAAAGTACGAGAAGGCTTACAAAGTTTCGCCATTGATAATGTCAGATACCGTAATTGGCAGTGAGATACAGCAGACAAACCAAAAATTTATCTATGTGTACGACTTTGGCAAAAACTGGAGTTTTTTGGTAGAGTTGATTAATGTAACCAAAGAAGAAAGTAGTAAAATAACGTACCCATCTGTAAGCCGCAAAGAAGGCATTGGTCCACAGCAATACGGTACCAAAGGTTTGCTAGGCCCTAAGTTTGCGGAGATAGAAGAGAAATATGATTTGAAAGAGGCTACCGAAGGTTTTGGCGAAGAAGGTGTGGCCGACGACGATGCAGAAAGTGACGAAGATAGTATGGGCAGCGAGGAAGCAGGTGATGACGATAATGGCCTGAGTGAGCTTTGATGATTCAATTTGCGTAAAAATGACATCACAAATAAAACACTCCCCAAACACCATCGTTTTGATAGCCGGCCCAACAGCCGTAGGTAAAACGGCCATGGCCATTGCTATTGCCAAACATTTTAAAACATCTATTATTAGTGCAGATAGCCGCCAATGCTTTAAAGAAATGAGCATTGGAACAGCCAAACCTTCTGAAAAAGAACTAGCTGCTGTTCCTCATTATTTTATCAACTCTCATACAATAGTAGAAAAAACAGACGTAGCCGTTTTTGAAAACTATGCTTTGGCTGCTGCAAATACCATTTTACAAACAAATCCCATTGCCGTTATGGTGGGCGGTACCGGCATGTACATTCGTGCCTTTTGTAATGGATTGGATGCCATACCAGCAATAGACGAAACGGTACAAACTGAAGTAAGGAAAAACTACGAAGTAAACGGGCTGGAATGGCTACAAAAAACTGTGGCAGCCGAAGACCCTGAATATTTTAACAGTGGCGAAACACAAAACCCACAGCGGCTTACAAGGGCTTTGGAAGTAAAAAGAAGTACCGGCAAATCCATACGTAGTTTTCAAAACAAACAAGCGGTTATTAGATCTTTTAAAATTATTAAAATAGGACTAGAATTACCAAGACCGGAACTAAATAAACGCATACACCAACGTGTGGATACCATGCTAACCGATGGATTACTGAATGAAGTAAAACAGCTACTACCCTACCAACATCTCAATGCGTTACAAACAGTAGGCTACAAAGAAATCTTCGACCATCTGAATGACCTCTGTTCTGTGGAAGCAGCTATAGAATTTATTAAAACCAACACCCGCCAATATGCTAAAAGGCAAATGACCTGGTTTAAAAAAGATGAAGACTTTAAATGGTTCAGCCCTTTTGAGGCAGATAAAGTGCTGGTATATATTGCGGAGCAAATGAAGTTATTGTAGAAGTAGTTTTTTGCCACAAAAAAAGAAGCACTAAAATTTCTCTAAGGGATAGATATATGCTTTGTAATACTTGGTTTGTGCTTCTTTGGTGGCAGCATTTTTAAACTTTTAGCCCTACTTAATTAACCCCACCTTTTCTTGTTGGCGATTTTTTCTCAGGCCATTTACCGGGTTCGCCGGTTCTGTTGTTTCAGAACTCCTTACCTACGCCTTTAAATGTGGTTATTATTCGTAAAAGCTTTTAGTGCTTATTTTTAGCGCATGCAATTACA
>JAYUOV010000337.1:0-2660 GCA_043760535.1 Chitinophagaceae bacterium
CAGTATCAGAATTTAAAACCGAGGGTACTGCAACTGTTCGATGAGCAACGCCGCATTACCAACGCCGCTTTAATAGAGGCTAAAAAGAAATTTTCTGAAAACAACGACGACCCCAAAGATGGCGGATTGGCTTTAATGAAAGCCCAACGTGGTTTGCCTAAAAGCAGTGCCTTAATTAAGTTTTTAAGCGAAGCCGGAATTCGAGTAAAATTGCAAAAAATAGAAAACTACTACCTCGCCGACCAAAGCAAAGAAATGCCGAAGGTGGACGAAGGTTTATTGTTTTACATTGATGAAAAAAACAATCAGGTAGATCTTACCGACAAAGGCATACAAGCCATTACCAAAAGCGGCGAAGACCCTGAATTCTTTGTGCTGCCCGACATTAGCATTGGCCTTAGCAATATTGAAAAAAGTGACCTTAGTGCCGATGAAAAATTTCAGCAGAAAGAAGCCCTGCTCAATGAGTACACATTAAAAGCAGACCGCATACATACCGTTCAGCAATTGCTAAAAGCCTACACCTTGTTTGATAAAGATGTAGAATATGTGGTAATGGATGGCGAAGTAAAAATTGTGGATGAACAAACTGGCCGTATTCTTGATGGCCGCCGCTACAGCGATGGATTGCACCAAGCTATAGAAGCAAAAGAGAATGTAAAGATTGAAGCCGCTACGCAAACCTATGCTACTGTTACATTGCAAAACTATTTCCGTATGTACCACAAATTGTGTGGCATGACGGGTACTGCCGAAACAGAAGCTGCCGAGCTTTGGGACATTTACAAATTAGATGTAGTAACCATACCTACCAACCGCATTTTTATTAGAAAAGACCACCACGATTTGGTGTACAAAACCAAACGTGAAAAATATAAGGCAGTTATAGAAGAAATAGAAAACTTACGAAATGCTGGCCGCCCATGTTTGGTGGGTACTACAAGTGTAGAAGTGAGCGAATTAATTAGCAAAATGCTTCAGGGTAAAAAAATACCCCATAATGTTCTCAATGCAAAACAACATGCCAAAGAAGCACAGGTAGTAGCCGAAGCTGGCCTTGCAGGCGCTGTTACCATTGCCACCAACATGGCTGGCCGGGGCACAGATATTAAGCTTGGGCCAGGTGTAAAAGAATCTGGCGGATTAGCCATAGTGGGTACCGAACGCCACGAAAGCCGCCGTGTGGACAGGCAGTTGCGTGGCCGTGCCGGTCGTCAGGGAGATCCGGGTTCTACACAGTTTTTTAGCAGCTTAGAAGATGACCTAATGCGTATGTTTGGCAGCGAACGTATTGCCAGCCTAATGGACAGGATGGGCTACAAAGAAGGCGAAGTAATACAGCACAGCATGATTACCAAGAGCATAGAAAGAGCTCAGAAAAAAGTGGAAGAAAACAACTTTGGCATCCGCAAACGCCTGCTGGAATATGATGATGTGATGAACAAACAACGTACCGTTATTTACAGCCGCCGCCGCCATGCCTTGTTTGGAGAAAGACTGGCTTTGGATCTTGACAATGCCTTTTACATTACCGCCGCCGACCTTATAAACAGTTGCAAAGACAGTAACGATTACGAAGCCTTAAAAATGGGTAGCATTGTAAACCTTGCTATTGATACTGCTATTAGCGATACCGATTTCAGCAGCAAAAAAGAAAACGACCTCAGCCAGCGTTTATATGAGGAAGCCATTAATAATTACAATAAGAAAAAAACTGAACTGGCCAAACAGGCACTACCAGTTTTTACCAATATTCGTAAGCAGCAGGGCAGCCATATAGAGAATGTAGTGGTGCCATTTACCGATGGTAAAAAAGCCATGCAGGTATTAGCCAACCTGGATAAAACAGTTAGCACCGGTGGTGAAGAACTGCTGAATGCTATGGAACGGAACATTACTTTGGGGCTGATAGATGATGCCTGGAAAGAGCACCTGCGTAGCATGGACGACTTGAAGCAAAGTGTACAAACCGCATCTTACGAACAAAAAGATCCGTTGGTGATTTATAAGATTGAAGCTTTTAACTTATTTAAAAGAATGGAAAGCGGACTGAACAAAGAACTGGTTCAATTTCTTTGCCACAGCGGCATACCAATAGAACAAGAGCAGGAAATACACGAAGCCCGTGCCCAAAAAACCGACATGAGCAAAATGCGCCAACAGCGTACAGAACAGCTACCAGCCGGCGAACGCCAGCCCGAAATGATAAGCCAGGGCAACGATTACCACGACCCAAGCGACATCCCCGTAAAACAGGAACCCGTAAAAGTTGGCCCCAAAATTGGCCGAAACGATCCTTGCCCTTGCGGAAGCGGTAAGAAGTTTAAAGCCTGCCATGGAAGGGAGGAATAGAAGAATAACATTTTATACTGTTACAATTCTTAGAAAACGTTTAGGCAAACTTGACCTAAACGTTTTTTTATGAATTAACGACTGTATTACCCTTGAATTTACTAAGATTCAGAACTCCTTACCCCGTGAACTGAAACCGCTTGTTATTCGCAATCTAAATACCTGATAGTAGCAATCAGCTGAACGGAGTCCCGAAATAATCGGGATTAAAACGTTCGCCAATGTCGCTCCATCAGGGCACGGCTTTCGCTGGGTTCCACCGAAATAATCGGGACAGGCAAAAAAAGAAAAACTACGCAATCAAAACT
>JAYUOV010000338.1:0-2656 GCA_043760535.1 Chitinophagaceae bacterium
TCAGAGTAGTTGGCAAAAAAATCGGTGCTAGTCATGGCTAATATATTTAGACGAAAATACTAAATATATTAGTGTAAACCAAATTGCGGATAGTCATTATAGATTGCTCATTTGGTATCATAGGTTTTATACCACTCACAATTTGTTACAGTCTTGTTTGCCGCTTAGAAGTTTTACAAAAAATACAAACCTCCCACAACTAAACATCCGTTAAAAAAAAACAAATGCATACTTATGGCAATTATTAAAACACATTCTGAAAACGACAAGAGAAAACTGGTTGTCATTACCTTAGGAGCCATACTGTTCAATATTCTTTTCTGGGAAGAAAAAATAGCTATAAACGCCGCCATTTTTTTTGCATTTACTGTAATAGCTATGCTATGGTTTTACCCTAAGGCATGGGCTGGCAGCGGGGTAAAGTGGCTGGTGTTTTCCACGGTATGCACTTTGGTAGCCGTTATTATTCATAACTCTATACTTAGCAAAATGGCATTTTCTGTATCGCTACTTATGCTGGCAGCATACAGCCAATACAAGCACTCCAGCATGTTGTATGCCGGGGCTTCTGTTATCCAAAGTTTTCTATTTTTTGTTCCGGCATTCGTGGTTCGAATTAAAAAGGTATTGGTAAAAAAAGAACAATCATTCGGCTGGATCAAACGTATCCGGTTCATCATTTTTCCGTTTGTATTGGGCGTTTTTTTCTTTATTACGTATTTATTGGCCAATAAAATATTTGCCGATTTCGTTAATACTATTGGCACTAAACTCGGCCACTTTACCAATATTATTATTAGCTGGGTGGAGCCACAGCGGCTGGTATTTCTATTGCTAGGTTTATGGGTTTGCGGCGGCTTATTGGTGCGGTATATAAAAGCGCCTATGGAAGCAATAGAAGCTGGTAAAACCAATGATCTTAAAAGAAAAAGGCTCCAAAAAAGCCGCCTTTCCCCCGGCCTTTGGATGGATGTGAAAAGAACCGTTATGGGTAAGCAGTCCACCGGAAACCTGGCGTTGAAATATGAGTATAAGGCCGGGGTGTTAAGCCTCATCGTTCTTAACATGCTGCTGCTTTTTGTTAACGGCACCGATATTATATACCTGTGGATGGGCTTTGCCTATAAGCCAGGTTTTGAGTGGGTGGGTTTTGTACACGAAGGTGCCGAAATGCTGGTGCTTTCGATAGTAATGGCCATGCTGGTAACCTTATTCTTTTTTCGTGGCAACCTTAATTTTTTCAGGCAAAAAGGGTGGCTAAAAAAGATTGCATTTTTATGGATTGTACAAAACGCCTTTCTGGCATTGTCGGTATGCGTTCGAAACTATTTCTACGTAACGCACATGGGGCTTGCTTATAAAAGAATCGGATTGTTTGTGTATGTGTTATTGGTGCTGGCCGGGCTGCTTTTTATTTTACTAAAGATTAAAAACCGTAAAACGGGTTACTACCTGTTGCGGGTAAATGCTACAGTGGCATTTGCAGTACTTGTGATCGCTTCTTTTGTACAGTGGGATGTGTTGATTGCAAAATTTAACCTGAGCCGGAAAGATAACATTCCGGTAGATGTTGCTTTTTTATTAACCCTAAGCGACCATGCCCTACCCATACTGGAGCAGCACCGGGATTTTTTAAGCCAGCCACAAACACCGCTTCAAAGCCGCTACTACCCCAATTATGAACCAAGGATGCCGGCAAATACTATTGACTACAGAATAAAGGCATTTTTAAAAAATGCCCAAGCAGAAACCTGGCTTAGCTGGAACCTGGCCGATAAGCAAGCGAAAGATGTATTACTACAACTAAAGCACCTGACCGCAGTAAAATAGCGGAAGGCGGATTACCCATTCCTACGCAAATGCTATTTAGTTACCGACTTAAAAAACTAGATAATGATGAAATTCATAACAGTAGTATCGGGTGGTATTTCTTTTAAAATTTGGTTGCTGGCTCTATGTTTCAACACCCTCGGCGGCTCTTTAATACTGGGAGGCTTACAACCCGATGCATTTTTATATGCCCTGGTCGGCGGCTTTTTGGGAGCCATATTTTCCTTCCCCGTTTTTTTGGTGGTATGGAAAATGCTCTACCATTTTTTTAAAAAGGGCTACAGCCATACAGAAGTATTTGCAGGGCTTTTAGTAGTGGCCATTGTACTGGCTGCTCTGGCGTTTGGGGCATTCTCCCTTATTTTTCCAATAGGCAGTGATGGTGTTCCATTGTTGTTGATGGCTGTTATTTCGGGCTGTACCGGTGTGGTTTTGAGCTATAGTAACATTCGGAAATTTTGTGAGAAAAGAGATGCCCAAGAACAAGAGCTAACAAATATTGGGCAACCTGAAAACGCTTACCAATAGTAACGACCATGCAACATCTACAACAACTTCGCAGGCAAACACTGGTGTTTCTTACCCATCGTATGGCATTGCCCGTTTTAAAGCTCATTCGTAAAAAAAAGCCCTTTCCCTACACTACTGCAGAACTGTGGCAAATGCCCGACGGCACAGTAGGAAAAGACCGGGTGCAAATGCTGGATCATGCGCAGCTACAGCTACTGCCATACTACGAAAAACACGACATTAAGCATATACTGCTTGGCTACCCCACCACCGAAGAAGGCGAAGTGTGCCTGCAATGTTTTATGCTGGGCAATGG
>JAYUOV010000339.1:0-22910 GCA_043760535.1 Chitinophagaceae bacterium
TGTTCCTGAAAAAATCAATCACCATATTATGTATGCTTTGCATATTTGCACCGTCGGTTAGCCGGTGGGCTGCTTATGTGCATTGTAAAATAGCTGAAATAAGTATGCAAAAAGATTGTGGTTGCGATAACATAATTACACAACATTTGCTAAATACCAACGACCACGAAGCGCCGTTGCAACTGGTTCAAAAAGCATTTTCCGATTGGCAGTTTGAGGAAAAAGCAAGCGTACAAACCACATTTTTATGGAACAAAAATAGCAAAGTTTATTTTCCAATAAATAATACCCATCTACCCAAAGATCTGGTGCAAAATATTTTCCACCCGCCGGGTTGCTAAAGGTTTCATATCATTTTCTATTACATGCCGGTTACAACAAATGCCCGTTAAACAGCGCAGAAAGAAACAGCTATTTAACGGATAATTCCATTTTGTGTATCTGTTGCTATGCATGTATATATCTGCAATTCTTCTATTTTTTACAACAAAAAAAACACCAGCCATGAAAGCAATATTCATCATAATATCCGCCTGCATTTTATTTACAGCTTGCAGCAATAAAATAATACCATCGGCCACGCCGGTAACCAACCAACTAACGACAGATAGTAAGGGAATACCTATGTTATTAGGGCATTGTACACCTGCTACCATGCAGCAAAAGCCTTTTAGTAAATGGTACGATTCAGCCTTTAACGCCTATCAGCCAAGCTTAGAGCAAGTGTTGGTTTTAAAAGAAAAATTAAGTAATACCGAAGTAGAAATCTTTCTCGGCACCTGGTGTGGCGATAGCAAAAGGGAAGTGCCCCGCTTGCTGAAAACCCTTATCAGCAGCGGTGTTGACACCAGCAACATTCACCTAATAATGGTACACCACGAAGGCGCAGCTTACAAGCAAAGTCCCCAACATGAAGAAAAAGGAAAGAATATTTTTCGGGTACCAACTGCTATTATTTATCAAAACAAAAAAGAGATAGGCCGTGTAATAGAGTTGCCGGTGGAAAGCTGGGAAAAGGATTTGGTAAAGCTAGCCACCAAGCAGCCATATACGCCTAACTATAATGCGGGTAACCAATATATGGCTAACATTAAAAGCAAAAAAATGAACGAAGCCACTTTGGAAAAATTAGTAGAACGCTACAAAACATCTTTTAATAATTCAGGACAATTGAATGCTATTGGCTATTTGTTTTTATACCAAAAACAAACCGCAAAAGCATTACAGACATTACGCCTTAATACCCTCCTTTTTAGCAATGACAGTAATACATGGGATAGCCTTGCAGAAGCTTATGCCAGCGTAGGTAACAAACCCAAGGCCATTGAACTGTATAAAAAAGTATTAGAGATGCAGCCCGGAAATACCAATGCAACTGAACAAATAAAAAAGCTTAGGGAATAATCATCTACAAAGCATCCTTTGGGGTGATGCAATCAAACGCTTCTTCTTGATTGTGTACATAGGCCAGTAAATAGCAACCCATTTCTGACCCTGTAGTAAATATTTACAACAAATGCTTATGACATAGCATTAAATAATAGGGCTAATCATTTTTACGGGTATCCAATTTTATTCAATCCATCCTGTTTACTAAGTGAATGATGACATTATAAAATTCCGCCGTAAATTGATGCTTGTTCTAAAAAGCTAACCCTATGCAAACCCAACTGAAAGGCTTTAAACAGTTTATTGCCGACACCAGAGTGGACGAAGACATTGTACGACCCACTATGGCTGTTCTAATGGCAAGAGAAAAGAAAAAAACGGGCATTGAAAAAATGCCCGTTTTTAGCGATATGATAAAAACAGAAGCTGGCAAAACCTACCAATACGTAAACTATGTGCAGGAAGGCGGTGGTGTGCTGGGAGTAGCTTTGGTGGGCTACACTTATGTTTTAGAAAAAATGGGCATTCGCTTTTTAAAGCTTGCTGGCACCAGTGCTGGAGCTATTAATACCATGATGCTGGCTGCAGTTGATAAAAAAAATTATACCACAGCCGAAAAAGAACTCAACGAAACCTTTACCACTAAATCGGAGATTATTTTGTACGAAATGCTCAACTACGATTTGTGGAATTTGGTAGATGGCAGCAAGTTCGGAAAACGGCTGATTCGTATGGCAATTAAGGCAAAAAACAATTTGAAACTGATTATTAAAGTACTGCTTTTTAGCCTAGTAATAGCATTGGTAAGTTCGCTATTTTTTGGGCTGGTAAGCCTGTTTAATACAGATGGTGATAGGCTGATGGATTCGGCAAAATGGGTAATAAAAATTGTATCGCTTGTTGCGGTTTCTTCGGTTTTAATATTGGGTATAGTAGGTGGTGTTATGGCTTATTACCTCAAAAGGTTTTCTAAGTCGAGTTTTGGCATTAACCCGGGCAAAAATTTTCATAAATGGATGACAGATATACTGACCCGAAATGGTGTAAAAACAAAAGACGATTTGGATGCAAAAATGACTGAAAGTTTTAAAGGGATACAGCTAAGTGCAGAGCGAAAAGCGATGCAATACGCCCATGATGATGATAAAGTAGCACCACCATTTCTTACCATTATAGCCAGCGATATTACTAACCAAACCAAGGTAGAATTTCCCCTAATGGCTAGCGAATACTGGGCGCAACCCGGCAAAGTAAATCCAGCAGATTATGTACGTGCCAGCATGAGCATCCCTATTTTTTTCGAACCTTTTAAAATAGATGTTACTGGAGTATTGCAACAAAAAAATACCGGCACCAAACTAAAAGCCTTTGCTGAAAACCAGCGCACAGTGGAGCAAAAAATTGTACAATTTGTAGATGGTGGCATCCTCAGCAATTTCCCTATCAATGTGTTTCATAACCCTAAAATAGAATGGGCACGTATACCTACATTAGGTGTAAAACTGGAAGATGAAGAACACGAAAAACCGGCAGATAAGAAGGCCAACGAAGCTGTAAAGCCGAAGCGTAATCTGGGGCCTTTTTTGGGCAGCATTCTTAGTACCATCCGTTTTTACTACGACCGAGATTTTTTAAAACGCAATATGATTTACGAAACCTGTATTGCACACATAGATGTAGAAGGCATTAACTGGCTGGATTTTGGCATAAAAGAAGCAACCCAGAAAAAGCTTTTTTTACAAGGTGCCAAAGCTGCCAAAACCTTTTTTCTCGGCAGCGAAATTGGTGGTAATTTTTGGGTAGATGGTAAAGAAAAGCCCTTTAAAGCCTACGACTGGGAGGAATTTAAAAAAGAAAGGCAGAAAATGGTAAAGGGTGGGTGAGTGCTAACCGTTGACTGTCAACGGTTAGCAGGTAAAAACCTACGCTTCCACGGCCTGTTCTGCCAGCACTTTTTTAATAGCGGCCACCATTTGTTCTCCCTTAGCCTGTATTTGTTCTTCCGTCCACGAAAGGCTGATGGCTGTGGAAATACAGCGGCTCATAATGGCATCGCTGGCAGCAAAGGTTTTATAGGCATAACTCTTTAAAGCTTCGGTTACTGCGGGGCTTTGGCCATTAAGCATTACAGCATTTTTAAGATGGTCCCACTTGGTAATGTAATGCCAGTTATTTACGAACCAATAGAAATGGCCACCTAATGCGTTCTGGCTTTTCATTTCGGCCATAAATGCTTTGGTAAGTTCTTCGGTAGGTAAAAACCAACTGAGGAAAGCAAAATTATCACCTTCTGGATCGGGCACCACTCTATAGGTTACTTCTTCTACCTGGCTTAAAATATTTTTCAGTTGCAGGTTGTTCTTTTTTTGGGTGGCCAATATTTTATCCAGCTTTCTTATTTGTGCTAAGCCTACGGCTGCATGTAATTCGCTAATGCGGAAATTATAGCCAATAAACGGGTGTAAATCTGCACCGCGGTCTACGCCTTTATGGTCGTGGCCATGGTCTGTATATCCATCGCATTTTTCGTAAACGTCTTTGCTGTTGGTCATTACCACACCGCCTTCGCCACAGGTAATGGTTTTTACAAAATCGAAACTAAAAGTACCTGCATGGCCAATAGTACCTAGCATTTTACCCTTATAACTGCCGCCAATACTTTGGCAGGCATCTTCTAATAATATTAAGTTGTGCTCTTTGCAAATACTTACCAAAGCATCCATATCGGCCATGCTGCCGCACATGTGTACAGGCATAACGCATTTTGTTTTGGGGGTAATGGCAGCTTTTACAGCCTCGGGGTTCAGGGTTAATGTTTCATCTATATCTACCATTACCGGTATGGCGCCAACGGAAAGTACCGCCTCAAAACTTGCCACAAAAGTAAAGGCCGGCATAATTACTTCGTCGCCGGCACCAATGCCTAAAGCCGCCATGGCTGTGGTAATTGCCGCTGTGCCACTGCTTAAAAGCTGTGCATGGTCACATTTAAAAGTATTGCAAATTGCGGCTTCCAGTTCTTTAGCCTTCCATATATTCTTGCGTGGCCCATCGAAACCATACCGCATCAGGATGCCGGTTTCCAGCACATCATTTACTTCTTTGCGTTCTTCGGCGCCCCAAAATTCAAAACCTGGCATGTATGTAAAGTTTAAATATTTTTAAATATTATAGCTGCGAAGGTAAGAGGTGATATTGCCACGGATGGCACAAATGAACACGAATTAATTTTGTACCTTTTTAGTGGTCGGTGAAAACACCGACCACGACAGCTGCCAACCTCTAACCCCCAATCCCTAATTTCTGCCTCAGGTATCTCGGCTTCCGCACCACAACCTCCGACCCTTTTGCCAGAAAAACCGATTGCGGATTTACAGACAAATAGGGAACAAATGCTTTGCCGTAAAGTTTTTCAATATTGTAATCAGCCTCAAAAGAAGTAACGGGATACACTTCCCAACGGGGATGTGCTACACCATATTCGATGGTAGTTTTTGGGGTCAGTTCGTTATAACCCCAATAATGTTCAAAAATGAATTCTTCTTCGCTGCCAGGCTGTATAAGCGATGGCGAATTGGCAGCCTGTACTTTTAAATTATTCCATTTGCCTTTCGTTTTCCAATCGTACGAAACGGAAATATCAGTAGCCGTTTCCACAATCTGATGCCGCATGGGCATAGCGCTATAATGTTCGTTGTATAGGCCATTGGCCATCCATGCTATTATGTGGCGTGGCACTATTTCGCTAATGAAAGCCACACCTCTTTTCCAGTTTTGGCCATCAAAATGTTTTACATATAGCCGCAGGTTTACCTCTTCAAAATGGGTATGCAGTGGCCATTTTACCCCCAGCACTTTTGTTTGGTTAAACATAAAACCAACCACACTAACCAATGCTTTTCCATTCCATAAATCCAGTTCGGTAAATGGCGGAATAAAAGGTTTTAGAATCTCCGGCGGCACTTCGTAATTCAGCATTATCAAATGTTCCCAGTTGGCAGAGAGAAAGGTTTTGCGGGGAGAAGGTGTTGTGTTTATCAAAATGCTAATGGTTCGTTTTGGTTGTTTATTGGGCTTTTGTTCTTTTTGGCAAATAGTAATTTTACCAAGTTCCAGTTAAAGAAAACAGTCCACCAAAAAGCCATCCACAAAGAATGAAAAATCCGGTGTTTCATGGTTTCTTGTGTGTCCGAAGTCATATAATCGCCTATGTAGGATAGTAAAAACCACAATAACCCCATACATAAAAATAATAGCCCAAATTGTTTTATGGGAGGTTGGGTTTGGTACCAGATATTTATTTTTTTTAGCATTGTTTATACACTTCAATTGTTTGCAACATAGATTTAATATGTAACAGCCATTATGAAAACTTTGTTGTTTTGTTTTTCATAAATTATTTTAGAAACCCTGTATTCATTCTCATTTCACTAGCACCACCCCGCTTTCATTATTGTTCCAGTCCAAAGCACTTACACCTATTTGTTTACCAATATATTGTGCTAAAAACTTTTCATCCAATAGCAGTTGGTCTGCACCTTCAAAAAGCTTTACCATATTGTCCGCATCATTACGCTCTGCTTTGCCGGTAGTAAAAGCATACACTACGTAACTACGCAGCCTTTCACTTTTAATACCTTTTTTTACCAATATATTTTTCCCCGATTTACTTACAAAAGGGTTGGGCGGCGGTACACTATCAATCCATTTCATGGGCGGTACAATAGCTAGGTTTTTGTAGTAATTATTACGTAGCGTATCGTTCCAGCCATTCGGGTTTTTGTAAAAACTTTTGGCACTAAAGTAGGCACTACCCTGTATATTTTCGTGTGCACGAAGCATATTTATTTGGCGGGGCAATTGGTTTTTGTCCTTCCAGGCTGCATTGCTACCGGCACGGTAAAAGCCATGGCCTATGTACACTTGCCTGCCGTAACTATGCTTGTCCCACCACTCCACCAATGTTTCGTAATCGGCACGGGGGTGGCCGATTTCCCAATAGAGCTGCGGTAGCACATAATCTATCCAACCCATTTTTTGCCACAATAAAATATCGGCGTATAGGCCGTCGTAATTGGTAAGGGCGTTTGTTTCGCTGCCATCAGCATCCTCTTTTTTATTGCGCCAAACACCAAAGGGGCTGATGCCGAATTTTACGTTAGGGTTGACGCTTTTGATGGTTTTGCTCAAAACCAGAATGATACTATCGCAATTGCTACGGCGCCAATCGGCACGGCTCAGGCCATTGCCATATTTGCGGTACGTTTCCCCATCGGGAAAATCTTTGCCGGCTATTGGGTATGGGTAAAAATAATCGTCGAAATGGATGGCGTCCACATCGTACCGTGTTACAATATCTTTTACCACATTGGTTACAAACTTTCGGGCATCGGGGTTGCCAGGATCAAAGTATTTTTTAACCGCTTCCGAACCGCCACCATAATTAAGAAACCAACTTTTCTGTATGCGGGTTATATGGTTGGGTGCAATGGTGCTTTTACTAATGTTCATCACCGCTCGGTAAGGATTGCACCAGGCATGAAACTCCATATTGCGTTTATGGGTTTCTTCTATCATAAATTTCAGCGGGTCGTAATAAGGTGTTGGCGGTAGGCCTTGTACGCCATTTAGGTATTCGCTCCAAGGCTCTAAAGTGCTGGGGTAAAATGCATCGGCTACCGGGCGTATCTGCATAAATACGGTGTTGAGCCCACATCGTTGCAGCACATCCAGCATCTTAATAAATTCAGCCTTTTGGCTATCTACAGGCAGGCCTTTTTTACTAGGCCAGTCTATATTTTCCACACTGGCTATCCATGCCCCACGAACTTCGTATTTGGGGTTTTGTGCGTTGGTAAAAACAACAACCCCACAAAATAGTAGGGTTAACAAAAAGTGTTTGATACATTTCATGTAGCGAAGATAATTGTTACAGTGTATAGACCTAAAGCCACAAATGGTATAAAAAATAAGCTCTAAAAACCCGGGTGATTAAATGAACTGCGTGGTTAAAACATTTTAGAGTTTTTCAATGCAGGTTCTTTATCAATAACCTCAAAGGTTTATTGTGGGCATAACCCACAATAAACATAAAAATGCCTTTGGTTATTACCCGTTTTAAAAGTATTTGCCAAAGGCATTTTAGTATTGCTAATTATTGTTTTATTACCAGTACATTAAACGAAATACCCAATATAGGAATAGTTGTGTTTTCATTATAGATAGTCCAGTTATTACCATCCCAATAAACACCTACATTGTAATTATGGTAGGCACTGGGGCCACCCGGCGGGCTGAAATTGTGCGTTACAATCAAAATGTCGGTACTAGCCTGATTTGCATAACTCAGGTTTAAAATGTGGTTGCTGCTGTTGCTGGCAGTAGCAGTAATGGTGAAAGCCGTTTTATTGGCACCGCTTACTTTCATAAAGCCGTTCTTAATCTCCAGGCGTTCTGTTGGTGCTATACCCAAACCAGTATAGTCGCCAATTCCCAAATTTCCTTCTTTTGTAAGGGTTAATAGCTGGCTGGCACCTCCCACAGTAGTCGTGTAATAGATATTGAATCTTGCGTCGGGATAATTGCCAATATTTTGCCCCATATACCATTGTCCGTTAGGGTTCTTGAACACTAACCCTACGCCTTTATCAGTTTCTGTTGTTTGAAATTTTATAAACCCTTCATCGCCTGAATTTATCAAAACCTGAAGCTTGGTGAAATTATCGATTACATTGGTGCCAATACCTACCGATCCACTATTAGAATTGGAAATATTGTTGCCACTTACAGTCCAGGCACTTGCACCTGCTGGCAGTACCTGCCAGGTAGCATTACCAACCGCATCACTTGTCAACACTTTTCCATTCGCTTCTCCAATACTATTAAATTTTAATTTCCCCTCAGTTTTTAGTGCATAACTATTTAAAGAAGGTGAATTGTTTTGAAAAAAGCCCGCCACACCATTTGTATTATTATTGACCCCATAAACCCCATAACCCCCTTCACCCAATCCCGAAAGTGAGGAGCCTGCAGAGCCATATACACCAGCTCCATAACTAGCTACGCCTAATTCTTTCACAAAACCGGCCACGCCCCACCCACTACCATTGTGAATACCTAAAACGCCTATCCCGTTAAAATTAGTAGAATTAGATTCGCCTCTTACCCCGGCACTAAAAGGTACTGGTGTAGGTGACAAGGCCATGCCATAAACGCCTGCAATGGTATCGCTTCCGTTTACGGTGGCTGTACTATAAATGCCATACTTATTTAAAGCAGTTACATGCAGTGCATGGTTTGGAGAAAGTGTATTAATACCCACTTTGCCAAGGGCATCTATGGTTATTCGGGTATTAAAATTGGTACTCAGCTTTATTTTTCCGGAGGTTTCATAGTTTATAATATTAAAGTCGCTGTTCAGCATTCTAAGCCTTATTCCACGCTGTATCGCATTTGTGGTAACAGCATTAGTTATACCGATGCTTGCGTCAAAACCGATATCGCTGTGTACATGTAAATTATTATGTGTAGCAGGCGTGCTGGTGCCTATACCCACATTTTGCCCAAAAACAGAAGCAGAAGTAAATAGTAGCATTGCTAAAAATGTAATTGTCTTTTTCATTTTTTTTTGATTTGTGAGCAAACTAAAAACTTTCACTCCCTTTTTGCAACATCATTGAGTATTCGCTGTTGTTGAGTTAGGCGAATCTATACCTTCGCCAAAATTTTTAAATGGCTGCTATTGTTGAAGTAAATAATTTATCAAAATCCTTTGGCGATATCAATGCTGTAAATGACTTGTCGTTTACGGTAAATGAAGGTGATGTTTATGGCTTTTTAGGCCAAAATGGTGCTGGTAAAAGTACTAGTATGCGTATGATGCTTACGCTGATAACCCCTACAAGTGGCAGCATTAAAATTTTTGGAAAAGAACTACAGCCCAACCGCAACGAAATACTGAAACAGGTAGGTGCTATAATAGAACGACCCGATTTGTACAAATACCTGAGTGCTTACGACAATCTGGAACTTTTTGCCAGGCTTAGCGGCATTAAACCCACAAGGGCACAGCTAATGGAACAATTAGATAAAGTGGGCATTGCCCAACGGGCCAAAAGCAAAACAAAAACCTTTAGCCAAGGCATGAAGCAAAGGCTTGGTATTGCCATTGCGCTGATCCATAACCCTAAACTGGTAATATTAGACGAGCCTACAAATGGCCTCGATCCACAAGGTATTGCAGAGATGCGGAACATTATAATTAGCCTTAGTAAAGAGCATTGTAAAACCGTAATTGTAAGCAGCCACCTGCTTAACGAAATAGAACAGGTGGCTACTAAAATTCTAATTGTAGATAAAGGTAAAAAGGTGATAGAAGGAAGTGCCGCAGACCTTTTTGACCCGGCTAAAACATTGGTAAGCTTGCAAACAGCTAACAGCAATGTGTTGCAACAATTGGAGTCAACCGTTTTTGCCAAAAAATTTCAGAAGCTTATTGGCCATGAAATGATTTTTGAAATGCACCGTAATGAAATTCCCTCTTTCAATGCTCTTTTGGTAGAAAAGGGCATTGCTGTAACATCACTAACGCCACGCCATTCTTTAGAAGATTATTTTTTGAGATTAACGGCGTAACCCTTTCAGGTCATTGGGTCAATAAGTCAGTTGTCATTGGCAATATCATAAATTATACATCACAAATCATACATCTTTTCATGTTCGAACTTTTTAAAATTGAGCTCTACAAAATTTTCCGCAAGCCCCGCACCTACATTAGTTTTATAGCTATATTTTTAGTAGTTGGGTTACTGCAAATAGCATTTATTACCGATGGAGAAACCCTGTCTGAGTTGCTGTTTAGTGGCTTAAAGGGCATGTTCGATTTTACGGGCGGCAGCCTCATTAATGGGTATTTTGTTTGTTACCTGATTTTAAATACATTATTAATACAAGTGCCGCTGCTTGTGGCTTTAGTTACCGGCGACATGATAAGTGGCGAAGCCAATATGGGCACATTGCGGCTTATGCTTACCAAACCCATCAGCCGCAATCAGATAATGCTGGCGAAGTTTTCGGCTGGTATTTTTTATACTTTTTTGCTGCTCGTTTGGATGGCGTTAATCAGCCTTTTTTTAAGCGTATTCGTTTTTGGCCGCGACGATTTAATCATCGGTAAGAGTTTTAACATCGTACATCTGATGGTAGATAATGAGGGGGATGATATTTTCTGGCGTTACCTGTGTGCCTTTGCATTGGCGTTTTTGGCTTTAAGTACAGTGGCGGCACTTTCTTTTATGCTTAGCGTTTTTGCCGAAAATTCCATAGGCCCTATTGTTAGTACCATGAGCATTATTATTGTATTCACCATTATCAGCACTATGGATATGCCGCTTTTTCAAAAAATAAATCCATTCCTTTTTACCAGTTATATGACGGCGTGGAAAGGCTTTTTTAACATGGCCAGTAACGATGATGGTGGCATACGTGGCTCCATTTATAGCTTGCTTGCAATACTAAAAGCCGCCGGAATATTAATTGGGCATATAATAGCTTTTGTTGGTATAGGTATGTATTCGTTTAAAAGAAAAGACATTCTTTCGTAAGGGTTAAAGGGTTAAAGGATTAGGGATTGGGACTCCAGTGTTAAAAATACAAGTTTAAAATTAAAGCCTCTGTCTCGTTCCTTGAACCTTGAACCCCAATCCCTAATCCCCTACTACTTACCCCATAAAAAATCCATGAAAAAGCAAGTAATCATATCGGCCAAAGTGCATCAGTTTTTGATAGACGATTTGGAGAAAAGAGGGTATGAGGTAATTTACGAACCACTGATACGCTACGAACAACTGAAAGTAAAAATGGCTACTACGTACGGCCTAATAGTAACTACAAGACTTTTGATAGATAAGGCTGTGATAGATGCTGCACCCAACCTAAAATGGATTGGCCGCCTTGGCAGTGGGCTGGAATTGATAGATGTACAATATGCAGATGGCAAGGGCATAACAACAGTAAGCAGCCCCGAAGGCAACCGCAATGCCGTGGCCGAACATACCCTTGGTTTGCTACTAAACCTGCTAAATAAAATCCAAAGCAGCTTTGCCGAAGTAAAAGAAGGCAAATGGATTCGTGATGCCAACCGTGGCACCGAGTTAAGCGGCAAAACAGTAGGCATTATTGGCTTTGGTAATGCAGGCCAGGCTTTTGCTAAACTGCTGGCTCCTTTTAATGTAACCGTGCTGGCCTGCGATAAATTTAAGCAGGGCTTTGGTACAGATTATATAAAAGAAGCATCTCTGGAACAGGTTTGTAAGTACAGCAATGTCATTAGTTTTCATGTGCCGCTTACGGCCGAAACCAAGCACATGGCCAACCAGAAGTTTTTTAGCTTATGCAAAGAACAGCCTGTGCTGCTAAACACCTGCCGTGGAAAAGTGGTACACACAGATGCTCTGTGCAATGCTCTGGAAGACAAGCAGATTGCTGGGGCAGGTTTAGATGTTTTGGAAAATGAAAAACTCGATAGCTATACTTTTCAGGAAGAGCAACTGCTGGATTTTTTAGTATCGCAGCCCAACGTAATTATTACGCCGCATATAGCCGGTTACAGCTACGAAGCTTTTTATAAAATGGCCAAAGTAACACTTGACAAACTGGAACATGCCAGGGTGCTGTAGTTCTGGTTACATTTTAAATTATTCAACCATTTTTATAATACCAGCAATGGTACACTATAGCATCATCGTTGCACTTGCCCCGTTCGTATGGCGGGGTCGCAATCCGTTTATTTTTTGTGCTGCTAGTTGGCTTTTATAAATACGGTAAATTAAGTTAGCCCATTTTTTTCCTGCTTCCGTAAATGATACACACTGCATCGGGTTATATTTACGCCCCTTTATAAAAAATGGCAGCAGCACCTTTACATATCGCTTTAGTTGGCAACCCCAATAGTGGCAAAACCTCTTTGTTTAATACCCTTACTGGGCTTAACCAAAAAGTGGGCAATTTTCCTGGTGTTACGGTAGATAAAAAAACGGGGAAATGCCAGCTATCACCCGGCATAGAAGCCACCATGATAGACCTGCCTGGTACTTATAGCCTGTACCCAAAACGGGCCGACGAATGGGTGGCCTACAAAGTATTAATCGGGCAGGATGAAGATGTAAAACCCGATATCGTATTACTGGTAGCCGATGCCAGTAATCTTAAAAGAAACTTGCTTTTTTGCAGCCAGATTATTGATCTTAAAATACCGGTAGTAGTAGCCCTAAGCATGATGGACCTGGCTGCAAAACGTGGTACCGAGATAGACATTTCCGGGCTGGAACGGGAACTTGGCGTTACGGTTGTATCCATCAACCCAAGAAAAAACAAAGGCATTCCACAGCTTAAAAAAGTTCTGGAACAAACGGCACAAAACCTGCACAAAACGCCTGCCCGAAATTTTATAGACATTAAGCAACTGGTTGTAAAACCAGTGGAAGCAATGCAACAGTTAATGCCACAGCTTAGCGATTATGCCGCCATCCATTACCTGATAAACCACGAACAGTTTTCGCTGGAAAAACAACAGCAGCAGCAAATAGAGCAGATAGAAAAAGACAACGCATTTAACCCCACCAAAACACAGGCCGAAGAAATTTTACAACGCTACCAACGCATACGGCAGGTAATGCAAACCACGGTGGTAGAGGCCGATCCGTTGCAAAAAACATTGTTTACAGAGCGGCTCGATAATATACTGCTGGATAGAAAATGGGGCTACCTGATTATGGTGGCTGTGCTATTTATTTTGTTTCAAAGCATTTTTTTTCTGGCTCAATTTCCCATGGATGGCATTGAGTGGACTTTTAGCCAGCTAAGCGGCTGGCTCGGCGGTATTTTACCCGCAGGCTGGTTTGCCGATTTATTGATTAATGGTGTGGTAGCAGGCCTCAGCGGTATCCTTGTTTTTGTGCCACAAATCATGATTTTGTTTGGTCTTATTACTTTGCTGGAAGATACTGGCTACATGGCCCGGATTAGTTTTCTAACCGATAAACTGATGCGTAAAGTGGGGCTGAATGGCAAAAGCGTAATGCCCATGATTAGTGGCTTTGCCTGTGCTGTACCTGCCATTATGAGTGCCAGAAGTATCGAAAATAAAAAGGAACGCTTACTCACCATACTGATAACGCCGCTGATGAGTTGCAGTGCAAGGCTGCCTGTTTTTACCATTCTTATTGGCCTAGTGATACCCAATAAATACTTTTTGGGTTTTATAGGTTTGCAGGGTTTGGTAATGATGGCCTTGTATGCTGGTGGCCTTGTAATTGGCCTCATGGTTAGCTGGGTGGCCAAGTGGTTTATTAAAAGTAAAGCCAAAAGTTTTTTTATACTGGAGCTGCCCGTGTACCGTGCCCCAAGGTGGAAAAACATGTTTTACACCATGGTGGAAAAAGCCAAAATTTTTGTGTTTGATGCCGGTAAGGTTATTATGATTATCAGCCTGATACTTTGGGTGCTGAGTACTTACGGGCCAACACAAAGAATGCAAGGTGTGGCTACAAAATACGAACAACTGCTGCAGCAGCGGCCAGCCGATTCGCTGCAATTAAGTAAAGAATATAGAACCGAATTATTGGAGAATAGTTATGCAGGCATATTGGGTAAATCCATTGAGCCAGCCATTAAACCATTGGGTTACGATTGGAAAATTGGCATTGCACTGGTTACCTCTTTTGCAGCCCGGGAAGTATTTGTAGGCACCATGGCCACACTCTACAGCGTGGGCGACGATGCCGATGAAAACAATGGCACCCTCCGCCAAAAAATGAATGCCGCCACCCGCAGCGATGGTAGTAAAGTGTACACGTTTGCCACCGGTATTTCACTTATGATTTTTTACCTGCTGGCCATGCAATGTATGAGTACACTAGCCATTATTAAACGTGAAACCCGTGGCTGGAAATGGCCTGTAATTAGCCTTCTATATATGACGGGGCTAGCCTATCTGCTCAGTTTGGTAGCGTATCAGTTGTTGAAATAAGCCTC
The DNA here is from genome assembly GCA_043760535.1 of Chitinophagaceae bacterium. Classification (GTDB taxonomy): domain Bacteria; phylum Bacteroidota; class Bacteroidia; order Chitinophagales; family Chitinophagaceae; genus JAZKFT01. Next base: position 14,422 of record JAYUOV010000339.1, read on the forward strand.
ACTTAAACTTATCCGTCTTTTCATTTCCGGTAATATCTCCGCTGCATCTTATCTGTATTTGTGTATTCAATACCCATTCGTGGCAGCCCTGCTGTTGCAGATAATTATTTACAGCATGTATGGTTTCCATAACCGCAGCGTAAGTTCCTTCTATTACTGTGGCAAATGGGCCTACTTCGTATTGAATGCCCTGTTGTTTAATAACGGCAATTGCTTCATCCACCCATTCGTATGGGTGTTTATCTTGTACTACGGGTATTATTTGTAACGAGGCATTAATAATGTGCTGATGCATATTTTATATTGTTGATTGTAATGTATTAAAACCTATACTTTCTGATAACGGTTTTTCGCTGGTAATAGTTCGGCTTTGCTTTTATTGCCTGTTAAATACTTAAATAAATAGAATAGCCATTTTACCACCCAAAATTATTTTTTTGCCCTTTTTACAATGATGCTGTAACATTGCATCGGATTAACGCTGAACGCCCATATTATTTATCTGCATTGTCAGCTCCTGTTTTTCCGCTCAACCGATTTAAAATCACACTATTTATTTTCCATCAGAGTTAAGTGTTTTTCAACTTTAAGATTTTTGTATGTACGACATTATGCAACTGAACGAGATGCTCGTTCCGGAATTACTTGATATTGCCGATCAGCTAAGAGTTCCCAATTCTAAAAAATTAAGCAAAGCCGAATTGGTCAATAAAATTATAGAAAAAGAAGCCATTATAGAAAAGGCTTCAAAGCCTTCGGCCAATAGTGATGAAAAGATTCGCCGAAAACGAATCCCCAAAATTATAGAATCCGATCCCGTAATATCTATTGATATACCTGAACCTGTAGCGATTCCTTCTTCAGTAGCAGCTACAAAATCACAGCCAGTAACGCTTCCCTTAACAGAGCCTATTTCAGAAAAGCCAGTTTCCAAGCGTGGCCGTAAACCAAAAGATTTTCGTGAACAAAGCAGTGATGATGCTAGCAATGGCAATATTGCACCGGTAAAACCAGCACTTGTAACAGCGTCAGAAAGCCAGCCACAGGAGCCGCAGCAAAACATTTCTGCCGGTTACGATGATCCCTCGCCTACCGTACAAGCCGATGAAAATGCAAATGCCACAACCGAAACCCCAGAGCAACAAAAAATAAACGCCCAGCAGCGCTACCGCGACTTACCAAGGCCGGTAAGAGAAAAAGAGCAACCTACTTTTAATATTGACTTCGATGGCATGATATTAAGCGAAGGCGTACTAGAAATGATGCCCGATGGATATGGTTTTTTACGCTCTTCCGATTACAATTACCTTTCTTCACCAGATGATGTGTATGTAAGCCCAAGCCAGATAAAACTTTTTGGCCTAAAAACCGGCGATACCGTTTTTGGTTCTGTTCGTCCGCCCAAAGAGGGGGAAAAATATTTTGCATTATTGAAAGTGGAAACCATCAATGGCAAAACTAGCGAAGAGGTTCGTGACCGTATCCCCTTCGATTATTTGACTCCACTTTTTCCTTTCGAGAAACTAAACTTATTCGATCGTAGCGATAATTATTCCACCCGCATCATGGATTTGTTTACGCCTATTGGTAAAGGCCAGCGTGGATTAATAGTGGCACAACCAAAAACTGGTAAAACCATGCTGCTAAAAGCTTTGGCAAATGCTATAGCCGCTAACCACCCGGAGTGTTACCTGATGATAGTATTGGTAGATGAACGCCCCGAAGAGGTAACCGATATGGAACGTAACGTAAATGCCGAAGTAATTGCATCTACCTTTGATGAGCCAGCTGAAAAACACGTAAAAGTGAGTACAATGGCCTTGCAAAAAGCCAAGCGTTTGGTAGAGTGTGGCCACGATGTGGTGATTCTTTTAGATAGCATTACCCGCCTTGCCCGTGCACACAATACAGTGGCACCCAGCAGCGGTAAAGTGCTAAGTGGTGGTGTGGAAGCCAATGCCATGCAGAAACCAAAGCAGTTTTTTGGTGCAGCCCGTAAGGTGGAGTTTGGTGGATCATTAACCATAATAGCCACGGCCTTAATAGATACCGGCAGCAAAATGGATGAGGTTATTTTTGAAGAATTTAAAGGCACCGGCAATATGGAATTGCAACTGGATCGCCGCCTAAGTAACAAACGCATTTTCCCTGCAATAGATCTTGTAGCCAGTAGCACCCGCCGGGATGATTTACTACTAGACCGAGATGTGCTGCAACGCATGAACCTGCTCCGTGTTTTCTTAAACGATATGAAAACCGAAGAGGCCATGAACGAACTGATGAAACGTATGAAAGGAACAAAAGATAACTATGAGTTTTTGGCCAGTATGAGCAGGTAAGTTGCTTAGAAAATACAGAATACAAAACAGTCTATAACCATTACGTTATAGACTGTTTTTGTGAATGGCTATGTATTATGGAACATCCATTTACTGCAGGCCTTTTCTGTTAAAAAATATTACCGTTTGTATTGATGCCATACATTTACCACAAAAGATTTTATTGTGAAATTATTATTAGCAGCAATGGTGTTACTGTCAAGTAGTGCCGTACTGGTTTTTGGCCAAACAGAAAGTTTTTTGGTAATGATGGATGGGAAAATTTTGTGCAATGGCTCAAAAGAAAAAAACGCAGATACGGTTCATCTTTCCAAAAAAGCACTAAAAAAAGCTAAGTTATTTACCATTCGTTTTGAAAACAAAAAAGAAGGTATTTGGAAAAGAGCCACCTGGCTGGAGAATGAAAATGTAAAAGAGGTAGCCAAATATACCTTTGAAATGCCTACACCTAACGGCACTATTCTTATACCTGCAGCCGACATTCGAGGTGTTTTGAAAGGACAAAAAAGTGTAGAAATATACACTTCTCTAAAACCAAAAAATAGTATGATGATGGTAAGAGAAACAAGAGAACTGATTTGTAAAATTGTGATTGATTAACGAACGCCAAGATGAAAAGAAAAATAGTTTTTGTGGTAAACCCGATTGCAGGCACCCGTACTAAAACCGATTTACACCAATACCTAGAAAAGCGTACAGCAGCCACTGGTATTGATTTTTTAGTGATGCAATCGTACCCCGATGGCGATTATGAAAATTTGAAAATTGTAATTGCCAAACAACAAATAACAGATGTAATAGTATGTGGTGGCGATGGCACATTAAGTGCGGTAGCCGGTGCGTTACTAGGCACAGATGTTAATATTGGTATAATACCTGTAGGCAGCGGAAACGGGCTTGCAAGGGCTGCGTGTATTCCGCTTAAGCCTTCTAAAGCATTGGATATCGTTTTTGCTGGTTATACCACCGAGGTAGATGGCTTTTATATTAATCGCCAGTTTAGCTGTATGCTCAGTGGCCTTGGTTTTGATGCTCAGATAGCCCACAATTTTGCTAAAAAAAGTAGGCGTGGGTTAATTACCTACACTAAAGAATCGCTGCTACATTTTTTTAAAGCCAAGCCTTACCAGTTTGAAATACAGATTAAAGATTTTTCGTTTTATACAGACGCTTTTTTTATAAGTATAGCTAATAGTAATCAGTTCGGTAACAATTTCACCATTGCCCCAAAGGCAAGCCTTACAGATGGATTGCTGGATATAGTAATAGTTCAAAAAATGAGCAAAGCCAGGCTGCCATTTGCTATTTTAAAACAGATTCGTGGCAACAATACCCTACAAGAACTTGTAGATACGATAAGCAAAAGAAACGTAGTGTATTTTCAGGTGCCAGAAATAAAAATTAAAAACATCCAGTTTGCGCCACTACATATTGATGGCGACCCAAAAGAATCATCCAATGATTTTGATATTCAGGTAGTGCCAAAAGCCATGCGGCTTCTGATGCCTAATTAGAGTGTTTGGTGTTTTATTTTAATGTGATTTTTAGAAAGAAAATTGAAATAATTAATGCTCAAACCGTTAATAAACGGAACAAGTAAATAAAACATTATATGTGCGGGTTCAAGTTTTTTCAATAGGTTATTGAAAATTGGTTATTGATTAGCGAGCATTATTTTATAAAAAACTAACATATCTAAATGCTTTAATTTGCATTTATTTATTTACCGCCATAATACTGCCCAGCAGGAATTTTAAAAATTCTGCCCCGCTGAAAATTTACAAAAGTGGTGTTTTCTTCCTTGTGCATAGCTACCCAATTTTGATAAGCGGATGTATTTGCTACGCTGCCAAAAAGCCATTGGTTGTAGGCTTCAAAAAGGCCATCCTGTAATAGTTGTTTTTGATAATCGAACAGCCGGAACGCAGGCCTGTTTTGGCTTTCGTTAAACCATTCTAATATAAACCGGCTGCGGATAGCTGTAAGTACTTCTGGTGTTATGCCAAAACTTGCTTCTCTACTTTGTTTGTTAAGGCTGGCGGCAAACTGTACCTCAAATGGCGAACTGCCTTTGCTATAGCCGCTAACAAACCACTGTTTGTAAATATCAAAAAGCACGTTTTTTATTTCAACTGTTTTGGTACTGTAACTTTCAAGGTTCACAAAAATTTCTCCGTACAAAAGGCTCCATAAATGATTGCCAATGGTGCCATAGTATTTGGTGGCGTAATAGTAATTGCCACTATAGCTTGGGTCGGTTTCAATGCCCTTTTCCCACATTTTAATACTGGCACTGGATCCAGGTTCTTTTTCATACAATATTTCGCCGTATTCGCTGTAAAGCGCACCACTTGTAGGAAATTTCTTGAGCCCCTTTTTAAAAAGTTTATCTGCTTCTTTTAGGTCTTGTTTGCTCTTGTAAATGTTACCTGCTATCTGAAATACCTGTTCGTCTGCATCCTCCTTATCTATCAATTTTTTTATTTCGGTAAGTGCCTTGTCATTTTGGCCCGCCATGTAGTAGGTAAATGCCAGCTCCTTAATAATATCCATATTGTCTGGTGTATTTTGTATCGCCTTAGCCAGTACTAAAATGGCATTTTCTAAATCGCCCTGCCGCTGAAAGCTCTTTGCTGTTTCCAATACCTGCTGTGTATCTGCAGGCTGCGCAAATGCAGTTGTAATAGTAGCGAAGAGCAAAAGTGTAATTAGAATTTTCATCAAGTATAATTTGATAAGGTTCAGGATTCAATGTTTAGAAAAGAAGATCCAACTCTTAGATTCGATTTTACAAAATACTGGCTTCTTTAAACTTGTTACTTAATCCTTAAATTGTAAAAACGTTACGCTTTAAAGATAGTATGCGTCAAAAGGCCGTCACGGAGTTTTGGTTCAAACCAAGTGCTTTTGGGTGGCATAACGTTGCCGCTATCTGCTATATCAAACAGCTGTTCTATGCTAACCGCATACAGGCTAAATGCTACTTTCATATTGCCGCTCTCAACCCTTTTTTCCAGCTCCGCCAAACCTCGGATGCCGCCTACAAAATCAATCCGTTTATCTGTTCTTTGGTCTTTAATACCTAGTACTTTATCTAAAATTAAATTGCTTAAAATGGTTACATCCAGCACGCCGATAGGGTCTTGTGTGTAAGTTCCTTTTTTAGCGGTAAGTTTATACCAGCTACCATTTAGGTACATACCAAAGTCGTGCAGGTTTTCTGGCGAAAAGGCATTGTTTCCCCGTTTTTCTATAATAAAATTTTCTTCAATCAGTGTAATAAAAGCATCATGCCCCAATCCGTTAAGGTCTTTAACCACACGGTTGTAATCCATTATGTACAACTGGTTGCTAGGAAACAAAGTGGTGAGAAAATAATCGGCTGAATTACTGGCCGCACTCCCCAGGTTTTTGCGTGTTTTAGCAGCACTTGCTGCACGGTGGTGGCCATCGGCTATATAAGTAAATGGAATTTCTTCGGCAAAAAGGGTGGTTATTTTTTCAATGCTTTCGTCGTCGTTTACAATCCAGATGCTGTGTTGTATGTTATCATCGGCCACAAAATCGTAGATGGGAGAACGGTTGGTTTTCCAGTCGCTAATTAAGGTGTCTATAGCATCTAGGTTGCGGTAAGCCAAAAATACGTTTCCGGTTTGGGCACCTGTAATCGTAATATGGTTAATGCGGTCTTGTTCTTTTTCCGGCCGGGTAAATTCATGCTTTTTAATGATATCTTTCTCATAATCATCTAACGAAGAGGCAGCTACCAAACCTGTTTGGCTGCGGCCATTCATAATTAACTGATAGATGTAGTAGCAGTTTTTGTTTTCTCTAAACAACACATCCCGGCTAAGAAAAGCATCAAGGTTTTCTTTGGCCTTTACATATACTTCGGGGCTGTGGATGTACACTTCTTCTGGCAGGTCTATTTCGCTGCGGGTAATGTGCAGAAAAGAATAAGGATTGCCCTGCGCTTCGGTTTTTGCTTCTTCACGGTTCATTACATCGTAAGGGCGGCTAGCCACCTGCGATGCAAATTGTGCTGCTGGTCGTAATGCTTTAAATGGTGCTATAGTAGCCATGCTTTGGTTTGCTGATAAGGCCGCAATATAAACACTTCCAAGTTTAGGGGTGTAAAGCTAGTGTAATGGTAATTTGTTAAAACTAAAATTGGGGTGGTAAAATGGGTAAGATAAGCCTGATTGGGTAATAGATTTAGATATTGGGAATTGGGGGTTTTGAAGACACAACTGTGAAAATAAACCGATAGAACTGAATAATGCTATACAAAAGAAATACCGATGTATTGGGTTAATTCTACTCGTTTTCGTCTTTTTCTGTTGCGTTTAATGTTTCTTAATTTCAACCAATGTCAGTCTCAAAACTTCCAAAAATCTTACTCTGTAGTCGGTGGCCTCACCAATATTCTTAGCTCTACAAAATTCAATACTGTGTGGTTTATAAAAATATCAAGACATACCTCAAGAAACCTTTTAGGTTACAGGTGGAAACCCAAGCCCGGATGCTTAAGTTAAGAAAATTTGTGCACTCACCGACTACGAATTTGATAAATTTTACTTTTTGTAATCTGTTAATAGAATAGCTTTTTAAAACAAGAAAAACCAATTCAGTATATGCCTAAAGTCGGTAATTGGTAAGGAAGCCGACCACTGCTTACTTGAGAAATGTTTGTTTGCATTAAACGAATAACAGATTAGCAAATTCACATAGATAGCCATGGTTACATCCCCTCACTTAACTCACCCCATCCACCACAGCTTCCTTAAAAATCTTCCCTACCAAACCCTGCAAAACTTTGCCCGGTCCGGCTTCTGTAAAACGGGTGCCGCCATCGGCCTGTATGGCTTGTACTATTTGAGTCCACCGTACGGCACCGGTTAGCTGGTCTATCAGGTTTTGCTTAATGGCTAAAGGGTTAGTAACGGGCAAGGCGGTTACATTTTGGTATACGGCACAAATGGGCGTATTAAAGGTGGTGGCTTCTATTGCACTAGCTAGTTCTTCTTTGGCCGACGCCATTAACGGGCTGTGAAAGGCACCGCCTACAGGTAGTACCAATGCACGTTTGGCACCGGCTGCTTTCATCCTTTCACAAGCTATTTCTATGCCTGTAAGGCTACCACTAATTACGAGTTGGCCAGAGCAATTATAATTAGCAGGCACTACTATTTCGCCTGTTTCTTCTTGTACTTGCTTACATATTGCTTCCACTTTATCATCGGCCAAAGCCAAAACGGCTGCCATGGTAGAAGGGTTTAATTCGCAGGCCTTTTGCATGGCTTTGGCACGGATGCTTACCAGCCTTAGGGCATCTTCAAAGTTCAGGGTTTGGTTAGCCACTAAGGCCGAAAATTCGCCGAGTGAATGGCCTGCAACCATATCGGGCTTTGCACCTTCAATGGTTTTAAATGCAGCTACAGAGTGCAAAAAAACAGCAGGCTGTGTTACATTGGTTTGCTTTAGCGCTTCATCTGTACCGGCAAACATAATGTCGCTAATGCGGAAGCCGAGTATCTCATTGGCCTGCTCAAATAGTTCGTTAACCGAGGCATTGGTGTCGTATAGATTTTTACCCATACCACTAAACTGCGAACCTTGGCCAGGAAAGATAAATGCATGTTTCATAGGGCTATTATTTCGGTCAAAAATAAGGGGAAATCCAACACTTTTTAAGGTACAAGCTGTAGCAATTAAGGCACAAGGTTAAAGCCATAAAATGTAAGGGCATCTGTACAAAAAAAAATTGTTTTAAGTAAACGCTACTTATTTTCAAGTACTTTAATCGAGGTGTTTTTTCAATTGGTTTTTTAATAAGGGGTGATGCTGATCTCAAAATTATTTTTACCAAAAAACGTAACGGAATAACAATGGTTCGTAAAGAAAATAATTGTGAAATAGACAAACACTTATTTTATGGTTTACAGATTAAAAACTGGGTTATCCCTAAAATAATTGAAGCTATAATGTATTCGTATTTTACAAATGTGGAAACATCTGAAGATGTTTTTTACTAGTAGAATAAAAAATAATCGTAACTATTCAGGCCGACATTACAAAAGGGCGTGCTTGAATGGCATCTGCGAGTGCTTGCATGATGGGGATTCCTTGTTTTTTTGCAGTAGCTATATA
>JAYUOV010000340.1:0-2642 GCA_043760535.1 Chitinophagaceae bacterium
ACTGATTTTGTGCCGCAGTTATTACCCCCGCAAAGCTGTTGCGGCTGCCTACGGCATCTATGCTTTGTATAATCGCCTTGTTACCCTCCACATTTACCACTACTGCATTTAGCGTAAAAGGTGCTTTGCGATAAGCCAAATAAGATCTTGCATTTTTTACCCCTAAAATTTTACCAGTATCGGCCATGGTAAAGGGCCGTTGGCTACAGGTAGCTTCCCATTGTAATGTGGCGGCATTGTAGGAAGTAGTAATGCCGCATAGCCGCACAAAATCGGCCTTAAACTGCGGAAAACTGCTGATATATACCACATTGGTATCGTACAACTGAGGCCTGCCACCTTCCTGTACCACATAATACCGCCGGCTGTTTTGTGCATGGGCATTGTTACAAACCAGCGTACCGCCCAATAGTAAAACAGACAAAAAATATATACGTATGTGCATAATAATATAGTAGTGTTAAGTTAACTATGCTTTGTCGCAGTTCTTCGTGAGTTGTCAGTGGTGAGACGTGAGTTTGCCAGCCTAATCACCGACACTTTAAACTTAACATAGCAGTAGTATATACACCCCGATTTTAAAAAAATGCCTGCCAGATTAAAACCCCAAACCCCAAACCCTAAACCCAAACATCAATGCTTTATAAACCACCTGTACTGGCTGCCATTGTACACAAAACTGAGTATTGACAGCGAATTGGGTGCGGTACTCAATTCGAGGCTGCTGATAGCGGTTCCACTGCTGGTAGTACTATTGGCCGGAAAAGTAATAACCCGGCTACCTGTGGCATCCTGTTGCATTTCTATAATGCCTGTACTGCCGGCAAAAACATTCTGGAGTATAAGCGTAATATTGGCCGTGAGCGTAAGCAGGGCCACATCGCCCCTTTCCACATCCCAAATAACCGTGCCGCCACCTGTTGCCAGGGTTTGGGTGGCGGTAGATTGGTATTGGCACCATATTTTACCATTGTGCCTAAAAAGTGTATTGTAGCTGGTATCCATTACCAGCAGCCCTTTTGCAGGTGTGGCAATTGCAATACGGGTAACGCTATCCATGCGGGGTATTAGCAAGCCCTTGTTACCGCTTACATCCAGCAGCGAACTTGTATGTGCCGGGGTGCTACTGGTATTAATGGCTACGCCTTGGGCAAAACAGAGATTTGTCAGTAGCAAAAAGGCTACCGAAAGAAGTTGTTTTTTCATACAGGTGGGGGGGGTTATTGCTTAGTAAAAATCAAAGGGGCTTCTATTGGCCTTCCTTGTTGGTCTATAATAACAAGATAATAAATGCCATTGCTGATTGCTTTGAGATTTTCTTGTAATTGGTTAATACCATTCTTAAATTGTGTAGTGTTTTTATACACTTGCCTACCAGATTGGTCGGAAATTTTTAGTTCCACTTTTTGTACCTTTTCGCTTCTTGCTGTTACATAGAGCATATCATTTACAGGATTACCGTTTATTGAAATCTTGCGACCACTACCTATAAAATTACCTGTCTTAATAATATTACTATAACTGCTTTTTCCATCTCTGTCTATTTGCTTCAAGCGGAAAAAATATCCAGATGAAAGTAAAGACTGGGGTATAGTAAACTCGTAAGGCAAAATATTTTGACTATTGCCATTAGCCGCTTTGCTTGCTACCTGCCCAATTGGCTGAAATTGTGTGCCATCGGCACTTTGCAGTATCTCAAATTTTTGGTTATTTTGCTCCGAGTAGGTTTTCCAAAGAAGATTCCCCGACCCGTTTGAATTCTGAAAGGATAATGGCGAAAGAATTACAGGTAAAGGGTCGTTGACTTGAACAACTATACTATCTAATGCTGTAGAGTAGCCAGGAAAACCAGGCTTATCTTTGTGATTAAACCCAATATAATAATTACCACTGGCTGGGGGGGCGTAGTTTTGGCTAGCAATGAGATAACCTGTATTGCTTACAACACCGGTGGTTATCAAATTAGTCATACAAGTATTTACGTTGCATGTACCAAAATATACCGAAAAGGTAGGTGCTGAAAGAGGATTCGGATTGTCACTTTTATACTTGTAGCTTATACTGTATGATTTAGTGGCGTCAAAATACATCATCGGTAAATAAAGCCACATGTTTCCATTCGCATCTGGTTCATCTACATAAACATTTGCAAATACATCGCTTGGAAATCCGGCTGTTATCCATTTAAATGTGGTTCGATGCACTGGTATAGTCTGATTGATAGTACATGGCGGCAAATCTGGGGGCGTGCATGCCTGGAAATCCTGTATATACGGCAAATTTGCTGGCAAAGTGCATTGAGAATTGGATTTATTTAAAGTAGTGGCAAATAGAATTGTAAGTAATAAAGTGAAAATTTTCATACTTGGAATTGATTTGTTTATTTAAAATAAATCCTTTTTGTAAAAATAGGGCATGTATAACATAGTTGCAAATTTTTTCTTTTCAGAGTTTGCCGATGTGAATTTTAAAAGAAATAATCACTTTTTAATAGCCTTTGGATTAAACCTAAGAAAACTCAGGACTGAAGCTGGATTAACTATGGTTGCGTTGGCATTAGAAGCGGATATAGAGTATTCACAAATTGCAAAAATAGAACTGGGTAAAATTAATACAACTATTTCCACTGTTTGGTTATTAGC
>JAYUOV010000341.1:0-7420 GCA_043760535.1 Chitinophagaceae bacterium
TAGTGGAAAGTATTTTAGGCACCAAAGGTGTAGGCTGGATAACATTACTATTATTTGTTGTGGCTGCCATTATTTGTTTTGCAGGCAAAAGAGCTTTACCCATTGCTGCTGGTAAAAAATGGATTGTAGGCCTCATGGGTTCGCTTACTTGTATTATAGGCGTACATACTTACATGGATGTTACCCAAAAAAAAGTATTGAATCCGCTAGAAAATGGCGGTATTACATTTGAATCATCGGCTGGCATTGGTATATATCTGGTAATTGCAGCTGGGATAGCACTTATTTTATTAACCGTATTATTTAAAAAATAAATTGACGGGGCTATGGATTAATAATTAAAAAATTAGCCTTAAGCAATATGTTTCTTCTTTAACTTCCCTACTGAAAATTTACTAAAAATATGCTACCGAAACGACTATTTGCTTCCCCTTTTTTTTTCATTGTATGGTTACTTATTACCCCAGCATTTACAAATGCTCAGGTTTTAAAAATGAGCACCACTAACCCAGATGTAAACTACCAACGGCTAGCAAGGATAGACAATGTGGTAAATAAATATGTGGCCAAGAACTGGCTGGCAGGTGCAGTTACGCTGGTGGTAAAAAACGGACAAATCATCCATTACAAAGGCTATGGTTACGATGATATTGACAGTAAAAAACCACTGGCAAAAGATGCTATTTTTCGTATTGCTTCGCAAACAAAAGCCATTGCCAGTGTGGCTGTAATGATGCTGTACGAGGAAGGTAAATTTTTACTAACCGACCCTGTAGAGCAATACATACCCGAATTTAAAAATGGCACCGTTTTAGAAAAAATGAATGGAACAGATAGCACTTATACCAGCGTACCTGCCAAAAGAAAAGTTACCATTAAAGACCTGCTTACACATACATCTGGCATTGACTATGCGGTAATTGGCAATAAAGACATGAACGCCATATATGCCAAAGCTGCCATTCCATCGGGCATTGGCGAACTAAAAGCAAATCTGGGCGAAAAGATGAAAACATTGGCAAAGCTGCCACTGGCACATCAGCCGGGGCTACGGTTTACGTATGGCCTTAATACCGATGTACTGGGCTATTTGATAGAAGTATTAAGTGGCGTTTCGCTGGATGAATACCTGAAAAAAAAAATATTTGAGCCGCTGGGCATGAAGGATACCTATTTTAATGTACCGGCAGAAAAACATAGCCGTGTTGCTACGCTTTATACAGAAGACAAAGACCATCATATACAGAAGCAAACTACAGGTGGCAATGGCATTTCCCCGGATTATCCAAAACAGCAAACAAGGTATTTTAGCGGTGGTGCCGGGCTTTCTTCCACAGCATATGACTATGCCATTTTTTTACAAATGATGCTGAATAAAGGCAGCTTAAATGGCAAGCAAATTTTATCACCCAGAATAGTGGAAATGATGACCCAAAACCAGATTGGGGATCTGATGGTGGGCAGTAATAAATTCGGGCTGGGCTTTGAAATTACAACTGAGAAAAGTGTAGCCGAAAGCCCTAAAAATGTTGGATCTTTTGCATGGGGCGGCTACTTTGGCACCAACTATTGGGCCGACCCTAAAGAACAAATGGTGTGCCTGATAATGACCCAACATAGACCCAACAGCCACGGCGATTTGAGCAAAAAATTTGAAGTGCTGGTGTATCAGGCTTTAAAATGACCAACAGAAAAGAATTATGGTTTTTGGGGAAATGCTTTAATTGTCAGAGCTCCTTACCCAGTAAACTGAAATCGCTTATTATTCCAAGTCTAAAAAGCCCCATAGTAGCAGCCAGTTGAACGGAGCGTCGCCTATGTCGCTCCATCAGGGTACGGCTTTCGCTGGGTTAAAAAAAGAAAAACTACGCAACCAAAACTGCGAGGGGGTAAGGAGTCCTGAATGGTAAGAAACTGCTACTAACCTCCAGCAAAAAGCCCACCGAAATTTCGATGGGCTCTTGTGTTATGTTTTGGGCAGCCGCAAGGGCAGTCCCCTATAAATTAATACCTATACATTTCAGCCTTAAAAGGACCAGCTTTGCTAATGCCTAAATAATCAGATTGGGCAGTAGTTAACTCGTCTAACACGGCACCAACTTTAGCAAGGTGAAGACGGGCAACTTTCTCATCTAAATGCTTAGGAAGAACATATACTTTATTTTCGTAAGCAGCACCATTTGTCCAAAGTTCAATCTGGGCAAGGGTTTGGTTACTGAAAGAAGCACTCATTACAAATGAAGGGTGACCAGTAGCACAACCCAAATTTACCAGACGGCCTTCAGCAAGAATGATTACATCTTTACCATCAATATTGTACAAATCAACCTGTGGCTTAATGGTATCTTTTGTAGCACCATAAGCACCATTTAACCAGGCCATATCTATTTCAATATCAAAATGACCGATGTTACAAACAATCGCCTTATCCTTCATTAAACGGAAATGTTTTTCGGTAATCAGGTCACGGCAACCTGAGGCAGTTACAATAATATCAGCTTCTTTTACAGCTTCAATCATTGGTTTTACTTCAAAACCTTCCATAGCAGCTTGTAATGCACAAATAGGATCAATTTCGGTAACAATTACACGGCAACCTGCACCTTTTAAGCTCAATGCAGAACCTTTACCTACATCACCATATCCGCCAACAACAGCTATTTTACCAGCCATCATTACATCGGTAGCACGGCGAATGGCATCTACCAAACTTTCCTGGCAACCGTATTTGTTATCAAATTTAGATTTGGTAACGCTATCGTTTACGTTGATAGCAGGGATAGGCAAAGTACCTTTAGTCATACGCTCATACAAGCGGTGTACACCGGTTGTCGTTTCTTCGCTCAAACCTTTAATGTGGCTAATTAGCTCAGGGTAGGTATCAAAAACCATATTGGTTAAATCACCACCATCATCCAAAATCATATTCAAAGGACGGTCTGCCCCACCAAAGAACAAAGTTTGCTCAATACACCAATCCGCTTCTTCCTGAGATTGACCTTTCCAGGCAAAAACACCAATACCGGCGGCGGCAATAGCAGCAGCAGCCTGATCTTGAGTAGAGAAGATATTGCAAGAACTCCATTTTACTTCGGCACCCAAAGCGGTTAAGGTTTCTATTAACACGGCAGTTTGGATGGTCATGTGTAAACAACCTGCAATACGGGCACCGGCCAAAGGTTGGCTAGCACCGTACTCAGCACGGATGCTCATAAGACCTGGCATTTCTGCTTCGGCCAAACGGATTTCTTTACGGCCCCAATCTGCGAGGCTCATATCTGCTACTTTGTACTTTAAGCTGAAGTCGATAGCATTTTTTGTTATTGTTGACATGGTTAAATTTTTAATTTTGTAAAGATATGTTTGCAGGATAAAAGCAAAGAATTGTAAATAAAATTAGGACAGAATTAGCAATAACTTAATTTTAAAAGTACAAAACTAATATTTACCATGCCAAACCAACCTTCAAAAGAACAATCCACTAAGGAGCAGGTGGTGTTAGACAAAGCCGACATTGCCATACTTAAAATACTTCAGCAAAATGCAAGGGCCACTGTTAAGGAAATTAGCGAACAGGTACACCTAAGTACCACACCGGTGCATGAACGCATCAAGCGGATGGAAAAAACAGGCGTTATAAAACAATATGCCACCCTGCTGGATCCTGCTAAAGTAAAAAAAGGATTGATGGTTATTTGCTATGTTTCGCTAAAAGAGCACAATAAAACAGCCGGTACCAATTTCATTAAAAACATCAACCAAATGCCGGAGGTTATTGAATGCTACAACATCAGCGGCGAATTTGATTTTATGCTGAAAGTAGTGGCCGAAAGCATGGACGACTACTACGATTTTCATGTAAACAAACTAAGCCAGGCCGAAAACCTTGGCCATGTGCAGAGTGTTTTTGTAATGGGGATTATTAAGCAAACGCATGTGTTGGTTTATTAAACGACTTCGTCGAAGTCATAAGTCAGTAGTCAGTAGTCAGTAGTCAATAGTCAATAAAATAAATCTGCTGTACGAGGCGTTCCGCCTCGTACAGCATATTATGTCGGCTGTGCCGACACTACTTGCCTGTAAAGAATTTGTTGGTGTTTCAATAACTACATAATAAAATTGTATATATAATTTTATCCAAACCACGAAGTGGTTTAATAATAATAGCCACGGGTGCAACCCGTGGTAAAAGTGGGTTTTATACAACAACCCCAAAGGGGTTGAACTTAATAGGCTGAACCTTTAAACGCTGAAATCATTGGTTTAACCCCTGCGGGGTAAGGCTTGTAATTGTAAATTGAACCACCCCGATATTCTCGGGGTAGCTTTTATTGTATAACCCTTTTCAGGGTTAAAAGGCCAGACTATTTATCATATCAAATTCGTATAACCCATCCTGCTACAAAGCCTCATTTTCCTTTTCTTCAGCAGATCTTAATTCTGATTTAAAAACGACAATACAAATGCACAAAATAAAATGTGCCTGCAATGGCCAGCGACGACAGGATTACACCTACAACATTGTTGTTTTTTAACCCCAAAGAAAATGCCCATCCATTGAGCATACTAAAAATAATAACGGCGGTAAAAATAAAGGCAGGACGGAGAAACATGAGCAGTAAATTTAGTTGGTTAGCCAAATACACTCGCCATACACACGGGCATAAGATGCAAGTTGTTCTCTTTTCCATAAAATGAGGCTTGAGGCTTGAGGCTGAAAGCTAAAAGCAAGAAGGCTTGAGGTTGTAAGCTGAAAGGAAGAGCATTATATATATTCAGAATTAGTTGCATTTTACTTTTTGAATGCCGCTTTTTTTATTTATGAACCCAGCAAAAGTGCATTGATTAAGCTGCATTGGCGTCGCATGGCACATTCCGTTTTGACGGAACTCTTGTACTCTATCGCATTATTCAGCACTTTCATTTAGCGAATCTTTTACTTTTTACGTTAATAGGTAAGGTGATCTGAATTTACTCGTTACAAATTCTCGCAACATTTTTAACCGCATCCATTTACTTGCCTAGTGTAATAGCTCGAAAAAAATTAAAAAGGGGTAGCTTATAGCTACCCCTTTTTAATTTTATGTAAAGACAAATATTTCTAAACTTACTATTTTACTACTTTCAATTTTTCATCTTTTGTATTTGTTAAAATTCTGAGTATATAATTTCCCTTAGCCAAATAGATGCCATCAAAAGGTAAAATAATATTACCGTTTACAGTTCCCAATTGCCACTTTTTAACCAGTTGCCCAGCGTTAGTAAATAAAGATGCCGTTACCGTTTCGCTTACAGGATTATTTATAGAAATGGAAATGAAATCAGTTATTGGGTTAATAAGTAATTTAACAAATTTCGAAGACTGGGCAGAATTAATCTTTACTATAGGGCTATACCTGTATGTGCCATTCTGATCAGTCATTTTTAAACGATAATAGTTTACGCTTTGGGCTGCGGCAGGGTCAGTAAAATTATAGTTATACTCATTTAAACTACTTTGATTGGCTGGAACAAAGCCAACAGAAACAAAACTTACCGCATCGTAACTCCGTTCTATCTCAAATCCTTTTAGGTTACGTTGGATACTGGTTTTCCAGAGTAGTGAGCAATAATTTTGATTATTGAGGGTGCCACTAAAAGTAAGAAGGTTAACAGGTAGTATTACAGCAGCATCTGCAAGGAAAAATTTAGAAAAGCCTGTAAAATTACCAGTAAACAAAAAGCCCGATCCAAAAGGAGTAACAGTTGGTATAACTAATTCGGTATTACTCATATTAGCCCCAGCTAATGTTACTGCATTAGTTTTAGCAATCTTAAGGCTTGAAGGCGTTTTACCTGCAAGCTCTGCGGCAGTAAAATATAGACCCACGGTGTAAGAAGCTCCAACATTAGTAGTAGGTGTAAGATCAATTACTTTTTGGGATCTCTGTCCACCTTGAAAATTTTGCCATGTAGTTCCTGCTTCAAAAACAGTTGCGCTTACACAACCTAAATTTGCTGACGCATTACTGATTCGGCTAAGAATATTACTCCCCGTATAAAAATTATAAATTCCACTATTCCCTATAAATTCAGATCGGGATGCAGAAAGGGTTGATTCAATAGGATTGCCCAATAAAACTCCAGAAAAAGTAATATCTAAACGAGGAAATCCGCCTGCACTATTAAAAGCAGCTGCTAAACTACAGCCTGTACCTGCGTTATCCCTGTTCCATACACCTTTCGCATCAAGAGTAGTGCTTGTTGAAACTAAATCACCTGTTCCTGTTGCAGTGGCATTGTCAAAACATATTTCAACAAGTACATTGGATGTTCCATCCCAATTAAAAGGTGTAGTAAGTGTTAAAGTATTTAAACCAGCAACTGTTGAATAATTTTGAGAATAACTGCTGGTTGTACTTGTTTCAAAGGCTGTAGTAGCAAAGGTGGAAGTGCTTGTGTTTTTTAAGGAAATTGTTAAGCCACTATATGCCTGGGTGCTTGTTTTGGTTAACACATTAAACCCTAATGCAGTAATATTACCTGCCGTTAAACCTAGGGCACTTAGTTCAGAAGCAAGATAAATGTATTGGCTTCTTGCTTTTTGGAAATTACTTCTGAAGGGTTGAATGTACCCGCCACTTAAACTGCCATTTCCAATAGTTGCAGAGCCAGCACCAGAAGAAACTGGGGCCACATCGTCATCATTCAAAGTAAAAACATAAGAGGTACTGCTTGGAGCAGCAAGTGCATTAGTACTACCCCCCACAGAATAATTTAGTGTAAAACTCTCTGCACTTTCTACTTCCGCATCATTATAAATACGTATTGAAATTGTTTGGGATGCGGTAGAACCATTTACAAATGTAAGTGCATTGGAAGGTGTAGTAAAATTACCATTGGTAGTAAAATCAAAATCTACTCCCAGCGTGGCTGTTGAACCTCCTGCTACACTTACTGTAATATTTGCATTACCTGTTGGAGCTTGGTCAATATTCATATTCACTGTGTAATCCCTGTAATTACGACATACTGATCCTGATGTGGTGGTTGCTTCTGTTGCAACACGATAAGGGGATGCAAAGCGAACATAAGGGTTAGTAAAGGGAATAGTGCTTGTCCATAATCCACGGCCATGCGTTGCTGCCAATAAAGTTCCATCGCTTTTGCGATATTGCAACATATTGGTTTTTACAAACGGGAAGGAAGTATTACGCACCCAAATGGTGGAAGCTCCATTAATATCGTCAGTTTCATAAATACCCATTTCCGTTGCAAGTATGGCTTTATCATTATTTTCAGGATAAAATATTGCCCAACGAACAGGTATATCAGGTATATTACCAGCGATTCAGCGAGTAAATAATTCCTTTACCCAGCCTGAATTTTAAGCAGTTGTCAAAACAAATATGTCGAGCTAAATAAATTTATTTTTTGCACA
>JAYUOV010000342.1:0-7406 GCA_043760535.1 Chitinophagaceae bacterium
AGTATTTTGTACTAGCTTGTTTAGTGTTTTTGGTTATAAAACTTGCCGATAAATGCTGATTGATGTACTGTAGCGGAGCATAGCAGGGATAGAAGCGTAAAGCCCGCAGGCCCCGTAACCTGTATGCATAGCGAAGCTAACCTTTTAAGACGGGGCCGAGGACTTGCAGCGTATAGCCCGTAACGGGTGCCGATGGATGAACTATAGCTGATGCTCCGAATAAATATGGAATAATAATAATAAATTACTATTGACCCAATAACCATAATTATAAAATACATATTCATGCTATTGCAGCGGCGGCTGTTAGGCGTAGATTTGTACCACAAAAATTAAAAGCTAGTGATTAAAGTATTGTTATACGAAGACAACCCGCAGCTACGAGAAGGCCTGATGATGCTGATTAATGGCAGCGACGGATTTGAAGTAGTAGCCGCTTTTAAAAACTGCGACAATGCACCCGATGAAGTGGATATTTACCAGCCCGATGTAATACTGATGGATATAGATATGCCCGGCACAAATGGTATTCAGGGGCTTAAAAACATACGTGAAGTAAATGAAAAGGTAAAGATTTTAATGCTTACCGTTTTTGATGATAACAAGAATGTATTTGAAGCCATTAAAAGCGGGGCAAGTGGTTATTTACTTAAAAAAACACCACCTGGTAAACTGCTGGATTATATAACTGAAGCCAATGGCGGCGGGGCGCCCATGAGTAGTAGCATTGCCACGCAAGTGCTGCGGATGTTTAGCGATATGAATAATACCAAGGGAGTGGATTATGCCCTTAGCGAAAGGGAAAAAGAAGTGCTGCAACTGCTGGTAAATGGCTACAGTTATAAAATGATAGCTTCGGAAATGTTTATAGCCATAGACACAGTGAGGAGTCATATAAAAAAAATTTATGAGAAGCTACATGTAAATAGTAAAAGTGAAGCTGTGGCTAAGGCTTTTAAGGATAAGCTGGTTTAAAAAGTTACCAGTTAATCAGTTTGCAGTTGGCACCTCAATTTTATTCAGTTAGCAGCCAATCAGTTGGCAGTTGGTACCTCAATACTAATCAGTTAGCAGTTAGTCAGTTGGTAGTTGTCATCTCCTTGTTCTCTGCTTTCTATTTTTGCTAACTGCCAACTTCTAAATGCTCCTCTTTTCACATGATTATGTGATTGTACATTTTTTTTATGACAGTATTTTTACATTCTAAAATAAATGTTATGAGAAAGTACAGAGCTTTAATGGCAATATTAATCATTGCCGCCATAACAGCTACAGGTTGTCAGGTATTGTCCAATGGTATTGTAAAAAAAGCATCCTGTTGCGAAAAGCTGCTAATTGCCCGTAGCAGAAGCAAAATGTCAATCAATATTAAAGAACTAAACGAAGTGATTCATACTGCCGGCAGCTCAGATGATATTTTACATACCCTTCCTTTTTCTAAAATAGCCCTGTAATAAATTAACAGTCACTTTCTAATTAAAACACCCCGATATTTTCGGGGTGTTTTGGTTTGCAGGTTTAAGTGTTTTATGTAAATGGTTGGTTTCAATCAAGATTTTACCCTTAAATTGTAGTTTCAAAACGGGATGTAATTTTAAACTTTATTTTTTTAATACAGAAGCTATATGGGCGCAACATTGCAAATAAAAAAGCAGCCGAAAAAGTACGATGCGGTTATTGTAGGTTCTGGTGCAGGCGGCGGTATGGCTGCCTATGTATTGGCAAAAGCCGGATTAAAGGTATGCCTGCTGGAAGCCGGCCCTAATTACGACCCGGCCATCCATTCTTCTCAATTAAAAAATCCGTGGGATTCGCCACGGCGAGGTGCCAGTACAAAGTTTCGCCCCTTTGGCGATTTTGATGCCTGCTATTGGGGCTGGGAGATAGATGGCGAACCCTACACACATGCCGAAGGCACTACCTGGGAGTGGTGGCGGGCCCGGATGCTGGGTGGCCGTACCAACCACTGGGGCAGAATCTCACTGCGTTTCGG
This sequence comes from Chitinophagaceae bacterium, assembly GCA_043760535.1. Lineage (GTDB taxonomy): Bacteria > Bacteroidota > Bacteroidia > Chitinophagales > Chitinophagaceae > JAZKFT01. Next base: position 1,994 of record JAYUOV010000342.1, read on the forward strand.
CCCAAAAGATTTTAAACGCAGAAGCATCGACGGCCTTGGCGAAGACTGGCCTATTGGTTACGAAGACATTAAACCCTACTACGATAAAATAGATGAACTAATAGGCGTATTCGGCAGCAACGAAGGATTGGAAAACGACCCGGATGGTATTTTTTTACCGCCGCCCAAGCCCAGGCTGCATGAAATGTTTATTAAAAAATCAGCTGCCGGTATGGATATCCCGGTTATTCCTTCCCGGCTTTCTATACTTACCAAACAGATCAATAAAGAACGTGGTGCCTGTTTTTTTTGTAAACAATGTGGCCGGGCGTGTAAAGTGTACGCCGATTTTTCTTCGTCATCTGTGCTAATAAAACCAGCAGCGGCTACCGGCAACCTAGATATTGTAACCAATGCCATGGCACGGGAAGTACTTACCAATAAAGATGGATTGGCTACCGGCATATCGTATGTAAATAAAATAGATATGCAGGAATATCAGGTAGATGGCCGTGTAGTAATATTGGCCGCAAGTGCTTGTGAAAGTGCCAGGTTGATGCTTAACTCTGTTTCTACCCGACACCCAAATGGGTTGGGTAATAGCAGTAATGTGGTAGGTAAATATTTACACGATTCCACAGGAGCTGCTATGGGCGGTGTGCTGCCACAACTCTTTGGCCGCAAGCGTTACAACGAAGATGGCGTAGGTGGAATGCATGTATACACGCCGTGGTGGCTCGATAATAAAAAGCTGGATTTTCCACGTGGTTACCACATAGAATACTGGGGTGGCTTTAGCCAGCCGGCTTATGGTTTTGGGTTTGATGTGCAAAATCAAAATGGCAAGTATCCCATTAACGGAAAAACCAAAGAGGCTGGGGGATATGGTGCATCGTTAAAAGAAGATTACCGCTATTTATATGGTGCCAATGTGGGCATGGCAGGCCGTGGCGAAAGCATTGCTATGGAAAGCAATTTTTGCGAAATAGACCCGAAGGTGGTGGATAAATACGGCATCCCTGTTTTGCGATTTAATACCAAAAACAGCGACTACGAAATAAAACAAGCCAAACACATGAAGGATACTTTTAGGGAAATGATGCACAATATGGGTGCCATCATTACCTGGGGAGACGATCCAAATGAGAAAGATCATGGCCTTGCCAATCCCGGTAACATCATACACGAAGCTGGTACCGTTCGGATGGGTAACGACCCCAAAACATCGGCACTTAATAAATGGAGCCAGGCCCATGATTGTAAAAATTTGTTTTGTGTAGATGGAGGACAGTTTGTTTCGCAGGCCGATAAAAACATCACCTGGACCATACTGGCTTTAAGCATGCGGGCCAGCGAATACATTGTGGATCAGTTGAAAAAGCAGAATTTATAAGTAACTTATTTAGTGAGTTCAAGTAATAAATGCAACTTTTTTTAATCATTGAATATGAGGGAAATAGCCAGACACAATTCGCCAATACCCCCTTATGAACTGTGTGCCGGGGGTATTGGCGAATTGGGTTTAGCGGTTTTTTTGTACTACTATGAAATTAAACAACTTAAAAAGTTGCATTTATTACTTGAATCTAGCTTTCTATTATACTACTCGAAGTTTAAATTAGTGAATCGCAATTAGCACACGTATGATATGGAAAGAGCGGATAAACATGAATTTTTTAATCTGCTTTGCAGAAAAAAAGCGGATTTCCTAATTCACTATTTTACCCTTTTCCCAGTATAGTTGCAATAAAAATAGTAGCCCCAAAGGGGCGAAACAAAATAGCCCGGGGTGAAGCCCCGGGTTGCAGAATTAATTTGTATAAAAGCCCTGAAGGGGCGTAACAGGTTTTGAGATTTTAATATAGCAAGTAAAAACATCATTTAAAATGGACAGACGTAAATCCATCAAAGCACTCATTATAGGCACGGCCGCTACTGGAGTGCTGATAGAAGCCTGTAAAACTGCCGACGAAAAAACACAGCCAGCCGCCACCCCTGTTTTGGATGAAACCGATCGGATGGAGGAAGAAAAACTAGTGAACAAAAACCTGCGTGAAGAAAAGTTTTTTACCCCGGAGGAAATGGCCACCATAGCTGTACTTGCCGATATTATTATACCCAAAGACGAAGTAAGCGGCAGTGCAACAGATGCCAAAGTGCCCGATTTTATTGAGTTTATTGTAAAAGACATGCCCGGTCATCAAACCCCAATGCGTGGTGGGTTACGCTGGCTAGATATGCAATCGCTTACCCGTTTCGAAAAGCCATTTACCGGTATTTCCGAAAAGCAACGGCTGGAAATTGTGGATGACATTGCCTACCCAAATAAGGCCAAACCAAGTATGAAACAAGGCGTTGCTTTCTTTAACCTGATTCGGAACTTGGTATCTACCGGTTTTTACACCTCAGAAATTGGGGTAAAAGATGTTGGTTATTTGGGCAATGTACCCAACCAATGGAACGGTGTGCCAGATGATGTGCTAAAGCAATATGGATTGGCTTATACCGAGAAAGAGCTACAAGAATGTATTAGCTTTTCGTAATAAATAGGCTGCTGATGCAACTGAATTAAGAATAAAGCCATTTATTTTTACGAAGCACAATAGCCTCGAAGTAAATCGGGGCTTTTGCTTTTTAAAGAACATTTCGAACGGAATGCGTTTACAATGGTTATTAATGCTGGGTATTAATTTGTAAATTTGTTTTTTAAATACGTAATAAAATGAAAAAGTGGAGATGGATTTTTTTTGTTAGCTTTTGGGTAATGGTATCAGCTGCTAAACCAGCTAACGCACAATGTTCTATATGCACCAAAACGTCAATGCAGCAAGGCGAAAAGGCTGGAAAGGGTATGAACGGAGGCATTGTTTACCTAATGATGATGCCGCTTGCCATCATGGGGTTTTTAGGTTACCGGTGGTGGCAAAGGGAAAAGCAAATAGAAGCATAATATTATCTGAATTCGCAACTTACTTTAACATGTAAGCCTCGCATCCGCACCCAGTGTGGATTACAAGCATAACGTAGTTTCATCTAAATAGATGAACGTCGATTTGATAAATTTCTAACAAGTAAGTTGTAGAAAACCCCACATTTTACAATAATATAGATTTTGAACGTTTTAACTTTAACAGCCTCATAACCAATTACCTTGCATGCAGATGCGCAAAAGCGAGTTACAGTTATGCCGATGTACTAAAACATTTATTCTACATGTTTTTTATTGGCGGGTCTGTGTTGGTTGATTTAAAAGAGTTTAAAAGCCAACTACAAGACCACCCGTATCATATATTTAGTTCTCCCGACACATTACTGTATGTAAGTAACCAACAAACAACGGCTACTATTTAAACCACGACCAATAAGGGCGTAACGCACCAGACCAACGAACAAAATTGGTTTAACAAACCTTGCCGGCCAAAAGCCTTCGGGGTACTACATTAAATAAAAATGATGCCATTGCTAAGCCTCGTCCGGTTTTCTACCACCTTCTCTAGCCTCGTACACCTTTGGCAATCTCTCTAAATGGAGAAGGTAAATAGATGCCATCTTGTTTGAGAAGGGAAGTGGAATAATGATTTGTTTTTTAACAGATCGTTGCAAATGTCGATGTCATAAAATACTACTGTTTATTAACAAAATCCATCCTGCACTCTGCCTCCAAACGCCTACATTCGTTGTACTATTACGCACAGTTGTCCATTGGCAGGGTTGCATATAATCTCATCTTTAAATTTTCAAATTTTTTAAGTTATGAATTGGAAAGAATACCAAGACGAAAACAAAGACCGTTTCTTGAACGAACTGCTGGAACTACTGCGGATACCAAGCGTAAGTGCTAGGGGCGAACACAAAGACGATATGATAAAATGCGCCCAAACCATTAAAGAAAAGCTATTGGCCGCCGGGGCAGATATGGTAGAGATTATACCAACCCCCGGCCACCCGATTGTATATGGCGAAAAAATAACCGATGCATCCAAACCTACTGTTTTGGTGTACGGCCATTACGATGTGCAGCCGGCCGACCCGCTAGAACTATGGAACAGTGGCCCTTTTGAGCCATTGATAAAAGATGGTAAAATATATGCTCGTGGTGCCTGCGACGATAAAGGACAGATGTACATGCACATAAAAGCTTTGGAAACCATGAAGGCCTGCGGCGAACTGCCCACCAATTTAAAATTCATTATAGAAGGAGAAGAAGAAGTGGGCAGCCCCAACCTGGCCACTTTTGTAAATGAAAATGTGGATAAGCTACAATGTGATGTGATACTGATTAGCGACACTGCCATGATAAGTCTCGAAAACCCAAGCATAGATGTGGGCGTTCGTGGGCTTACTTATATAGAGGTGGAAGTTACCGGCGCTAACCGTGATTTACACAGTGGTGTGTATGGTGGTGCAGTGGCCAATCCGCTAACTATTTTAAGTAAAATGATTGCTAGCCTACACGATGAAAATAACCACATTACCATCCCCGGTTTTTACGATGATGTGCAGGAAAGTAGCGAAGCCGAAAGGGCTGAAATGGCCAAAGCGCCTTTCGACCAAAAGGAATTCAACGAAGACCTTGGCATAGCAGTAGAGTGGGGCGAAAAAGGCTATAGCAGCAATGAACGCACTGGCATCCGCCCTACTCTAGAAGTAAATGGTATGTGGGGTGGCTACACCGGCGAAGGTGCTAAAACGGTATTGCCGGGTAAGGCTTTTGCCAAAATAAGCTGCCGCCTGGTGCCTAATCAAAGCAGCCATATTATAGAGCAAAAACTGATTAACCACTTAAAAAGCATTGCGCCGCCATATATTAAAATAGATGCAAAACCGCACCATGGCGGCGAGCCTTATGTTACGCCGGTAGATAGCATTCCTTACCGTGCTGCGGCTAAAGCCATTGAAACAACTTTTGGCAAAAGCCCCATCCCGGTTCGTGGTGGCGGCAGCATCCCAATTACTGCTCTTTTTGAAAAAACTTTGGGTGTAAAAGTGGTGTTTCTTGGTTTTGGATTGGATAGCGATAACCTGCACAGCCCCAATGAGAAATACGACATTGCTAATTTTTACAAAGGCATAGAAACGATACCGTATTTTCATAAGTACTTTGCCGAAATGAATGTTGTTAGTTGATTGGTTTATTCGTTAATGGGTTGAGTGGTTCGCCAGATTCAACTGATAAAATCTCAATTGATGTCTCGAAGATTTAAGTAATAAACAAAAAATCGCCTCCCAAAAGGGAGGCGATTTTATTAAAAAAAAACGAGCTGAGTACAATTTCAGAACTCCTTACCCCGTGAACTGAAACCGCCTGTGATTCGCAATCTAAATACCTGATAGTAGCAATCAGTTGAACGGAGTCCCGTAATGCTACGGGATTTACAACGTTAGCCAATGTCGCTCCATCAGGGCACGGCTTTCGCTGGGTTCCACCGAAATA
>JAYUOV010000343.1:0-7386 GCA_043760535.1 Chitinophagaceae bacterium
GCTTCTAGCGAAGTATATACGGGTTCACCAATTGCCGAAGCAAACATATAAAATTGTTTGCCGAATGTTTGGAATTAAACGGTATAACTGAAAGGGCGAAACATACGTTCTCACAAATCTAAATTGCCACTGGGTGTTGTGCCGCCCTTTCAGGGCTTGATTTTCCATGATTTACTTACCCAGGGCGTTGCCCTGGGCTATTTCTTTCGCCCCTTTGGGGCTAGCAATAAATCGTAACCCCTCAAAATTCATAATCTTAAAATCATTCATAATCAATGCTTTAGGATACTTGTCATTAGCAGCTTGTCGAAGGGCTACTAGTAGATCTTCATTGCAGATTGGTTAGAGGGGATTCGACAAGCTCAACCTGACAATTTCCAAGCTTCGTTAACTAAACGACATTGTATTTAGGAATTACAGAAAATGCCTGACTATGTATACATTACCCCAACACCTGTTTAATAGCCTCAGCCTTTAGCATACATTCTTCGTACTCCTTTTCGGCATCACTATAAAAAGTAATGCCACTGCCTACCTGATAGCTAAGGCATTGGTCGGTTTCGTTGTAAAGAATACTTCTGATGACTACATTAAAATCAAAATCGCCGTTTGGAGCTATGTAGCCCACGGCACCACTAAAAAGGCCCCGTTTGGTTTGTTCGTATTGTTCTATCAATTCCATCACCCGCCGCTTTGGGGCGCCGGTCATGCTGCCCATAGGGTAGGTGGCTTGTATAATATCGAAAAAAGAAATGCCATCCCTAAGTTGTCCGCTAATGGTAGAAATCATCTGATGTACCTGCGGGTAAGTGTAAATGCCAAAGAGTTCGTCCACCTGCACCGATGCTTCTTCGCAAACTTTAGAAAAGTCGTTCCTTACCAAGTCCACCACCATCACGTTTTCGCTGCGTTCTTTGGGGCTTTGCCTTAGTGCTGTTTTTTGTAATTCGTCCTGTTCTGCATCGTCCGTTTTTCGGGATGTAGTGCCTTTTATGGGCTGCGATAAAATCCTGTTGCCCCTTTTCATCAGGTACCTTTCGGGGCTGGCACAAAGCAGGTATTTATCTTGCTGCCTGTAAAATGCCGAAAAAGGATTGGGTGAAATATCGCTCAGCTTCCGGTAAATATGCAGCGGATCTATCACTGCTTTTTTCGCAAAAAATTCCTGACAAAAATTTACTTCGTAGCAATCGCCACGCAGTATATGTGCTTTTAATTTATTAATAGTGCTAATGTATTGTTCCCGGGTAAAACCTGCCTGTATGGTTATTGGTCGCTGTTGTAGGTATTTAGGAATTTTTTTGGCATTAATGGTATGGAAAATAGCAGTATGGTCATCGTTAAAAGAATCGATGAGCATTTCATTTTCGTGTAGCTGCACTACAATTTCCGGGATAAAAAAATGCAGATCGGCGAAGCCGATACGGTCATGGTGTTGGGATTGGAGCGGCTCTGTTTCGTTTTTAAGATCGTAGGCCAAATGGCCAAAAAACCATTGGCCGGGATGGGCATTCATAAACAACTGTAACTGCTGTAAAGCCTTGCCGGCAGGGCGTTCTATGTGCTGATGGCTACCGGCCGCTACCAAACATTCCTGCTGATTATGTGGCGATGTGTATTGGTGGTTATCTAAAAAAGAAAAACTGTTGAATTGGCAAGCCCAACTCAACAGTTGTAATCTTGTTTGTTGAAATTCAACAACGGGAAAAGAAACAGTTTTTCTTATCAATGTTTATAATAGTACTAAGTATTTAGTACTTAGTGTTAATACTTGAACCCTGGTTTTTTGGATTGTCCAATTTCTAATGTATAATGTATCTTAATATTTAATGCTAGGTACTAAATACTAGATTCTTAGAAATCATCATCCTCATCATCATCAAAATCATTACCGCCACCAAACAGATCGCCAAATTCATCATCTACTTTAAAGTCCTCTTCGGCATCGTCTTTCTTTTTGCCGCCACCTGTGGCTTTGCCTTTCGATTTTGGTACATCAAATTCATCAAAATCCGGATCCCACTCTTCGTCGTCTTCAGATTTTTCCCAATCATCGGCTACTTCCACATCGCTGTCATCATCCTCATCATCATCTTTTTTAGATGATGCCTTACCTTTTTTCGGGGCTTCATCCTCTTCAAAATCATCATCAGCATCCTCATCTTCCATTTGCTTTTTGGTTTTGGTAGATGCTTTTGGCGCCGAATCGGGATCAGCTGTTTTTGCGGCCGCAGCCTTTTTGGTGGTATCTTTCTTAACTGCCATTTTATTGCTTATTTGCGGTGTAAAATTTCTACAGGTTTTCCATTAAACCAAATAAAAATCAGAATAATTTTTACGCGTCTTTTACATGGTAATAATCTGGTCTCTACCTGGCCCGTTAGATACGTAAGACACAGGAACGCCTACAAACTTGTTGATGAAATCAATATACGATGACATTTCTTTAGGCAACGTATCACCGGTTTTTATTTCGGTGGTATCGCAATACCAACCGTCGAAAGATTGGTACACCGGTTCTATTGCAGCCCTCGTCATTTGAAAAGGCACCTGCGAAGTTTGCACCCCGTTAATGTTGTAGGCTGTACACACATTCAGCGGCGAAAAGCTGTCCATAATATCGGCCTTTGTCATAATCAGTTTGGTTACACCGTTAATCATACAGGCATATTGCAGTGCCACCAGGTCTATCCAGCCACAGCGGCGTGGGCGGCCAGTTGTAGCTCCAAATTCGCTGCCAGCCTTGCGTATAGCTTCGCCAGTTTCATCGTGAAGTTCTGTAGGGAAAGGGCCTCCGCCAACACGGGTGCAATAGGCCTTAGTTACGCCCATTACATCTTTAATTAGTTGCGGTGCCACACCCAGGCCATTACATACACCAGCGGTAATGGTACTGCTGCTTGTAACAAACGGAAAAGTTCCGAAATCTATGTCCAGCATACTGCCCTGTGCACCTTCTGCCAGCACACGTTTGCCCTGCTTTATTTTTTCGTTGATAAAATATTCTCCGTTTACAATGTTGAGTGTTTTAAGAAATTCCAATGCTTCGAAAAACTCTTCTTCCCAATCAGATATGTCTTCGTTGAAATTACAATTATCAAGGAGCTTTTGGTGTTTCAGCCTAAGCTTAATATAGTTAGATGTAAAGCTTTTATCTTTTAAATCGCCTACCCGCAGGCCGTTCCTGCCTGTTTTATCCATATAAGCTGGGCCAATGCCTTTAAGTGTGGAGCCAATTTTGCTTTCGCCTTTCTGCATTTCGCTGGCTTTATCCAATGCCCGGTGGCTGGGCAGTATCAGGTGGGTACGTTCGCTGATAAATAGGTTCTTGCGCACATCCACACCAAAAGTAGCCACTTTGTCACATTCCTTTTTTAATGTAACAGCATCCAACACTACACCGCTGCCTATCAGGTTAATATTTTCCGGATGAAAAATACCTGAGGGAATTTGATGGAGTACGATTTTGGTATCGTTTACATACAAAGTATGCCCAGCATTGGGGCCGCCCTGAAAACGGGCTATAATGTCGTACTGCGGGGCAAAGTAGTCCACTATCTTGCCTTTCCCTTCATCGCCCCATTGCAGGCCGAGGATCACATCTATCATTGCTGTTGGTTTATTATTGTATGCCGCAAAAATAGTGGAATGAAGATTGGGATGGGATAGCGGGGAGAAATATTGTTTTTTGGGGAGAGGAAAACCTGAAACTTATTTATTTTCCACTTTCTTTTAATTGATGGTATCAGTATTTCTTTAAAGCAGAATGTATGCTTAAAAAACTATCTTCATTTTAGAGAAAACAAATACACACCAACAGATAAGCATGATACAAAAAGAAGAAGCATACAAACAAATTGCTGCACTAGTAGAAAGGTTTGGAGAACAATTCGAATCTTACAAAAGACCGGACTATAACGAAACGCTTACCAGGCGGGATTTTATCGATCCATTTTTTAAAGCATTGGGCTGGGATATAGACAATCAAAACGGATATGCCGAAGCATACCGTGAGGTAATACATGAAGACAAAGTAAAAGTGGGGAAAGCAACCAAAGCACCTGACTATTCTTTTAGGCTGGTGGGCGGCACAAGGCTTTTTTTTGTAGAAGCCAAGAAACCAAGTGTGGTAGTTAAAGACGATATGCAACCTGCCTATCAGGTTCGCAGGTATGGATGGAGTGCAAAACTTGCGGTGAGCATTATTACCGATTTTGAAGAGTTTGCCATTTACGATTGCACCAAAAAACCCAATCCCACAGACAGGGCTTCCGTTGCAAGAATTAAGTACATCACTTACAAAGACTACCTGAAAGAGTTTGATTTTTTGTGGGACAGTTTTAGCAAAGAGCAGGTACTAAAAGGCAGTTTCGACAAGTTTGTACAAGGCAACCTGAACAAAAAAGGAACAGCCACGGTGGACAAAGAATTTCTGCAATCGCTGGATAGTTGGCGAACATTACTGGCCGAGAATATGGCCAAAGCCAATAAAGAATTGGGTGAGGATGAGTTGAATTTTGTAGTACGGCAAACCATCGACAGGCTTATCTTTTTGCGGATTGCAGAAGACAGAAGTGTGGAGCATTATGGTAACCTACAAAGTGCTGTGAAGGTTGGTGTTTATTATCAAAACCTTTTCAGGATTTTTAGTGCGGCTGATGACAAATACAATTCGGGGTTGTTTGATTTTAAGAAAGATAAAATAAGTAAAACGCTTTTGGTAGATAACAAGGTTTTAAAAACCATCATCAACCAATTGTACTACCCCGAAAGCCCTTATGAATTTTCTGTTTTATCGGTAGAAATTTTGGGAAGTGCTTACGAGCAGTTTTTAGGAAAAGTAATACGTATAGACAAAGCACACCGTGCCCATATAGAAGAAAAACCTGAAGTGAGAAAAGCAGGTGGCGTTTATTACACGCCGCAGTATGTGGTGGAGTACATAGTAAAAAATACAGTAGGTAAACTGACCGAAAACAAAACGCCAGCCGCTGTCAGCAAAATTAAAATAGTGGACCCGGCCTGTGGTAGCGGTAGCTTTTTAATTGGTGCTTACCAGTATTTACTCGACTGGCATAAGAACCATTACACCGGCGACGGAAAAATTTCTAAAGGCAATAAAGGCAACCCGCTTACACCCGAGGGCAACCTTACCACCAACGAAAAGAAGCGGATTTTACTCAACAATATTTATGGGGTGGATATAGATGTAAATGCTGTGGAAGTAACCAAGCTAAGCCTGCTTTTAAAATGTATGGAAGGCGAAACCGAAGCTAGTATTGCCTCGCAGCTTAGCTTGTTTAACGAAAGGGTTTTGCCAACGCTTGACAGCAATATTAAAGATGGGAACAGTTTGGTGGATACAGATTTTTATGGTGGAGAAATAGACTTTGGTGAGGAGAAAAAAATAAAGCCTTTTAATTGGCGAAAGGCCTTTCCTGAAGTGTTTAATATAAAGCTGAAACCAATTAAAGAGCCAACCCCGGCAGAGAAATTAAAGAAGGCCCTCAGTAGTTCAATGGAGAGTAACCGGGAGTTGGACTACGCTATGAGAGAATATATAAATACTGTTGAGGAGCCATCAACTCCTTATGGATTGCAAGGTGGTTTTGATGTTGTTATTGGGAATCCGCCTTATGGTGCTTTATTTAGAAATGAAGAACTTGATTATTTTAAGGGTAGATATAACACAGCAGTTTGGCGGGGAGAAAGCTACTTATTGTTTATTGAGCAAGCACTAAGGTTATTGAAAAATGATGGCTTACTCGGATTTATTATTCCAGACACACTTTTAAATTTAAGTTTTACCCAGCCTACAAGAGAGTTGTTATTGAGAAATTCAAAACTGCATGAGATTGTTGGTTTGCCTTCTAATGTGTTTTCAGGTGCTACTGGGTCAACCCCCTATAAACTGGAACGCTTTTCAATTTTATGATTGGTTTGGAATAGGTTTTTTTAGGTATCGGCGAACAAAATAATTCTTGCGAAAAATTTTGTTCGGATATCTTTTTTTATTTCATTCGGCTGAACTATCCCTGACAAGTTGCTCCTCAGCAGAGCTTGCTTCCGTTTGATTCAGCCCGATAAAGATATTGCCTTGTTGCTGTTTATTGCAGTTAAATATCTCATCTACGTTTATGCCCTGTTGCCTCAGATTTTTATAGGGACTTTTATAGTCGGTTCCTGAATGTATTCTTTCGTAATTGTAAAATTTAAGCCATCTGTTTAGTGTTTCGAAACAATCCCTTGTTTGTTCAAATTCGTAACTCCTGCAGATGCCTCTTTCTAGTACACTGTGGTATGATTCAATGTGTGCGTTTTGTTCCGGTGTTGCTGGCTTTGTGAACTCTTGTTCTATTCCAGCGGCTATAAAATATTCCCTTACTAATGAGCTTTCAAATTGGGATCCATTATCGCAGCGTACGTATACTTTTTGTGGACTGGCATAAGATTCAATGATGTGACCGAAGAACCTTTTCACATCATCTTTTTTTATACTTTCTTGAAACATGTGTCCCAATACCCATCGGCTGTAAACATCAATTACACTAAGTAAAGGAACCATTTTTCCGGTGCCGTGTATGTACATGAACTTTATATCGAACTCCCAGTACGAAAACGCTGTAGATGGCTCTGGAACTAGCTTTGTAACCCATTGTTTTGTGCCTATCCTGAGCTTTTTTGATTGGTAAAGCAACTGATGAAGTTGCATTAGCCTAAATACCTTCTTGTGGTTGATATGGTACTTCAGTTCATCTTGCAGGTAGTAGGTGACCTTTAGATAACCATAGTCGACAAACTCTTTTTCCAACAATGCCCTCACCTGGCTAACCACTTTGTCATTAGGTATCTTGTCTCCATTAATGGTAAGTGTGTATTCGCTTGGCTTTACACCTCTTTTTACAGATGCATCGCTGGTTGTTTGGTAGTAAAAACTGCTGACGCTAACACCGGCATATTGAAGCACTTTGCGAACTGGATATTGCTGTTTAATAAACATAACAGCTATCATTTTGCGTTCTGTTTGTGCAATGCAGTTTTTTTTAAAAGCTCATTTTTAATCTTCAATTCCAGCTCCTTGTCCGCAACCAATTCTTTCAGTCTTTGGTTCTCCAGTTGAAGCCGTTTTAATTCTGGCGAAAGTCTTGAGGCTCCCGATTTCAGACCTTCAAAGCCAGAAACACTAAAAATGTCTTGCCAGTTCTTTACAGTCTGGTAGCTCAACCCATGTTTTCGAGCAGTCTCCACCAATCCTAAAGTTTTGGACTCTTCCAGGATACGTTGTTTCTCCTGTGCGCTTTTTCTCGATTGTTTTCCCATGATATCTCAAATTTACACCCTCGTTTACAATTTGAATATCGTTCCAGTTATTTAGGGGGCTGGAGG
>JAYUOV010000344.1:0-2621 GCA_043760535.1 Chitinophagaceae bacterium
TGGTGCATTGCTCTTTTTAATGCTAATCATAGGCTGGAAAATTCCCAAAATAGAAGAACCAATACTGGATCAGGGCATTGAGGTAAACCTTGGCAACAGCGATTTTGGCAGTGGCGATATAGAACCTACAAGCCCCGGCGAACCAGCACCACAATTAGCCGAACAAATAGCTGCCACCCCGCCTGATGCACAGCCGATAGCAGAAGAAATTAATGAAGAACCCGACGAGAACGACCCAGAACCAGCTATTGTAAAACCGGTGGAAAGGCCAAAGCCAAACATCAAACCCAATAATAACCCGCCCGTGGTAAAGCCTGTTGAAACCAAGGCCACACCTGCACCGGTGCAACAAAAACCCAAAACAATAATGCCAGCTAATAGCGGTGCTAAAGGCCCTGGTGGTAATAATCAAGATGATTTTAATGGCGTAAAAAATCAGGGAATTAATGGAGGTAAAGGAAATCAGGGAAAGATTAACGGAGACCCGAATAGCGATAAATATGATGGAACAGGCGGTACAGGCAAAGGTGGCGTTACAGTTGTACGGGGTAACCGTAGCGTAGTAAGAGCCACAAGGCTTGAAGGGGAATTTACCAGAAGCGCTACGCTGTATATAGATATAAAGGTGGACGAAAACGGAACCGGCAGTTTTATAAGGGTTACAAAAGGCATTAACGAAAGCCAATACACAAGCATTATTAAACAACGCCTTGCCAGCCGGGATATACAGTTTTCTGGCGGTAGCGAAGAAAGCATCGTGAACATTATGATTATGTTTAAGGTGAATTAAGTCATTAGTCATTGAACCATTAGGTTATTGAATACTGTGATTTTTTAAAATGAATGACCTAAATGACAAATCATTTTAATGACCACTTCAGTAAATAAAATGCAAAACCATACGGTTTTGCATTTTACATTTACGGCCCGCTATGACTTATACCGAAACCATCGAATTTCTTTACGCACAGTTGCCCATGTTTACCCGTATTGGTGTGGCGGCCTACAAAAAAGACCTGCACAATACCATTGCATTGTGCCAGGCTTTTGATCATCCCGAAAAGAAATTTAAGAGCATCCATATTGCCGGAACAAATGGCAAAGGCAGTACCAGCCACATGTTGGCGGCTATCTTTCAAACGGCGGGTTATAAAACCGGGCTATATACTTCGCCACACCTGAAAGATTTTAGGGAACGGATTAAAATCAATGGCGAATGGATTGAAGAGCAGTTTGTTATTGATTTTGTAAAAAAATCAAGGGCTTTGATACATGAAATAGAACCCAGCTTTTTTGAGCTGACCGTGGTGATGGCCTTTGAGTATTTTAAGAAGCAGCAAGTGGATATTGCCATTATAGAAACAGGCCTCGGCGGCAGGCTCGATAGTACCAACATCATCACCCCGGAATTAAGCATTATTACCAATATTGGGTGGGACCACATGAACCTGCTTGGCGATACTTTGGAAAAAATTGCTGGTGAAAAAGCAGGTATTATCAAACGCAATATTTCGGTGGTGGTTGGGGAAACTTTGCCAGAAACAAAACCAGTTTTCGAAGCTAAAGCGACTAAAGATTATGCACCCATTGTATTTTCAGAAGATGCCTATACTATAAAAAATACAGCACTAACAGTAAAAATGCTTGCATGCACTTTTTCAAATCATAACAAAAAGATAATAGCAATCAGTTGCGATTTGCCCGGCATTTATCAGCAAAAAAATATTCGCACCGTATTAACGGCTGTTGATGTGCTGTACGAAAAAGGCTACAACCTCACTACCGAAACTGTTCAAAGAGCTTTATCGCAGGTAAAAAAAATAACCGGTTTGCATGGCCGCTGGGAACTGATTCATGAAAACCCTTTTGTGATTTTAGATGTAGGGCATAATGAAGATGGTGTAAAACAAATCATGCATCAAATAGCTTCAATAGGTATTCAGCCTTCGGCAGTAAAGATTGTAATTGGTATGGTAAAAGATAAGGAAGTAGATAAAGTGTTGCAACTGTTTAGCAGCGAATTCCAGTTTTATTTTACCAATGCCCATATACCAAGAGCCGTGCCGGCAAAGGATTTTATGGAAAAAGCTGCTTCTTTTGGTTTGATGGGAAATGCATACGACGATGTGAACGAAGCCATAAAAGAAGCTATAAAGGACTCATCGAAAGACGACCTGATTATTGTTTGCGGAAGTGTATTTGTAGTGGGGGAAGTAGAAATGGATTTCTGATTTTTTAAAAGAGCATACATCCTATTTATTACCGATAATATCGCCTGGCATACTTCACCGCTTAGTTTGGATACCAAAATAGATGCTGCCTATAAAAACACTCAAAATGTACGCCCGTTTTCAGGCTGCATTTAGGTGGCTATTTTTATTTCGACAGGGCATTTATGCATTACCCGAAACTCAACGTGGGCATTACATTAAGGCAACCCATTAACTACCATAAACGGTATGTGTAAAATACTAGAGCCGTAGGTACGGCCCATTTTGTAACAATGGATTTCAATGCTTTGAAAATACAACCTACTTTTTTTGTTTGATGATGAAAACGGCTGGTACAGAACGCTGCCCTTCTTTATCGCTTGGGGTGATGGTTTGCTTGCCGTTAATCAG
>JAYUOV010000345.1:0-7374 GCA_043760535.1 Chitinophagaceae bacterium
ATGGATATGAATAACAGGCCCGTGCCTACAAAATAGTTTTGCGCAAAACACAGGTGTATGATGCCGGTACCTGCTACCCAAACCCGGTGCAAGATAACCCAACAAAAGTTTTTGGCCACGTTTTAAGATTACAAACTGTGGTAAATGATTATGAAAATGTTAATTGGCGGGGTTGTAGAAACGGAAGATTTGGGAGATGGGAGTTCAATGTGTAATGTTTACTGCGGTAAAGGTTCTGCTGGAGAAGGAAAGTGTTCTGGAAATTGTGGTTCTTGTGGGGATGCTGGTAATGGAACAGGTTCTGGCTCTGGACAAGATAAAATGTGTCAATGGCCATGATTTTTTGAATAAAATGTAAAAAGCCATTATTTATTTGCTTCACTATGCCTAAAAATTGCATAGTGAAGTTTTTTTGAATAAATAGTACATGTAAAATTTTAGATTATGAAAAAACAATTAGTACTATTTTATCTAGCTCAGTTCTTTTTTCAAAATCTTTACTCGCAAAATAATGGTAGAGATTTTATTATAAATGGAATTGTAAAAGGAAGAGATACAGGGGTAATCTATCTTCAATATTTGGATCTGCATAATAAAAGGATTTACGATACTACTATTTTGAAAAATGGCAGGTTTGAATTTACTGGAAAAATTAGTCAACTTTCATACGCCACTATTTATGGAAGGAAAAAGATTGTCAATAATAATCAGGTAAATTTTATCAGTTTTTTATTAGATCCAGGTGAATTAGAAGTAGAGCTGACTCAGGATGATGACAATAAAGCAGTATTTACTAAATCTAAATCACAGAATTTATTTAATTTATATTATAACGCTTTATATACATTAAAAGAACGGTATGCTCTAATTGATAAAAGCCTTATTCAAATGAAAGCGCTTTATATAGCTGACACATCAAAAAAGGTGTTAAAAGGGAGTGTTGATAGCCTGAACCTAATATTAATTTCAGCATCAGCTGCCTACGATAGCTTTACACTCGCTTTTGTGTTGAAGCACAGAAATGAATACATCGCTCCATTTTTGTTACAAAATTTAGTTGTAAACATGTCGGTAGAAAGTCTTCAACCTGTATTTAGGCGATTTAGTAGTAAAATAAGAAAAAGTAGGTATGGCCTGATGGTGGAAAAAGAAATAGAGCTAAAAAAAGGTTGGACTTTGGGAAAAAAGGCTAATAATTTTATTACAAAAGATATGTATGATAGCAAAATAGAACTATCAGAATACAATGGAAATAAGGTTATTTTACTGGATTTTTGGGCATCCTGGTGCGTTCCATGTCGAAAAGGTTCGCCTAACTTGATAAAATGGTACAACGCATATCATAATAAAGGCTTTGAAATCATTGGGATTGCAAATGATGATACCAGAAGGCAAGCTTGGTTAAAGGCAATAGAAACAGACGGGACTGGAGCCTGGAAGCATGTGTTACAAGGTGTAGGCACCGTTAATGATATAGGAAAACTATATGCTGTGCAACCAATACCAGACAAAATCCTAATCGATAAAAATGGTATCATCATTTACCGTCAGGTTGGAGATGATGACAGGGGGCTTGAAAAAAAGCTTAGAGAACTATTTGAAAAGTAGTTGCCCAACTACCCAAAATGCCGCTATTAAGACAAAATAGATTACAGCCCTATAAGGTCAAGTATAGCAATAAAATAAACGCAAATATGGATATGAATAACAGGCCCGTGCCTACAAAATAGTTTTGCGCAAAACACAGGTGCATGATGCCGGTACCTGCTACCCAAACCCGGTGCAAAATAACCAAACAAGAGTTTTTAGCCACGTTTTAAGATTATAAACTGTGGTAAATGATTATGAAAATGTTAAGTAAAGAAGAGATGAAAAAGTTAATTGGTGGAGTAGTTACCCAAGAGGATTTGGGCGAAGGTGATGGTATTATTGAATGTAGCAATACTTGTACAACAACTGCCGACTGCCCAGTTGATAGAAAGTGTGCATCCGGAGATTGTATGGGTAAAACTGTGTTATCCTGTTTTAGATATTGATGTTAGTAATCAAATCAAATAAAATCCCCTTTAAAAGAGGGGATTTTTTAAAATTTAATTGTAAAATATGAAAAATTCATTTGTAAGTAAATTGATTTTCTTTTTTTTGCTCGTTCAATATTGTGGACATACAAAAGCCTTATCTCAAAAAGAGGCTTTTGTAGAAATTTCAGGATCTGTTGTTAATTTAAATAATTCCATTACGGTTGAAGATAAGTCTGAATTCAATGACCTTTCTCTACCTCAAGCTACTAGAATATTTATACCTGACAGTAATAGCTTTTTCAAGATTAAATTTAGTTTAGCACAAGCGAATTATTTCAGAATAGGAAGAAATATATTATACCTACATCCAGGTGATATAATTAAAACTAAAATTGATTTTAATAGTCCAGAAAAATCCACATTTAAGGGAAGTCATTATGTTGAGAATAGTTATCTAAAAAATACACCCTATCCAAAAATGTCTTCATTTCTTGATGGGGAAGATGGAATAAAAAATAGTATTGAAGAGACTATTAATTCTATTATTTGGAAGTCTCAAAGAAGGACAAGTCAACTTAAGAAAATCAGAAGTAAGGTAGATAAAGAGTTTTTCAGGCTTGAAAACGTTAGGATAAAATCTGATGTGATAAATAGCTTTCTTGGAATTTTAATCTATTACCCGTTTGTACACAAAACCCCAAAAGATAGCCTGCCACAGCTAAGAAATGATATTCAATCGCAGATTGAAAAGTATTTAAAATATTATTCAATAGGGCTACTGAAAAGTGAATTCTTGAAAATCGAAGTATATAGAAATGTTGTTCAAACAATTATAGCAAAGCAAACTCAACCTGTTGAGATTCCTTGTAAAATACAAGAATGGAAAATTGGGAAAGATATAAAACGAAGAGCATTGGCCTTAGAAAATAAGGCTGAAATCAAAAATTTGGTAAATAATGTGTCCGCTCTTAAAACTGTAGAATATAGGGATGCATTATTTGAGACGATTGACAATTTAACTAAGTTGAATAATGGAGATGTTGCAAGGGATATAGAGTTTGTTAACTACAAAAATGAGAAAGTAAAACTATCAGATTATCGAGGTAAGGTCATTTATTTAGATTTATGGGCAACTTGGTGTGGGCCTTGCATTGAAAGTAAACCCCACTTTGATGAATTATTAGAAAGGTTTAAAAGAAATCCCGATGTGTTTTTTTTGTCACTATCTATCGATAACGATAAAAATAAGTGGCTAAGTTATATTAGTAAAATATCTGAATTTAAAAATGAGTTTATAATTGACAGGAATTTATTAACTGATTATAATGTTACTTCCATTCCTCGCATCATTATTATTGACAAGAACTTTAAGATTGCTAGTTCAAATGCAACAAGCCTTGGAATAGAAAGTGCATATAGCATTATAAATAATCTCTCATTAATTGGTAAGTAATATTTAATGCATGTTTTGTGCCGAGTTGTATTTGAGTAAAGGTTTCATAAGGTAGCCAGGTTTCTGCTTCAAACGACCGTTTATACTCCTGTTTGGTGCCAGATAGTAATAGAGTAAAGGTTTCAGAAAGCAGCACAGTTTTATGGTTCAAGCGTCCGCTTGGACCTACAATAATAGCAGCGTCCGCTGCCGATAAACAAACCTTTTTTAAATATAGTTTCTGTTCATGATGGGTTTTTAATACCTGCGTTTCCAACAATTTTAAACCCCACACACTCAATAAATAATGCATATCAAATTAAACGCAAACCCCTTTTCGAAATAAATGCCCACTTTCCCAACTTACCGCCAGCAAGACCAAATGGATTGCGGCCCCACCTGCCTGCGGATGATTGCCAAATATTATGGCAAAGGGATAGCTATTGATACTTTAAGGCGACATAGCGGTATTGGTAAAGAGGGTGTAAACTTAATAGTTGAGGCTGCCGAAGCCAGTGATTTTTCTAAAAAAGGTCGCTATGTGTGCCTGTACTTATTAATGTTATTTCTTTGGCTGTATCATTTTGTAACCACACCAATAACCAATCGCCTTGTATATGGCATTCTAAGAAACAGGCATACTGCCCTTTTAAGGAATGGGTTTTGTACCTGGCGGCTAATGAGCCTGCCACTTCGGGTTTTTCCAATACAGTATGGATCAAAATCATATCCAAACCACGCTTTTTGCACAGTTTATAATCTTTTTCAAATTGTTTTGTGGTAGTTAGTTGGTACACGGGCTCACTTGTTTAAAAATGCTATAAGCGATGTAGCAGTTTTGTGCCGGGTAACCTTTCCTGCTTTTGCCGCTTCCATGGCCTTAATTGTATCCTTATTGGGTTCTTTTATCACCGTTACAAAGGGCAAGGTTTCTACATAGGCCAAAAAACTTTTCGATTGTGTATTGCTGGTATCGATGCTGATATAAGTCATGATGCTTGTTTGCTTCAAAATTAATATAAAACCCAAAACTGTTTCAAAAATAAATGCCCACTTTCCCCACCTACCGCCAGCAAGACCAAATGGACTGCGGCCCTACCTGCCTGCGGATGATAGCAAAGCATTATGGCAAAAGCATTGCCATAGATGCTTTAAGGCAACATAGCGGTATTGGTAAAGAAGGTGTAAACTTATTGGGCATAGCAGATGCCGCCGAGGCTATTGGCTTTCGTACACAAGGCGTACAGTTAAGTTTGGCACAATTGCAAACCGATGCCAAACTGCCATGTGTACTGCATTGGAGCCAACAGCATTTTGTGGTGCTGTATAAAATTAGGCGTGGTATTTATTATTTGGCAGATCCTGCGGTGGGGTTGGTTAACTTATCAGAGAATGAGTTTGGTAAAAGGTGGTTAAGTGCAGCCTCCCAAAAAGCCTTCCCAAGCCCCTCAGCCTCCCCAAACCCCTCCGAAGGATGGGCTTTAGACCCGAATACTTTTGGGACTCATTCGAATAGGCACGGTTCTCAGAACCCTTCTTTGGAGGGCAGGGAGGCATTTGAGGGCAGGGAGGCATTAGGTATTGCCCTTCTCCTCGAACCCACCCCCGCCTTTTACAACTCCGAATTTGATGATGCTTTTACCGAAACTGGCACCAAAGGCTTTGGCTCTGTGGTTAAATACCTGTATCCATACAAAAAATTACTACTCCAATTAATGTTGGGCGTAATGTTAGGCAGCTTGTTGCAACTGGTATTGCCTTTTTTAACCAAGAGTATTGTGGATACGGGCATCAGTACCAATAACCTGCCTTTTTTATACATCATCCTGTTTGCCCAATTGGCACTATTTACCGGGCGGTTAATGGTAGATTTTATCCGTAGCTGGCTTTTGTACCATATCAGCAGCCGAATTAATATCAGCATCCTAACCGATTTTTTAATAAAGCTAATGAAGCTGCCGCTGAACTATTTCGACAGTAAAAAAACCGGTGACATTTTACAGCGGATGAACGACCATAGCCGGATACAGAGTTTTTTGACCGGCACATCGCTCAGTACTTTATTTAGCCTGTTTAATCTGGTGGTGTTTTCTGTTGTATTGGCCCGGTATAACCTCACCATTTTTGGTGTATTTGTACTGGCCAGCATACTATATACTTTATGGATTATTATTTTTCTTAAACGAAGAAAGCAACTGGACTACCGGCAGTTTGATATAACAAGTGCCGAACAAAGTAAAACCATACAACTGATACAGGGCATGACGGAGATAAAACTCCACGGCTGCGAAACACCCAAACGCTGGGAGTGTGAACGGCTGCAGGCGAAAACTTTTAAACTGGGCATCAAAAATCTGGCATTAAGCAAATGGCAGCAAACAGGTGCATTTTTTATTAACTAAGGCAAAAATATCTTCATTACATTTTTGGCAGCACAGGCGGTAGTAACGGGTAACTTAAGCCTGGGCGAAATGCTGGCTATACAATACATCATAGGTCAGCTTAACAGCCCGATAGAACAAATGATAGGCTTTGTACAAAGCTGGCAACTGGCCAAAATAAGTCTGGACAGGCTAAATGAAATACATGCGTTGGAAGATGAGGAAGCCTCCCCAAACCCCTCCGGTGGAGGGGCTTTAGACCGGAACAATTCAGGTGCCAATAGAAAGAAGCACGGTTTTCAGAATCCTCCTTTGGAGGGCAGGGAGGCTTCGGGGGGCAGGGGGGCTTTGGGTGGGGCTTTGTCGTCTCTTTTGCTTGATGATAAAACGTTCACTTTTACGAATGTTTTGTTTACCTATCCTGGTGCTGGTAACGAACCTGTTCTAAATGGAATTAATTGTACCATTCCCGATGGCAAAGTGACCGCTATTGTGGGGGCAAGTGGTAGTGGTAAAACTACTTTACTAAAACTGCTACTGAGGTTTTACAAACCACAACAAGGCGAAATAAAGCTGGGTGGTAATAATATAGAAAATATCAGCCATAGAAGCCTGCGCACCCATTGCGGCGTGGTAATGCAGGAAAGCTTTGTATTTAGCGACAGCATAGCCCAAAACATAGCCGTAGCAGATGAACGACCGAATATGGAACAACTAAAACATGCTGCCACAGTTGCCAATATTTTACCATTTATAGAAAGTCTTCCGCTTGGTTACTATACTAAAATAGGTGCCGAAGGTACCGGTGTAAGCGGTGGCCAAAAGCAACGGCTGATGATAGCAAGGGCGGTATATAAAAATCCCGACATGGTTTTTTTTGATGAAGCTACCAATGCTTTGGATGCTACGAACGAATCCATCATTATAAATAACCTGAACGAATTTTTTAAAGGTAAAACCACGGTGGTAGTAGCACACCGCCTAAGTACCGTAAAACATGCCGACCAGATTATAGTGCTGAATAATGGCCGGATTACTGAAACGGGAACACACCAAACGCTTACGGCTTTAAGAGGGGAGTATTACGAATTGGTAAAGATTCAGTTGGAGTTGGGGAGTTAGGGATTGGGGATTTGTCGTTCAATGTGGCTGCTAAAATAAATCGGTAGGATTATAAATCCGGTTCGTCTGGGGCTGAGGCACCACCGCAATCAGCCATCGATAGTCATCTGGGCAGGCGGGGAAAGCAAGTAAATGCGATTTTAAGTTCTTTGAAAATGACAATAAAAACCCGGCATTAGGTCCTGAAAGGGCGGAACATAATAGCCCTGGGCAACGTCCAAGGAACTTTGAAAATGACAATAAAAACCCGGCATTAGGCCCTGAAAGGGCGGAACATAATAGCCCTGGGCAACGTCCAGGGAACAAGCATGCACACCCAGCCAAGCCCTTATATGTTTGTTTCCAGTTCATCCTACACATTAATCCGAGGGGCGTGTAGGGAGGCGTAGCCGACCGGAACGCCCCTCGGATTAATGTC
>JAYUOV010000346.1:0-7328 GCA_043760535.1 Chitinophagaceae bacterium
CCCGTAGCATTACGGTACTCCGTTCAACTGGCCGCTACTATCCGACTTTTTAGACTGCAAATAATAAGCTGTTTCAGATCACGGGGTAAGGAGTTCTGAATATCGCAAAGCATAGTTAGCAAAAAATTTGCAGGTTGGGCTGGCATTACAGCTGCACGTACAAGGGTAGCTGGCTATTATGGAATGAATTTTTAATTTTATATTAGAACTGGAATGGTAACATGGTTATCCGGCGGTTCTATTGTTTACTATTGGGCTTTGCCTGGTTGTTTGTTTCCTTTTTCGCAGGTCGGGCTGGTAGTAATATGCTGAGTACCGTATGGCAAAGGTCGAACGTAGAAATACAGTCCCTTATTTCGAAGTTTTTTTAAAACAGTCATATATGTGAGTGCCTTAAATTTCCATTTAAAAAAAACTGCCCGCCACTTTCTATTATATCAGTTGCATACTTTTTTAGCATGGTTGCTTAAATCTGCATATTTCCAAATCATTCGTTGAGATATTTTAATTATTATTTGTGTTTTTCTGAAATTTTTCTAAACTAATTAAGGCTACATTGAAAAAATGTATAGTAATTGGGCGTTGTGTTATATCTTGTCCGCCACGATAGCCTGCCTTCAACTAAAAAAAAAATTTGTTGTTTGATGAAAAGAAACGATGAAATAACCGAAGGCCTTTACCGCCCGGAGTATGAACATGATGCCTGTGGCATTGGTTTTGTGGCGAATATTAAAGGCCGTAAAAGCCACCAACACATTTGGGATGCTCTCACTATTTTAGAAAATATGGAGCATAGGGGCGCTTGTGGTTGCGAAAACAATACCGGCGACGGAGCCGGTATTATGCTGCAAATACCCCACGAATTTTTCTTTGATGAAGCCATTAAACTCGGTATTCATTTACCTGCATTTGGCAGGTACGGTGTGGGTATGGTCTTTTTTCCTAAAACCGTACAGCAAAGAGAAGAGTGTCGGGAAATTTTTAACCGGACCGCCAAAAAGCTGGGACTAACTGTGCTGGCTTACCGTAAAGTACCTGTAAACCCAACCGATATTGGCGTTACTGCTTTAAGCGTAGAGCCTGAAATTGAACAGGTTATTATTGGCTGTCCCGATCATATTGCCACGCAAGATGAATTTGAAAGAAAACTATATGTACTGCGTAATTACGCTACGCATACGGTAAACAATACGGTTAAAAAAGATGCGGTAGGGTTTTATCTGGCGTCACTTTCTTCTAAAACCATTATTTACAAAGGGCAGCTAACAAGTACGCAGGTTCGTGGCTACTTCCCCGATTTGAGCGACGATCGAATGGTATCCGCTTTTGGCCTGGTGCATAGCCGTTTTGCCACCAATACTTTTCCTAGCTGGAAACTGGCACAGCCATTCCGCTATATAGCCCACAACGGAGAAATAAATACACTACAGGGAAATCTTAACTGGCTAAAAGCATGCGAAAGCGGCTTTACATCTACATATTTTAGTAAAGAAGAAATGGATATGTTGCTGCCAATCATTTTTCCATCGCAGAGCGACTCGGCCTGTTTGGATAATATGATAGAGCTGCTTACCATGACTGGCCGCAGCCTGCCACATGTAATGATGATGCTGATACCCGAAGCATGGGACGGCGACAAAGACATGGATCCGGTTAAAAAAGCATTTTACGAATACCATGCTTCTATTATGGAACCTTGGGATGGCCCGGCCTCTATTTCTTTTACAGATGGTAAAATGATTGGCGCTACGCTTGATAGAAACGGCCTTCGCCCATCGCGGTACATAGTTACCAAAGATGACAGGGTAATTATGGCTTCGGAAGCCGGTGTATTACCAGTATCACAAGACAATATAATTAAGAAAGGCAGACTGCACCCCGGCAAAATGTTTGTGGTAGATATGGAGAAAGGCTGCATTACAAGCGACGACGATTTGAAGCAATCTATTTGCAGCCAAAAGCCTTATGCAGATTATCTTAACCAATACAAAATAAGGCTGGAGGAACTGGAAGAACCCCGTGTTTCTTTTACCCACCTTAGCGAAGAATCGGTGTTTAAATACCAGCAGGCATTTGGTTACAGTACAGAAGATATTGAAACCATTATTAAGCCCATGGCTATGGATGGCAAAGAGCCAATTGGCTCCATGGGTACCGATGTGCCGCTTGCCATTCTCAGCGATCAGCCGCAGCATTTAAGCAGTTATTTTAAGCAACTGTTTGCTCAGGTTACCAATCCGCCTATCGATCCTATCAGGGAAAGATTGGTAATGAGCCTTTCTACCTTTGTAGGTAATAACGGCAATTTGCTGGATGAAGACCCAAAACATTGCCATTGTGTGGCCCTAAAACAGCCCATACTTACCAGTAAAGAGCTGGAAAAACTCCGCAGTATAGATACTGGTATTTTTCAGGCAAAAACCTTACAGACTTACTTCTTTGCCGATGGCAAACCTGGTGCCATGGAAAGAGGCATAGAACGCCTTTGCCGCTATGCCGTAGATGCGGTACACGATGGTTTTGAAGTAATCATTTTAACCGACCGTGCCATCGATAGCGAACATGCTTCCATACCCTCTTTATTGGCGGTGGCTGCGGTACACCATCATTTAATAAGAAAAGGCTTGCGTGGCAGTGTAGGTATTGTGGTAGAAGCCGGCGACGTGTGGGAAGTGCATCATTTTGCCTGTCTCATAGGTTTTGGCGCCACAGCCATTAACCCATATTTGGCTTTGGCCACTATTCGCAATCTTAAGGCTTCGGGTAAAATAGATAGCCCACTTACTTGGGAGGAGCTTCGCTACAACTACATTAAAGCCATTAACGATGGCCTGCTGAAAGTGTTTTCCAAAATGGGTATCTCTACGTTGCAATCGTACCAGGGTGCGCAGATTTTTGAAATTCTCGGCATCGACCGTTCTGTTGTAGATCGTTATTTTACCGGTGCTTACAGCCGTATAGAAGGTATGGGATTAAACGAATTAGCAAGGGAGGCTTTGAGCAAACACTACCTTGGGTTTTCTCAAAAAAATATACCCGTAAAGCAATTGCGAACCGGCGGGCTGTACCAATGGAAACGCAAAGGCGAATTCCATTTGTTTAACCCGGCCACCATACACCTGCTGCAATACAGCACCCGTATGGGCGACTATGCCACTTTTAAAAAGTATTCTAAACTAGTAAATGATCAGAGTGAAAAAGCCTGTACGCTTCGCAGCCTGTTCGATTTCACCCATAACCGGCCTCCTATTTCTATTGACGAAGTGGAACCGGCAGAAAATATTTACAAACGGTTTGCCAGTGGGGCCATGAGTTTTGGCTCTATCAGCCACGAAGCCCACAGCACTTTGGCTATTGCCATGAACCGCCTTGGCGGCAAAAGTAATACCGGCGAAGGTGGCGAAGACGAAATGCGTTTTGAGCCAATGGCCAACGGCGACAGTATGCGGAGTGCCATTAAACAAGTGGCTTCGGCCAGGTTTGGTGTTACAGCCTACTACCTTACCAACGCAGACGAACTGCAGATAAAAATGGCACAAGGCGCCAAGCCAGGCGAAGGCGGACAACTACCCGGCCACAAAGTGGACGATTGGATAGGAAAAGTTCGCCACTCTACACCCGGTGTGGGTTTAATATCGCCACCGCCGCACCACGATATTTATTCTATCGAAGATTTGGCACAGCTCATTTTTGATTTAAAAAATGCCAACCGTGCTGCACGTATCAATGTAAAACTGGTAAGTAAGGCTGGGGTAGGTACCATTGCCGCAGGCGTAACCAAGGCCAAAGCCGATGTGGTACTAATTTCCGGTAACGATGGTGGAACAGGGGCTTCGCCCATTAGTTCTATAAAACATGCCGGTTTACCATGGGAGCTTGGCCTTGCCGAGGCCCACCAAACATTGGTAAAAAACAAACTCCGCAGCCGTGTGGTGTTACAAACCGATGGACAGCTAAAAACCGGCCGTGATATAGCCATTGCTACATTATTAGGTGCCGAAGAATGGGGCGTAGCCACCGCTGCCCTTGTAACCGAAGGCTGTATTATGATGCGTAAATGCCACCTGAACACTTGCCCGGTTGGCGTGGCCACACAAGATCCCGAACTGCGGAAACGCTTTACTGGTAATGCTGATCATGTTGTAAACCTGTTTAAATACCTTACTCAGGAACTGAGAGAGATAATGGCCGAACTTGGTTTTCGAACCATTAACGAAATGGTGGGTCAGGTAGATTGCCTAACTACAAGAGATAATATTGATCATTGGAAATATTCTAAACTGGATCTTTCTTCTGTGCTATACAAACAAGCAGATGGTGCCGAAGCCGGCCTGTACCATACAGAAGAGCAAGACCACATGATGCAGGATATTCTGGATTGGAAAATACTGGAAGCCGCCAAACCTGCAATTGATAATCAGGAAAAAGTAGTGGCCGAATTTAAAATTATTAATACCGACCGGGCAACCGGAACGCTACTGAGCAATGAGATTACCAAAAAGTACAAGCAACACGGCCTTCCGGAAGATACCATCTGTTTAAAATTCCGGGGCAGTGCCGGGCAAAGTTTTGGAGCGTTTAACACCAAAGGCGTAACCCTGGAACTGGAAGGCGAAGCCAACGATTACTTTGGCAAAGGATTGAGCGGTGCTAATTTGGTGCTGTACCCCGACCGTACAGCTACGTTTGTACCTGAAGAAAATATTATTGTGGGCAATGTGGCTTTGTATGGTGCCACCTCCGGCAAAATATTTGTTCGGGGAAAAGCAGGCGAACGCTTTGCAGTTCGTAACAGTGGTGCCACAGCCGTAGTAGAAGGTACCGGCGACCATGGTTGCGAATACATGACCGGCGGAACTGTGGTGATTCTCGGGGCTACCGGCCGAAACTTTGCCGCAGGCATGAGTGGTGGTATTGCTTACGTGTACGACGTAAAAGAAACCTTTGCCAACCATTGCAATATGGAAATGATAGACCTCGATCCCCTGGAAGACGACAGCGATAAAGATGCACTGAAAGCCTTGCTGGAAGCGCATGTGAGCACTACCGGCAGCAAAGTGGCATCTTTTATTTTGGGCGACTTCGATAACCAGTTACGCAATTTTGTAAAAGTGTTTCCTAAGGATTATAAAAAGGTATTGCAGAGCAAAAGGGTGGCAGAGAAGGTGTAAAGTTGATTACAATATTTTTATTTACTGCTAAAGGCAACCGTGATAATGGTTGCCTTTAGTATTGGTGTGCCAATTGGTTAAAGATTGGTTTGATACTTGCTGAATCTATAATTTCAGGCAACTTTCAGCGGTTAATAATTTTGCTTTATGATAGGAAGAGAATTCGAAACGCATGTTATGAAAAAGCTTCTGGACATCCACAATGCAAAACTGCTGGCCATTTTAGGCCGCAGGCAGGTGTTTGTGAAAGGCACAATCAAAACTTAACTCACTATAAGAACCTTTGTTGAAAGAGTATCTAAGCACAACCGGATAGAAAGTAGCATCCTTTATTCTGGGTGACTTTGATAAACAGTTACGCAATTTTGTAAAAGTGTTTCCAAAGGATATAAAGGTATGTCATAGTAAAAGATTTTGCGGAAATGGTGTATAGTCTCTGCCGCCATATAAAAAACAAAGAGGTATCTCAAATTTTGAGACACCTCTTTGTTTTTTTATTCTCTAACTACCTACTGTAATTCAGATTTTATACGTTCCAAATAAACCAGGTTTTCTTTAAACTTTGATTGTATAATGATTTGCTTTTCGGAGGAATTGCCGATTGCAATGTTACTGTTCCGAGCCATGGCCAGGCTGATCTCATCGTTTTGAGAGTAAGCTGTAATAGCAGCAAATTTTTCAGAAGCAAACGGATGCAGATCCTCAGGTAAGGCTTTAAGTGCATTATAAAGTACACAATATCCGATGTATTTGCTATCTATAAGAGTAGTAATATAATCTTGCAATTTTTTTACCGCCGTTTCAGAGTTTTTATTAGCATTAACGTACCCAATAAAGTCTTTTTTTGCAAGAATAATATATATCAAATATTGCTTGTCAGCAATGTTCAATTGCGGAGTAAGCATTTTTTCGAAAACTTCATAGTTAAGCGATTGGTCAGCAATTTTTTCACCTATTTTATTGTTGATACTAAAATCTGTGTTGCTATTAGCTGCTATAGCAGTATAAAGCGGTAATTGATTTTGGTAACCCATTTTGTTGGTTACAAAATATGATTTTTTTGTAGCACCCACTTTTTGTTTGGGTTCTTTTGCTTTATCACAACTAATAAGTATCGTTATCAATGCCAAATATGGTACAATGTATTTTTTCATTAGATTAATTTTAATTTTTAATAATATAGTTCCACGTAGAATTGCCTCAACAAGCAATATCACTTACAGCACATGTTCCGTTATCTACCACCACTACTGCTCCGCCGCCACCAACTGCATCTGCATAATGAATTTGGGTGCCGCTATGGGAAGCAAGCCAGTCTCTGCCACAAGTTGTGCCGTCAGGCTGAGTCCAACCATATCCGGTTGCAAAAGTAACCCCACCACTTGTGCCAGTTTGGCAAGATGTACCACAAGTTTGGGCAATAACTAATTGAGCTGCCAGGAATACACATATAAAGGAAATCAATTTTTTCATAGTTAAAGGGATTTTTAAATGTAAATAAGTGGTATAGAAAGAAAGTACAAATCCTAAAGTATAAAATTAGGGGGGGGGGGGGGTATAAAACAAATTTATTTCAAAATTTTCAAATTTTTTTTTGTGAAGGCGTTAGTGCAAAGGGCCGAAAAGGATTACTTGCTACTTTGCCGCAGGCATGAGCGGCGGTATTGCTTATGTGTATGATGTAAAAGAAACCTTTGCCAACCATTGCAATATGGAAATGATAGACCTCGATCCCTTGGAAGACGACAGCGATAAAGATGCACTGAAAGCCTTACTGGAAGAGCATGTAAGCACTACGGGTAGCAAAGTAGCATCCTTTATTCTGGGCGACTTCGATAACCAGTTACGCAATTTTGTAAAAGTGTTTCCTAAGGATTATAAAAAGGTATTGCAGAGTAAAAGGGTGGCGGAGAAAGTGTAAAATTTGTTTACAATACTCAGAACTCCTTACTCTTCGCAGTTTTGATTGCGTAGTTTTTCTTTTTTTGCCTGCCCCGCCTGCCCCGATGAGTATCGGTGGATTATTTCGGTGGAACCCAGCGAAAGCCGTGCCCTGATAGAGCGACATTGGCGAACGTTGTAAATCCCGTAGCATTACGGGACTCCGTTCAACTGATTGCTACTATCAGGTATTTAGATTGCGAATAACAGGCGGTT
>JAYUOV010000347.1:0-2598 GCA_043760535.1 Chitinophagaceae bacterium
CGTGCCCTGATGGAGCGACATTGGCGACGCTCCGTTCATCTGAATGCTACTATCGGGCTTTTAGATTGCGAATAATAAGCGATTTCAGTTCTCTGGGTAAGGAGTTTTGAATTTTTTGCTTTCATTAAATTTTATTTCATAAACTTTCAAAAAGTATTGAAAGTTCTATTGTATCTTTATAGCATAAAACTAACATCATGAAAGTAGTAATCGTAGGTGGCGGATTTGCTGGTTTAAAAGTGGCCCGCACCCTAAATAATAAGCCTGGTTTTGAAGTATTGCTTTTAGATAAATACAATTACCATCAGTTTCAGCCATTGTTTTACCAAGTGGCTACTGCTAGTCTTGATGCAAGTAATATTTCGTTTCCGCTTCGCAAAATGTTTCATAAAAGTAAAAATGTAGCTATAAGAATGGCCGATGTACTATTGGTAGATACTGATACAAAAATGCTTACAACCGATATTGGAAATTTTGAGTACGATACCCTCATATTGGCAACCGGTGCAGATACCAATTTTTTTGGCAATGCAAATTTGCAACAACATGCTTTTCCTATGAAAAGCACTACTGAGGCTTTGCAGCTTCGGCATCGGTTAATCCATAATTTTGAAGAGGCCATTCACACAGAAAATGATAAGGAACTGGAACGGCTTATGACCATTGTTGTAGTAGGTGCTGGCCCAACCGGTGTAGAACTTAGTGGTGCTATTGCCGAAATGAAAAGGTATGTGTTGCCAAAAGATTACCCCGAACTGGACTTTAGCAAAATGAAGATAATATTGCTGGAAGGCGCCGGAAAAACCCTGGCTGCCATGAGTGAAAAATCTTCTCAACAGTCGCAGAAATACCTGGAGAAACTAGGCGTAACCGTAATGACTGGCCGTGTAGTAAAAGATTATGATGGCAATGATGTATCGTTACAGGATGGCACAGTAATACCTTCTTCGATAGTGATTTGGGCGGCAGGTATTAAAGGCAATGTTCCACAAGGCATTGACCCAACTTTAATTACAAAAGGCAATAGAATTTTGGTAAACCGATACAATAAAATTAACGGCTTTGATGATGTATATGCACTTGGCGATGTTGCTTTTATGCAAACTACAAAGTACCCTAACGGGCATCCTCAGGTAGCTACAGTAGCCATACAGCAGGCGGAAAATGTAGCAGATAACTTAATAAGAATGGAACGGAAATCAAATAAATTTTTGGAGTTTGAATACTATGACAAAGGCTCGATGGCCACGGTAGGCCGCAACCTTGCAGTAGTGGATATACCCAAGCCCCGCCTGCACTTCGGCGGTTTTATGGCCTGGCTAATTTGGATGGGTTTGCACTTGTTTTTGTTAGTTGGTGTAAAAAACCGCATACAGGTTTTTATCAACTGGATTTATAATTACTTAACTTACGATCAGTCGCTAAGGCTTATTTTCAAAGAGTTTTATAAGAAGGATATAAAGGTTTAGGAGTTTAGGGATTGGGGATTCGTTTATTAGGGATTAGAAGTTAAAGGTGTACGTCACATTTTTAGGTTTACAATTCATAAATCATAATTTACAAATCATAAATAAGATGGGTTTATTTAGTTTTTTTAGCAAAAAAGAAACAGCACTACAGGTAAAAGTGAAAGACATTATCTGGATGCACATCGAGGGGAAAAAGCAAGGCTGCGTAAAACTATTAGAGCAGCAACCCAATACAGTTTTAATTGCATGGTTTACTGAAACACAACAACAGTGGCAGACTTTTATGCAACAGCAGCACATGCCACAAACAGTATTGCTTGCCCGTGGGTTAAATGCCTTGCAGCTGGCCGGGAAGCATATAATAATGCTAGAGCGTTATCCGTTGCCTGAGAAAGAAGCCACGTTTTTCCAGTCATTAAATCAGCTGGAAGTAGTAGTGGTAAGCGCTATGGACGAACCACTCTTTACCGCTTTTGGTAGCGACCGGATTATTGCTCTGTTGCAAAAATTAGGATTGAAAGATGACGAGCCTATTGAACACAATATGATAACCAATTCACTAAAAAATGCTCAAAGCAATTTAGAAGAAAAGTTAAAAGGCGGAATAGAACAATCAGCTACATCTATGCAAGACTGGTTTTCTAAAAATATCGGCTAAAGGGTTAATAAATTATACACCCGTTTCTTCAGTAACCGGCTCTTTTACAACAGCTTCCTGCTTTAGACCAAGATTTTTGGTAATGAGTTGGAACTTGGTATTGAGTGCTATTTCGAAATGATTGTTACGGAGAATATCTGCATTGGCATCATCTTCAAGTAGTACTGTGGCTAGGTTTAAAGCCAACGGCGAACCGCTGATTACATTTCTTACTTTTCCATTATTCAATTCAATTGTGAATTTATAACCTGCTTTACGACCGCTGCCTGCTCTTTCAAAATCTACACGGTTAAGATCCAGTACCTGATCGGCGGTGGTTGTTCTTTTTAATAATATCTTAATTATGGGCAGGTATTTACGCCAGATGGAAGTGTACATGGAGACCGGTTTTTGTTGTAATGTTTGGAATATTTCCTTTGTAATAATGGCAAATAAGGCTGTAAAGATGCAGCTTTCAGCAATAGGATTGTG
>JAYUOV010000348.1:0-7280 GCA_043760535.1 Chitinophagaceae bacterium
CAGAAACCTACTGTCAACTTGTGGCGTATTAATTACTGTTGCTTTGCCAGAAAGTAGTTGTTTTTTTAAAATTCGAATCTTATAATATTCGTTTAAATGCTTTTCTGATAACATTAGCCAGAATGTTTCATTATTATTTCCAAGCTGAATTTTGCTCTAATTTTTTGTTGATATCTAATTCTCTGAGTGGTATTGGTAATGCCTCAGATTTAGCTTGGCGGTAAACAGGTGAATAGCCTGGTGTAGCATCAGCGGTTATTCTCTGATAGGCTTGAGCCACTTGTCCCCATCTTTTCAAGTCAAAGAAACGTAATCCCTCAAAAGCCAACTCTGCCCTACGTTCATTCCGTATTACCTGTATCATTAGATCTTTGTTTAATCCGGCACCATCAACAGCTTCAACTGTAGGCATATTTACTCTGGCCCTTACCTGGTTTACTAATGGATACGCCTCGGCTTGTCTGCCTAACTCTGCAAGTGCTTCGGCACGCATTAGTAACACGTCTGCATAACGAATAACGTAAAAATCTTGTCCACCTGGTGCAGCAACCCCAATACCCGTTGGTGAAGGGGCAGTTCTAACGTACTTTCTTTGTCCATAAGTAGTAGGTGTGTTACCAGTAAATGCCCTGTTAAGATTAGTGATGAAAGTATCGCCAATAAAGTAAACTGATGCTCTTAGACGTGGGTCACGGTTTAATCTTTCGTTTGCAGGGTTGTATAATGGAGATGTGGTAATGGGCCTACCATCTGTGCAATTGAAAGATCGGATTAGATTTCTCATAGGAACCATATCAATTTTGGGTGATCCTTCGAATGTGCCAGAAAATACTTCTCCGTTGTTTGATACCATTAACGTAAAGCGAACAGAAAAAACAATATCTCTGTTTAATTCACCAGCGGGGGTAAACTGAGCAGCATAGTTACCAGAGAGGTTGTAACCTAAAGTAAGCATTTGATCGGTAGCAGCTACAACTGCAGCGTAATTTTTAGTGTACAGTTGCATACGAGCTAGCAAGCCAAGAGCTGCTCCTTTGGTGGCATAACCAAATTGAGCGGCAGGGTAAGAAACTGGTAAGTCAACGGCCGCCTCCGTTAAATCTTTAACTATGGCATCTTTTAACTCTGTAAAACTATTTTTTGGAACAAATGAATTTTCAAGAGTTTGAACATTTAGAATTAATGGTGCCTCTTCAAAGTAAACAGCAATATTAAAATAAAATAATGCACGAAGAAATTTCGCCTCAGCTATGAAGCTGGCCTTTTTAGCAACCGAAATTTTAGTATCGGGAATGGTTGCTATTTTTTCTAAGGCAAGATTTGCACGTACAATACCTCTGTAGCTAGCAGACCAAAGTGATTCGAATTGCCAGTTACTAGGCTCTATCCTTCCCATTACAAAATCTCCAGGGCCTTCCCAGCTCCAGTTATTAAAAGTATTATCGCTAAGGCCATCATACATTGGCAGTCCGGCACCACCATTAAGTGAGCCACTATATAAAGCCCTATCTTGTAGTGCATCATAAATACCATTAATACCTAGTTGTGCGTCCTGTTCTGTTTGCCAAAAACTACTTTCCGCTAATTGGGTAAGCGAATCTTTTTGCAGGAAATTCTTTTTACAGCCTGCACTAAAACTTATAACGAAAGCAAGTGCTAAATAAAGATTTTTCTTTTTCATATTTTAAAATTTAATGTTTATGCCTGTTGTAAATACTTTGTATAATGGTGTTAATAAATCAGTAGCACCGCCAGATGTCCTTTCAGGATCAAAATTCTTAAGCTTGGTAAAGGTTAACATATTTTGACCACTTACAAATATTCGTAATTTTTGAATGCCTGCTTTTTTACCAATTTTCGTTGGAAGGCTGTAGCCAAATTCAACATTACGTAGCCTTGTATATGATACATCTTCTACATAAAAGTCGGAGAATTGACCATTATTGATACCACCTAAACGTGGAAGTTTTGTGGAAGGATTAGTAGGTGTCCAACGATCTATCCAGTAAGCCAAAGCATTGTTACGGTCTCCTTCTAGAGGAGTTTGTCCGTTAGAATTTAGAATACGGTCTAACTTTCCTACACCTTGTATTACGGCACTCAAATCAAATCCTTTGTATTCTAGTCCTAAATTAAACCCAAACATCCATCGTGGGTATGGATTACCAATAACAACACGGTCGTTAGCGTCAACAACTCCATCTGGTGTTTTACCGGGGCCAGATATATCTGCAAATTTGGTATCACCAGGTCTTGTAATGGTAGAGCCAAACTGCCGTGGAGCAGCATCTACTTCTTGTTGTGTTTGAAAAATACCAATTTTTCGGTAACCATAAAATGCATTCAATGGCTGGCCTATACGTATTATGGTATTTCCTCCAATGGTTTCTGTAGCACTTGGCCCAAGATCAGTTACTTTATTATCTGCCATCCAGGTTACGTTACCAGAAACAGTCATTTTAAGCTTGCCAAAATTAGTGCGGTAAGCTAGGTTCGCTTCAATACCTTCATTTATCATGCTGGCAGAATTACGTGCAGCAAGTGAAGAAACACCTATAGTACTAGGAAGAGGGAAATTAGAATACAAAATATCCGTACTGTTCCTGCGGAAATAATCCGCATCAAAATTCAACTTATTGTTGAATAATCCCATATCTATACCTATATCAAACTGGGCAGTTTCTTCCCATTTAACATTTGGATTGGCGAGTGTAGTAAGTGCAACACCACCTATTACCAAATCATTACCAATAGTATAATCAATATTATTACTGCTTAAGTTTTGGTTATAAAGATAGTTTGCAATGCGGTCGTTTCCGCTTAGTCCCCAACTACCTTTCAATTTTAGGCTACTTATAACCTTAATTTTCTGCATGAATTTTTCCTTGTCTAAATTCCACCCTGCTGAAAAGGAAGGGAATGTACCAAAACGATTATTAGCGTTAAATCTTGAAGATCCATCTCTGCGAATATTGGCTTCAAAAAGATATTTTTCCTTAAAATTATAGTTTACCCTGCCAAAATATGATTGAAGCGAAACTTCATTTGCATTTCCGGATACAGCTGGGTTAAAAACTCCACCTCCG
Organism: Chitinophagaceae bacterium; assembly: GCA_043760535.1. Classification (GTDB taxonomy): domain Bacteria; phylum Bacteroidota; class Bacteroidia; order Chitinophagales; family Chitinophagaceae; genus JAZKFT01. The sequence continues at coordinate 3,087 of JAYUOV010000348.1, forward strand.
TCAAACTCCCTTAATGCATCAGAAGGAAAGCCTTGCAAAGAGCCTGAGAAACCATCATTCCTGTCATAAATGGCTGAATAACCAGCCAATGCATTGATTTTGTGATTACCTAGTTGTTTTTGATACCTTAGGATATTCTCATTCTGAAGGCGGTAAAATATGCTATAATTGTTTGAAAGTGTATTCGAAACGTCTGAAACGACCACCCTTTTTTCCCAATCCAAATCGGTACGAGTTGGTGAATAGTTGGAGGTATTGTTAGTATTAATGTTTGCAGAACCACTTACTTCAATGCTGAAATCGTTTAAAAAAGTAGCAGTTACACCTATGCGGTTACTTGTATTTATATTATCATTTTCATGATCACCAAATTGACCCCTCCAAAGTGGATTGTTGATACGTATTGAAGCTTGGTTTGGATACAAGTAAGAACCATCGACAAAACCATAATTTCCATTTGGATAAAATGCAGGAACAGTTGGTGCGGAGCGTTGAAACTGATTAATAATGCCTGTTTCGCCAGTTATAGCTCCTGGTCCACCAGTAGGGCCAGTAAACCTTGCCCAAAAAGTATTGGAGTTAAAATCAACAGAAAGCCATTTAGTTGCCTTAGTATTCAAATTAACACCTAAAGTGTATCTATCATTTTTAAATTTCCCCCTTACAACTGCATCTTGGGTTAAAATACCTGTGGAAATCCTAAAACTTGAGTTTTCGCTTCCGCCCGAAAAAGCAAGGTAGTGTTGCTGAATGGGAGCATCCCGCAAAATTTCGTTAGCCCAATTAGTATTAGCAAATCTTTCTGGGGCTGTTCCGTTACGAATAGCATCAATATCACTAGGTCTGTAACGCTCAACCGGGTTAGCGGGTGTAGCATTACGAAGCTTTTCGTTAAAAAGTAAGGCATAGTTTAACCCATCCAAATACTCAGGAACAGTAGTAACACGCTGAAAACCAAAGTAATTGTTATAGTCCATACTCACTTTTCCCTTTTTACCTTTTTTAGTGGTAACCAATATTACACCATTAGCACCCCTTGCACCATAAATAGCAGAGGCAGATGCATCCTTTAGTATAGAGATGGTTTCAATATCGGTTGGAGCTAGGTTATTAAATTCGTTTAATCCACTATATTGTATATTATCTATCACTACAAGTGGTGTAGAATTTCCAAATGTTCCCTGTCCTCTTATTAAGATGCTAGAGTTATCACTACCAGGCAAGCCGTTGCCTTGTGTAAGTTGCACACCTGAAACTTTGCCATATAAAAGTTGTGCAGAGTTGGTAACTGGCAGATTTACTGCGTCTGTAAAACGAACAGTTTGAACAGCACCCGTTAAATTCACTTTTTTCTGTTGGCTATATCCAACTACCACTACATCTTCTGTGGCAGTAGCGCTGGGTTCTAGTTTGATAGTAGAAAATCCAGTGCCTTCGTCAATTTTCAAATTAGCAGTTAGAAAGCCAACACAGCTAATACGAATAGATTTTGCGTTCGATTTCGCAAATGAAAAATTTCCATTTGCATCAGAAATAACACTCGCTTTACTTGGTAAAATTTGGATAGTAGCAGCTTCAATCGGCTTTCCATCGGCAGCAGAAACAACGACACCATTAATTTTTTTGTCGGTTTGGGCTTTGGTTAGTGCTGCTATGCCAAACAAAAAGTAGCATATAGCGCACAATTTAATTAATAATCTTTTCTTCATAAATAAGCGGGTTTTTGGTTAGTTAAAATCAAATACTAATTGTATTTAGATACTTCGAAATTGCGTATAATTTTAACCTTAGAGGGGGGGTATTAGAATCAAAAATGAGTTATAAATCGGTCACACCTGCTTTCTAATTTTTTAACAAGCAACATTTCAGTGTAATGAAATTTTTGAAAAATTATTCTAAATGATTGCCCATTTTAACGATGTGGTCATTTTAAATTGATTAAATTTTGATAATAATAGAACTATCTTTTCAGGTATTAGGTTGTATATACTTTAGATTCTTCAGGTTTAATATTTGTAAGGTCGTAGTTCAATTTTCTCAATTGTTTCGTAACAATAGTTTCACTTTAAAGGTTCATATTTTCAATGGAGAAAAATAAAATTAGATGTTTTGGTAAGGTAATTTATGAAGTATTTTTAACACTAAATGTAAATTTAGAAATGTTTTTTTCAGTTTATTAATTAACGTTTAGTTATGGAGTCATTTGTGCAAAAAGGTTTTTGCGTGTTTTATTTTTTTTTTTGAAATTAATGGTAATAATATTTCTATTGAATTTTATTGAAAAATATTAAACTTCTAGATCTTTAGTCTAAACGAGATTTATTTAAAATTGTTTAAATTAATTTATGACAATGCAAAATAGTCATTGAAAAAAAACAGGCGTATTGTAGTAAAGATTTTTTAAATTTCGTAAATTATTAAACTACAATTACACCCACCCGAAGTTGAAATTAAGTTCAAAAATAAATGCCCGAGAGGATTTACAAACTCAATCTGTACTTGAGGTTTTTACTGAACGGACAACCAATAGTTATTTGGATTTAATGGAATCTTTCAATAATGGCAATCATGCTAATTTTACATTGCTAAAACCTGAGCGTATAATGCTCGCAGTGAATAATTTTTAAAAAAAATACAATCTTTAAAATAAAAATAATGAGCTAATTCATTACATAATTAGATATTGTGGCACGATAATAAAGACATCCGTACCCTCATGTGAGTTAACTCTTTAAGGATTATGAAACTTGGGAATTTGGGAATGAACGGAATTGTACGTTCAAGTAATAAGTTTATCACAACAAATAAACTAGGTACTGATGAAACAGGCTAGGAGCGGAATCTTGCAAATAATAGGTTACTCAAAGCCAATTATTTGATTGCCTTAGTAAAAACAAAATAAACAAATAGTTATTGTGGCCGGTAAAATTTAGAAGTAATATAATAAGAAACCCTTTTAAAAAAAATAAAAAATAGGTTTGTATTGAACATGCATAAGCAGAAAAATATTTATAAAATTTGTGTAACATGGCAAAATAGATTGCTGTGGATGACCATTTTAGTTACTGTATTGTTTATCAACTTCAGTTGCGATACAAATAATGCACAAGTACAACTTCAAAAAAAGGACGACTCTGCTGTGTCCTGCATTCAAATTCCTTCGAGATTTGGCAACCGGTCTGATACAAATGCAGTAGCTTTTAGCGGTGATACCTCAATGTTGGGTATGGTATTTATAGCCAGTGGTAGTTTTGAAATGGGCGGCGATAATGAGCAGGCTTCGCCAGATGAGTATCCTAAACACAAAGTTACTATTGACGCATTTTATATGGATGTTACAGAAGTAACCAATGCTCAGTTTCAAAAATTTGTAGCTGCAACAAAATATATCACAACAGCCGAACGGAAGCCCGATTGGGAAGAATTAAAAAAAACGGTACCTCCCGGTACTCAAAAACCTGCGGATAGTTTATTGATAGCGGCTTCACTAGTTTTTAAGCAAAGCAATAGCCCTGTGGATTTAAACGATTACTCACAATGGTGGAGTTGGGTAGCCGGTGCAGATTGGAAACATCCTGAAGGTGCCGCTAGTACTATTGTGGGTAAAGAAAAATTTCCGGTAGTACACATAAGTTGGGACGACGCAATGGCTTACTGCAAGTGGGCAGGCAAGCGATTGCCAACAGAAGCGGAATGGGAGTATGCTGCAAGAGGCGGACTTACAAATAATATTTATCCATGGGGTAACGAACATGTAAACGCAGGCTTAGCTAAAGCAAATAGCTGGGAGGGTAAGTTCCCATATTTAAATGAAAAGCGAGATGGATTTTTAAAATACGCCCCGGTAAAAAATTACAAAAGCAATAACTATGGCCTGTATGATATGGCTGGTAATGTGTGGGAATGGTGCAGCGATTGGTATGATAACAATTACTATCAGACAGCAGCAAAAAGCGGAAGTGTAAACCCGATAGGCCCACAAAAGAGTTTCGATTCGCAGGATCCATACACACCAAAGAAAGTATTACGGGGCGGTAGTTTTCTTTGTAATGATACTTACTGCAGTGGTTACCGTGTAGCAAGAAGAATGAAAAGCAGCCCCGACACAGGGCTTGAGCATACAGGGTTTAGATGTGTGAAAGATGTTGCGGTTAAATAGTCTTGTCAAATTATTTCGACGTAGACTTTGTTTTA
>JAYUOV010000349.1:0-22262 GCA_043760535.1 Chitinophagaceae bacterium
GCCGCTGGGCTGGGCACTGCTCATTACTATGCTGCCGGTGCGGGCTATTAGTAATTCGCAATCGGTAATGCTTACGCTGCATGTGTTAAGGTCGGCAAAATATGGTGGCACATAATCGTTTTGCAGCAGCATGGTTTTTATGGCTGCATCCCGGCAGTAGATTTTTTGCCATTGGCGCTTATCGGCCAATGCTTGTAGTTGTTCTGCCAGTTCCTGTTCGTTGGCACAATAACTAAAAGTGCCAAGCAGCTTGGTAAAGTTTTCGGCAAATTCTATTTCGGGCTCTTGTAGCTGCGGCTGATAAACACTATCGTTACCCTCGCTGCCGGCGTAAGGTATGGGTACGGGAGTGCTAAGTGCCTGGCGTATTTTTTTAAGAATGTTTTCTTTAGTAGTGTTAGACATGGGGCAAAGATAGAGAGGGATTGGGGATTAGGGATTGGTTGATTGGGGATTGGGGATTAGTTGTTTGAACCTGGTTTTGAGTGGATTATTCGGATTAGAGGGAGATTAGCATCATTAAATTATAGACACGATTCAAGTGAAGCTGAAATCTTGGTAGCTATATTTTTAACACCCAAGTAAAGGGAGTTATTCTAAAAAGTTGTTCAACTATTCGTTTCCAGATGAGATTTGCGAGACTTTGAACCTCTGTGCTTTTATAATTGAGGAGAGCCTTTTATAAAAATGTTTGAATTAGTAAGTTACCATCATTCCAAGGTCAGATACTTTTGGGTAAACTAAATATGTTATGGTAAATCACAACCTTTTTGTAACAAACAAAATTGGAAAAACCAATTATATAAGGGCAGTTAAACATAATTATAAATTTAATTAAGCTAATTACCATCCTGATTTACCAATATAAATTTCAGAACTCCTTACCCCGTGATCTGAAACAGCTTATTATTCGCAGTCTAAAAAGCCGGATAGTAGCAGCCAGTTGAACGGAGTACCGTAATGCTACGGGATTTACAAGGTTCACCAATGTCGCTCCATCAGGGCACGGCTTTCGCTGGGTTCCACCAAAATAATCCACCGATATTCATCGGGGCAGGCAAAAAAAGCAAAACTACGCAATCAAAACTGCGAGGGGTAAGGAGTTCTAAATTTAGTAAGCCAAGATCGATTGAAGCGACTTCATCATCTACACAGGATTACGACCGTGGCAGCAAGTTTAAATTTACAGGAATATTGCCAGCCTTAAAGAATACATTACCAATAGCAGCAGGGAGATGTTGGTAGAAAAATATAACAAGCAGGCGGATGGCTCTTGGGTGCTGCGCCTGTATGGCGAAGCGGATTTTTTTGAAATAGTGCCTATAGAAATGATGATGCCAGTAACGGCTTTGTATAGAAATGTGGCGTTTGAGCAGACTGCTTAATCTTGATTTAAACCCTTCTCTTTTTCCATCCATTGCATCACCAGCTTTACCTCGGCATAGCTTACGGCTGTGCCTATTTTATCTTTTATGGGTGCCGATGAAGTGCCGCCAATTTCTTTTACCACGGGTACTATCAAAGCGATTTTTTCTTTACTCAATACCTGCTCCAGTTGCAGTTCGCCGGTTAATACGTAATGGCCGAGGTGTGTTTCTATTGTTCCTGTGGTAAACTTTCTTTCGGCGGCTATTTCGAGTATCGTTTTGCCAGCTTGGAATAGCTGATAGCTTTCTAGTTTGGAGTCGGGTTTTGTTTCAATTGTTTTTTCTTTCTTCACCCTTTTGGCGTCTTTTTCGTGTATTAGGCTGCTAAGGTGTTTCTCGGTACAATAGGCGTTTATCAGCTTCAAAAAATCATTACCAAACTGGGCTATTTTAACCAGGCCAAATCCGGTTATATTCATCAGTTCATCTGTTGTTTGGGGCAGGCAGCGGGCCATCTCTTCCAGCGTGGTGCTGCCCGCCACTAGATAGATGGGCATTTCTTTGGGCTTACACAAATCGTCTCTTAATTGCCGCAGCTGTATTAGTAATAATGGGTGCGGGCTTTTGCTTTTTACAGGTGTTGCTAGTGCCCCGGCATAGGCCGTTTGTGCAAGCATAGCGATACCTGTTTTAGATTTTGTTTTTAGAAATTCATCTACCGTAAACCCTTCTTTACAAGCTTCCATTAGTCTATGTACTGTCATGGCTGCTTTATTTAATTCGTGCAGCGCATCATAGTACAGGGTTGCATTTATTTTACTGTCGGTTACGGCTGGCGATTTCTTTATAGGCATCAGCAAAGCCTCCTGCAATTGGGTGGCAAACCATACCGCTGCTTCTTTTAAACGCTGTTGCAGTACCTGGCTTTCTTCAGGCAATATTTTATCCTGAGCATAGTATCGCAATTGCTGCTGAAATTTTGCGCCAACCTCTTGTAGCATACTTGCTTTTACTTTTAACAACTGTACATACGGCAAAGTTTCTTCATTAAAAGAAACGACGTTTTCGATTACTATTTTTTCCAAAGCTGTGGCCGTTTTGCCAATGCTGCTTACATCAAAAAGATGGGTGAGCAGGTTATACTGATAATCGAATTTGGCTTCGTTAAGATGCGGCAATAATTGGGCGGCATTATTTTTTTGTTTTGCAAAACGGGTAATGCGTTCATCGGTAAAAACACTAGAATGGTTAATGCGGCTATGCAGTACCAGCCCTTCTAAACTGGTACACCGGCTAAGTGCCACATATACCTGGCCTGGGGCAAATGCAGCACCGGCGTCTATTATTGCTTTTTCGAAAGTAAGTCCCTGGCTTTTGTGGATGGTAATGGCCCATGCCAGCCTAAGCGGATATTGTATAAACGAACCGATTTCATCTTCTTCTAGTTGCTGTTTTTCTTTATTAACTGAATAGCGTATGTTACGCCACGTTTCTTTTTTTACTTCTATGTGCTGATCGTCGCCATCGCACTGCACAAATATTCTCTCATCTTCTGCATCCCACTTTTTTATGGTGCCTATTTTGCCATTAAAATATCGCCTTGTAGCACCAACATCGTTTTTTATAAACATTACCTGTGCGCCTATTTTAAGCTGCATGTTTTCTTCGGCAGGAAAAAGCCTTTCATTGAAATCGCCTTTTATCTCTGCCTTAAACACCAATAGTTTTCCTGCCAGCTTATCCAGTTCGTGTACATTAATGGCGTCGGCTTTATAATTGTGGGTTGTTAGGGTTACAAAGCCATCGTTTTTGTTTGGAAAAAAATCGGGCAAGTATCGGCTATGGAGCAGTTCCATGCCTTCTTCGTTCAGCCTATTATTACGCACCTGGTTTAGCACATCTATAAAATATTGGTCGCTTTGGCGGTATATTTTTTCTAGTTCTATATGCAGTGGTTGGTCTTCTTTCAGCACTAGGCTATCAAAGAAAAAAGGGCTGTTATAATACTCCTGAAGCATCTGCCATTCATCGTCTTTTACTACGGGTGGTAATTGAAACATGTCGCCGATAAATAATACCTGCACCCCACCAAAGGGCTCATTAAAATTGCGACGAAAGGCTTTTAAAATGGTGTCAATCGCATCCAAAATATCGCTACGAACCATGCTTACTTCGTCTATTATCATTAACTCCAAACTATGGAGCAGTTCCCGTTTTTCCTTGTTGTACTTCAAGCGGCCTATCAAGCTATGCTTATCATTTACCCCATCTTCACCATTGCCCGAAAAACCTTTTTTTGTGCCCGGTAAAAATGGCCCAAAGGGCAAATTAAAAAAAGAGTGCATGGTAACGCCGCCAGCATTAATAGCAGCTACACCAGTGGGTGCCAGCACTACTGTTTGCTTATTGGTGTGCTCTTTTATGTATTTGAGAAATGTAGTTTTACCCGTACCGGCTTTACCTGTAAGAAAAACCGGGCGGTTAGTATTGCGTATAAAATCGATAGCCAACTGAAAGTTGGTATTGCTGGTATCCATGTTAACTGTAAAAATAAAGTATATTATGCAGAGATGTGTAATTTAACAAGCTTCTAATAGACAGTTTCAGAATTCCTTACCCCTTGCGTTTACCGCTGTAATTTTATAGCTAAAAAATGCCCGAACAAACCCGATACAACAAGTTAAAAACAAGAAACTAAAATGCAGATAACCATCAATAAAATGATATGCTACCAGACAGAAACAGCCGTTGCAAACCCGCTGGCATCGCCCCTTTACAATGCCGCCTACGCAAAAAGATGCTGGTAAAACAAACGATACAAAACCATGCAGACCTGCTAGCCAAAAACAGAAAATAATACATTAAAAGTGGTGCTGCATACACTCTCAACACCTAGGTTTAACAAGGCTGCTGCTGCTTTAGCTGATATCCTAAATAAAACCGAAACCATTTTTTTGGTACCAATTTAAAACTCGTATTCTAAATCACCACAACCCCAGTTTGCGAGGGGTAAGCTGTTCTGAAAAAAAAATTTGACAAATATTAATGCCCTAAACTTAAAAAACCGGTAGCTGGGTATTAGCCAACTTCCGGTTACTGTATATATAAATATTCTTTTATAAAGTTCTTTTCACTTCCTCTTCTTCAAACGATACAATGGTATCGCCAACCTGCATATCGGCAAAGTTTTTGATAGTTAGGCCGCACTCCATATTGCTTACCACTTCTTTAGAATCGTCTTTGTAACGTTTTAGGCTTCCAAGCTCTGCAAAGCCACCCTCCGTTCTTGGATAAATCAATATTCCATCTCTAAACAATCGAATTTTGGCATCCCTTTTCAGGCGTCCATCAAGTACAAAACAACCGGCAACGGTGGCTTTGTCAAATTTGTACACCTCACGTATTTCCACATTCGCCACTTCTTTTTCCTGAATCTTAGGCTCTAGCATACCTTCCATTGCACTGCGTATTTCATCAATGGCGTTGTAGATGATAGAGTACATTTTAACTTCAATGCTTTCCTGATCGGCAAGCCTTGCTGCCTGCAATGTAGGACGAACATTAAAACCTATTACAATTGCATCCGAAGCATTGGCAAGGGTAATATCGGTTTCTGTAATGGCACCTACTCCCTTATGTATCACTTTCACCACTATTTCAGCCGTACTTAATTTTTGCAAACTATCACTCAAGGCTTCTACCGATCCATCCACATCGCCTTTAATAATAACATTCAGTTCTTTAAAATTTCCCAAAGCTAAGCGGCGGCCAATTTCATCCAGCGTAATGTGTTTTTTGGTACGCATCCCTTGTTCCCTAAGTATCTGTCCACGTTTGTATGCATTCTCTTTGGCTTCGCCTTCATCTTTATATACCCTGAATTTTTCACCCGCCTGTGGTGCACCGTTAATACCCAATATTAATACGGGTACAGATGGTCCGGCATCGTCCATTTTAATATTGCGTTCGTTAAACATGGCTTTTACCCGGCCAAAAAACTGTCCGCTTACTACAATATCGCCTTGCTCTAATGTTCCGTTTTGTACTAGTACGGTGGCCACGTAACCACGGCCTTTATCTAGGGTGGCTTCTATAATAGTTCCGTTGGCTTCTCTTTCAGGGTTGGCTTTCAGTTCTAATAATTCGGCTTCTAGCAATATTTTCTCCAATAGTTTATCAATGTTCAAGCCCATCTTGGCACTTATTTCCTGACTCTGAAATTTACCGCCCCACTCTTCTACCAGAATATTCATGCCAGAAAGTTGCTCATATATTTTTTGGGTATTGGCACCGTCTTTATCTATTTTATTAATAGCAAATATCATGGGCACATTTGCCGCTTGTGCATGGCTGATGGCTTCACGGGTTTGTGGCATCACTGCATCATCGGCAGCTACTACTATTACTGCTATATCGGTTACTTTGGCACCACGAGCTCTCATGGCCGTAAAGGCTTCGTGGCCGGGTGTATCCAAAAAAGTTACTTTTTTACCACTGGTAGTTTTTACTTCGTAAGCACCAATGTGCTGGGTAATACCACCTGCCTCGCCACTTACCACATTTGCATTTCGTATGTAATCGAGCAGAGAGGTTTTACCATGATCCACGTGACCCATAATTGTTACAATTGGTGCTCTTAACACCAATGCATCAGGGTCGTCTTTATCGGTTTCGTCGTCTAAATCATCGGCATCTTCTACGCCTATAAATTCTACATCGTAGCCAAATTCGCTAGCCACTAGTTCTATCACTTCGGCATCCAAACGCTGGTTAATGCTCACCATAATGCCTAGGCTCATACACTTGCCTATAACTTCGGCAAAGCTAACGTCCATCATATTGGCTAATTCGCTACAGCTTATAAATTCTGTTACCTGTAGTTTATTGTCTTCGCCTGTTGCACCCATGCTTTCGGCAGCTTCTTCACGTTTGGCACGGCGGTATTTTGCTTTCAGGCTTTTGCCACGGCCACCTGCACCAGCAAGTTTAGCCTGCGTTTCCTTCAGTTTTTCCTGTATCTGTTTTTGGTCTATAACCTTGTCTTCTCGTTTAACAGGGCCACGGTCGTTACCTGCTGGCCGCCTGTTAGGGCCGCCTTGCTGGCCGCCACCTGTATTGCCACCTCGGTTAAATGGCGGACGTGAGCCACCCGAAGTATTACTGTTATTCCCTTGGTATGGAGGTCGTGGCCCACCGGTATTATTACCTTGGTATGGAGGTCGTGGACTGCCTGGTGTATTGGTATTGTTTCCCTGATATGGAGGACGTTGCCCACCAGCATTGTTATCTACTGGTGTTCCCCCTTTTCTATCTACTGGTATGCGTTTGCGTTTGCGTTTTTCTCTGTCGCTTTGCGATTGTTTTGGTCTTGTATCGCTATCTATCGGAAGGTTTATTTTACCTAAAATTTTAGGGCCTTCTAGTCTGTCTGCTTTTATATTTTCTATAACCAGTGGTGCTATTTCATCCTTTACTTCTGGCTCTGGTGCCGAAGCTACAGCGGGTGCTATTACCATTTCTACCTTTACTTCGGCAGGTTTGGTGGCTTTGTCCACAATGGCTACTGGCACCGCTTTTGCTGTTGTGGTTTTAGCAGGTACTTGGGCATCCTTCTTTTTATCCGTCTTTTTGGGTCTGGTAGAAGAATCAATGGTACTTAAATCTATCTTGTCAATAACTTTTGGACCTTCTACTTCCGGAGCTTCTATCTTAACTATTTCTGGTCTTTCTTCCTTTTCTACCAGTACTACTTGTGGTGATGGTGATGGAGATAGTGATGCTGTTGGTGTTGGTATTTCTTTTACTTCTGCTACTACAGTCACTTCCACCTTTGGTACTTCGGCTATAATTACGGGTGGTAGTACAGGTTCTTCCTTGTGCACTATTTCTACTGCCGGCTCATCTACTTTTAGCTTTCTAATTACTTTTTCTTCGGTAGGTAGTTCTATGATAATTTGCTTGTTATCAGAAAACTTTTTTTCATCTTTATGATGAAAACTTAGGTCTTCGTCTTCTCTTTTTCTTTTAGGTTCTCCCGATGCATTTTTGGGCAAATCAATAGCATCACTTTTGGCCTTGGCCACCTTATCGCTTTGAAACTCTTGCTGCAGAGACACGTACATTGGCTCTGTTAACTTGGACATGGGTGCTAGGTCGTCTTTTGGAAAACCTTTGCCTACAAGAAAATCAATCAGGGTATCCTGACCTACATTAAACTCTTTGGCAGCAGCTAGTAACCTTGGTAATTTTAATTCTGACATTCGTTGTTTTTAGTCAATTATTGGTGTGAAGTAATTGTGTGTGCCATTTGAAAGTGTGGTTTCATTGGTCAATGGTCATAAATCATTGAGTCAATTATTATCATAAAAGAAATTCCCCAATCCAAAATCACAAATCATAAATTGGTGATTATTCTCTTTCAAACTCGTCTTTCAATACACGGCGAATCTCGGTAATGGTTTCTTTTTCAAGATCGGTTCGGCGTTCCAGTTCATCGGGTGTTAATTCTAATACACTACGTGCAGTGTCGCACCCTATGCGTTTCAGTTCGTCTATAATCCACCCTTCTATTTCGTCTGTAAATTCATCCAAATCAATATCAAATTCGTCCACCTCGCCTTCGTTGTCACGGAATACATCAATTTCAAGTCCGGTTAATTCGCAAGCCAGTTTAATATTTACCCCACGCTTACCAATTGCAAGACTTACTTGATCTGGTTTTAGAAAAACATTGGCGTGTTTGTTTTCCAAATCAATATCCATGCTAGTAATTTTAGATGGCGTAAGAGAACGCTGAACTAATAGGTTAATATTGCTAGTCCAATTAATTACATCAATATTTTCATTCTTCAATTCCCGAACAATTCCGTGGATGCGGCTTCCTTTCATGCCTACACATGCACCTACCGGATCAATACGATCATCAAAACTTTCTACTGCCACCTTGGCTCTTTCGCCGGGTTCCCGTACTATTTTTTTAATGGTGATAAGGCCATCAAATATTTCCGGCACTTCTATTTCTAAGAGCTTAGCCAGAAAAGAAGGATGTGTACGGCTCAATATAATTACTGGGCTATTGTTCTTCATTTCTACTTTTTTAACCACAGCACGGCATTGTTCGCCTTTCTTAAAATAGTCCTGTGGTATCTGCTCACTTTTAGGCAATAGTAGTTCGCTTCCTTCCTCATCCATCAGTAATACTTCTTTTTTCCAAACCTGATAGACCTCTGCACTAATGATTTCGCCTACTCTGTCGGCATATTTTTTTACCAACACATTTTTATTAATATCTGCAATGCGGCTGGCAAGCGTTTGTTTGGCGGCCAAAATTGCTCGGCGTCCAAAGTCCAAAAGATTTACTTCTTCAAACAACTCTTCACCTACTTCCACATCGGGCTGAATTTTTATGGCATCAGCATATTCTATTTCCTGATTATCGTCTTCGCTAAAGCCATCTTCCATAATCATACGATGTCGTATAATTTCCAAATCGCCTTTCTCAGCATTTACAATTACGTCAAAGTTCTCGTCGCTACCGTATTTTTTGCGGAGCAAGGTTTTAAACACGTCTTCTACCACCTTCATCAGCGTGGGGCGATCAATGTTTTCTGCATCTTTAAATTCCTGAAATGCCTCAATGAGGTTAATACTTGCCATCTTTCTTTGTTTTAATACCACTGCGGCCAAAAGGTCACAGCCTGTTAAAATTTAATTTGAACGATTGTTGATTTTATGTTTTCGTATGCTATGCTATGTTCTTTTTTTTCTAGCTTTTTTCCCTTACCGGTAGTGGTTTCTAACAATATTTCCGTTTCTGTGGCTGCTTTTAATTCGCCTTCCAATAACTCGTTGTTTTTTGTATTTACAGCTACAAAACGGCCAATGTTTTTTACATACTGCCGCTGCATCAGCAAGGGTTCGCCTACGCCGGCACTACTCACTTCTAGTGCAAAATCGTCGTTCTCAAAAGTTTTCTGCTCTTCCAAATGCCGGTACAATGCTCGGTTTAGCTTGGTGCATTTTTCTATGGTAATGCCCTCGTCGCCATCTAAAAAAACTTTAATGTTATTTACCGGTTTTACCTTTATCTGAACCAAAAAACTGTCAGGATCGCTTGCTAGCAATGCTGTTACGGTTTCTTCTACAAATTTTATTTGTGCTTCTGTTGCCATAGGTGCAAATAGAAAGGGAACGGTGTCCGTTCCCTTCGATTCTTTCTTTAGTCTTCTGCAAATGTAAGGTTTTGCCTAGTTACATTCCAAATGAGATTTGGGTTGCTGGGCAATTATTTATAAATCTTTATGAGTGTTTACTTGTGTAAGATGGTATGGGCGGCTTCTGGCATCTTTCTTTTTATGGAGCGGTTTTCTATTTTGTGCTTTTGGTGCATGGCCAATGCCTTTTTAAAATTCGGTTGAAATTTTTAGCGGAATTGTAGCTTTTTTCTGCACTAGCTTCGCCAAAATAAGCCTACGTTGTAGCCAATCAGCCCTTAGATGTTAAAATTTAAGTTTTTCTAGTGTTTCTTTTTTTGAGCGGAATGGAGCGTTTTTTATGGCATTCTCAGCGTCTTTAATTGATTTGTAGTACACGGGGTGTTCGTTTTGGGAGGCGGTATTAAACCTTTACCGTATGTACCTTAAGATAAGCCTACGGTATAATAAAAACAAGCATCGCAGCGATGCGTACTACCGTTTGGTAAAAAGCTACCACCATGCCGAAGGGCGTGTATGAGCAGAGCAAGCTTTCCCGGGATGGACGCAGCAAAGAAAAACGCAACGATGCCCTGCTGTTGGTACTGGCATTGGTAGTAAGTATCTACGGTTTTATCAAAATCAATGGAAAATAGTAAATGAAAAAATTTGTAAATTTTCATAAAATCGAATTGTCTTGAACTGAACCAAAACAAAAAGTACAATTCGCAATAAACATTCCAAAAATTGCATAAAGTATAACTAAATCAAATGCAATTATTCTTGGCTTCATACTGTTATTGATGCTTTTCTCGGTTGTTCTTAGCGATGCTGATAGGTTTTTAATTGCTCGTATTCGCCTTGTACAAATTGCATCAATTCTTTAATCCGTTTTGGCGATAAATCGAATTGCAAACCGGCAGCTTCGTAAAGTTGTGGTAAGGTTTTGGTGCCGCCGAGGCTAAGGGCATGCATGTAATTTTCCAATGCTTGTTTCGGGTTCTTTTTATACTGCATCCACAGGCCTATGGCGCCAAGCTGTGCTATGCCGTATTCGATGTAATAAAATGGCACTTCGAATAAATGCAACTGGCGTTCCCAGCTGTATTGGCGGTATTGTTCCAGGCCGCTCATGTCCACAGTGTTGGTGCTAAATTCGTTCAAAATCTCCACCCACTTTTCAGCCCTTAGTTCTAAAGTATGTGTTGGGTTTTGGTACCCCCAATGTTGAAATTTATCTATTGTAGCAATCCATGGAAAGATGGTGATGGTGCGTTCTAGCTGATGTTCTTTAGCCCTATTTAGTTCTTCAGGTTTTTCGAAAAATGTATCCCAATGATCCATGCTGACCAGCTCCATGGCCATACTAGCCACTTCGGCTATTTCCATGGGGTATTCTTTAAAGCCGCTTAGTTCTAAAGGGTGGCTTAAAAAACTGTGGATGGCATGGCCGCCTTCGTGTACCATTGTGGTAACATCATGCATTTGCCCAGCTGCATTCATAAAAATAAATGGGGCACCGCTTTCGGCCAATGGGCAGTTATAACCTCCGGGTGCTTTGCCTATTCGGCTCTCTAAATCAAAGTGGCCCAGTTCCTGCATCTTTCTAAAACAGTCGGCAAAAAAGGGATTGATTTTTTGGAAACAGGCAATGGATTTTTCCAGCAGCTCGGCTCCTGTAGTAAAAGGTTTTAGTGGTGCTATGCCTTCGGCTTCCACTTCCAGATCCCATGGTTTTAATGGGTTTAAGCCAAGTTGTTGTTTTTTATTTTGGTAAATTTTTTCTACCAATGGCAGTACATGTTGCTTTACGCCTTCGTGAAATTGAAAGCAATCTTCGGCTGTATAATCAAAGCGGCCCAAGGCTTTAAAACTATAATCTCTGAAATTGGCAAAGCCAGCATTGGCGGCCACTTGCTGGCGTTTTTCTATCAGGGTGCTGTATAGTTGATTCAGGGCTTCCTTATCCTCCATGCGGCGGTTTTGTATTTTAAAATACACGGCTTCCCTTTCGCTGCGGTCTTTACTTTCTAAAAATTTGGCGGCTTGTTGCAGGGTGTATTCTTTGCCGTTATGCTGCACCGTCATGCGGCCATTTATTTGGCCAAACTGCTGCTGCATTACGCCAAGCTCTGCTTGTATGGGTATGTTTTCTTCTCTAAATAATTCGATGCTTTTTTTAACGCTACGGAGGTAAGTAAAATACTTTTCTTGATCCAGATGTGGTGTAAACGGAGAGGCTATTAGCTTCTTGTTGAGTGCATCGGCATAAGGCTGCATTTGTGGCGAAATCTCCATTACAAAAAAATTGAAGGCTTCTTCTAGGGTTTTATTTTCCGTATCGCAGGTCATTTTAATTTGCCGCCAACAGGCATCTTCGCTGATGGCAGCTTCTAGTTCGCTGCTGTCTTTTAGCCATTGTTCCAGCTTGGGCAGGCTATTTATTTTTCTATCTTGTAACTCTTTAAAAAATGGTTCTAAATCTCCCCATTTGGCAATGGTAAAATTAGCAGGGAGAAAATGTCGGGGCAGTTTTTTAATATCGGCGGTTGGCTGTGTCATGCTTGTACTTTTAATTTTTTTTATGAACAATGTTGTTGCTATCGCACAAGAGATTGCAGCGCAATTCTTTTTTAGCTTTTACCGCTATTACTTTAAAGCGGCAAAGAATGGCCAAAAAAATTGAAACATCAGTAAGACAAAAGCAACGCTTAGAAGAGCCGTAAGAAAGAAACTATACCCGTACCAGACTGTATTTTGCCAGGTTACGGCCAAATATATAATGAATGTTCCGCCATTTTAGCAATGGATAAACCCCGAACAACAAGGAGCGAATTGGATGCTTGCTGTTCGGGGCATTGTATTAATTATCGTTTCTTATATGTGCTGAGCATAAGTCATTATTTTTCAGCAGGGGCATTAAAATCTAGTTCTGTGTTGGCTGCTTCTTTTTTATTCTTAGTAGCTTTTTTGGCAGGAGCTGTAGCTTCTGCTAGCACAGGTTCGGCTGCTGCTACTTCCGCCTCTTCCACATCTTCTTCGGTTGCATCTGTGGCTTTAATTTCCACATTATTAGCCTTTAAAATGTTGTACCATTTTACCATCTTTTTCATGTCGCTACTATATACTCTTTCAAAATCCATATCTGGGTACACTTTTTCCATATAGGCTTTTACAGCGGCACCATCTTTTTCGCTTGGCAGGCCTTCGCTGCTAGCCTCCATGGCTTTTAGTACCTCTGTAAGGTTCACGTTGTCCTGTACTGTGTATATTTCAATGCTTTCTAGGTGCGAAAAATTACGCACCCTGCTGCTCACAAATTTTACGGTTTGGTCTTCTAGGCTTTTTACAACGGCGCCGTCGTTTTTAGATGATACCAGTTCGAACAAACCCGGCATCCCGGAAATTGCGATCATACGATTGTATTCCATGTAGATTTTTTTTAAGGGCTGCAAGATAAGGATGAAGGGTGAAGGTTCAAGATTCAAGAGGTAAGGTTCAAGAATTAAGGTTCAAGGCACAGGGTTTTAAGTCGGAAGTAGTAAGCATTTAGGTTCGTGGCCTTATTATTTTCGAGCTATTATACAACGCCGTTTAGTAAATGAAATTTTCAATAATCAATGTTCAACAAACAATTTTCAAAGGAGTGCAGGCAATGGTTTCTCGATTAGATATTGAACATTTTTTGTTGATTACTGAGCATTACTTTAAAAAAATCGGCTTCGTTTTATTCACTCCAATCGCCTTTTCCCTGCCTTACTATTACGGGCTCCTGGCCGGTACAATCCAATATGGTACTGGGTACCATGCCGCCAATGCCGCCATCTACAACATAATCTACCAGGTGGCCAAATCGCCGATACATAATTTCGGGGTCGGTGTATTCTTCTACCATATCGCCTGGCAGCGAGGTGCTGAGTATTGGGTTACCAAGGCTTTCGAGAATGCTCATGGCGATGGTATTATCTGGTATGCGCAGGCCAATGGTGGATTTTTTACTTTCTAAAATACGCGGTACCTGCTTGCTGGCTGGCAGTATAAAAGTGTACGGCCCGGGCAGGTAACTTTTAAGCAGGCGGTACATAGGTGTATTGATGCTTTTGGTATAATCGCTTAGGTGGCTCAGGTCGCGGCAGATAAAGGAAAGCTGCGCTTTGGCCGGGTCAATATTTTTTATTTTACAAATACGCTCTATGGCTTTGTGCTGGGTAATATCGCAGCCCAAGCCATAAATAGTATCGGTTGGGTAAATGATGATACCGCCTTTTTTAAGCGAATCCACCACCTGGTTTATTAGGCGTGGCTGTGGATTATCTGGGTGAATTTTTAATAACATGATAACAAAAGCTGATGGGTAAAGATGCCTGATAATTTTGGGCTTTTACTTTAATAAAAACATTGGGTATGTATATGCTAGCAGGTGTGTAAAGTGTGTGCAGCAACTATAGGTACCCGGCATAGCCACTAATCGAAACTCTGTGTACTACTTGCAGCAAGTTTTAGTAGTCGGTCAAATTGTTCTGGGGTTATATCGTTGTAGAAATAGTAAATAGGATCTACCGGTGTTCCATTTTTATGCACTTCGTAGTGGCAGTGTGGCCCGGTGCTTTTACCAGTGCTGCCTACCCAGCCTATCAGTTCGCCCCTACGTACTTTTTGGCCTGCACTCGTTTTAATTCGCACCATGTGCCCATACAATGTTTCGTAGCCGTAACCATGATTAATTACTACATGGTTTCCGTAGCCGGTGCTACCATTGTCGGCACTTTTTACTATGCCATCGGCGGTAGCATAAATGGGTGTACCCTGCGGGGCGGTAAAATCTAAGCCGCTATGCATTTTGGTTACTTTGTAAATAGGATCGGTACGGTAGCCAAAGCCACTGGCAATGCGGGTTAGCTCCTTATTGCTTATTGGCTGTATTGCAGGGATGGCAGCCAATAACAGTTCCTTATTGGCTACCATTTTTTCTATTTCTTTAAAGGAGCGGTTTTGGTTTTCTACCCGGTTATACAGCGTTTGCATGCCAGCTGAAATGCTTTTTACCAATTCATTTTCGTTCATCTGGCTCACTTTGGTAAGTTCGGCTATGCGTTCTACGGCTTTGGCCCTGGCACTATCGGGTAGTGGTGATGCTTCGAAAATATTGCGGTACACAGTATTGTCCCGTTTTTCTACAGCATCTACCCGTTGGTCTATTTCTACCAGTTGCTGCTGTAAAATCTGTAGCTGATAGGTAAGCTGATCCCGTTCGTTTCTCAAAGTCCGTTCGTTATTACTAGGAAAATACCGCTGGCCAATAAGCACAATTATAACCGACGTAACCAATGCCGCCGCTATAAACCCAAATACCCGCAACAGTTTTACCCGCAGCGGTGTCTCCAGCTTTTCGTAGCGGAGGGTATGGGTATTATAAAAATATTTTATTTTCTTCAAAAAAAAATGTTTGTTGAAGATGAATGATTAGGGTTTTATTTGGGTGTGGGTGAGGGGATTTTGAATGGTGTTCAAACAAAGCCTTCTAATGGTTTATCAAAATCATCATGCATTACAAACATGCCTTTTCCACTACCGAATTTTGGGCTAAACCCTTTGCCAGCCTCCATTTGCTTTGCAGCGTTAATAATTAAAAAGTCAACGAAATCAACTACTTGCTTTTGCAGGTGTTCAGGCAAGTTCCCCAGTTTTTTCAGTAAAAATTCATTGTCCATTTTATGTGAATTCTAAAATCCGTATTTGTTTCTGCGTAGCAGATTAAAAAAAATAGTGTTCATCCGTCCATTCCGAGTTATCCGTGTACCATTACGGTAATGGCTGGGTTCGTATCCCTAACGATGCTCTTAACTTAACAAAATTCAATTCTGTGAAGTTTGTAAAAATATCAAGACACACCCCAATCACCCCTTTAGGGGACAGGGGGCAACCCAAACCCGGTTGCCTAAGTTAAGAGCATTGGTATCCCTACCAACCAAAAGCAATTCTTTACATTTGTCATCGCTTAAAAACAGGCTAACAAATATAGCTGCCTTTTTTTCGCAATCACAATTTTAGAAACGTACCGTTTTACCATGATGACTTCCGCCGAAATACGCCAGACTTTCCTCGATTTTTTTAAAAGTAAAAACCACACCATTGTGCCAAGTGCACCAATCGTTATTAAAAACGACCCTACGCTGCTATTTACCAATGCAGGTATGAACCAGTTTAAAGATTATTTTTTGGCCAATAAACCGGCACCATACCCAAGGGCGGTAGATACCCAAAAATGCCTGCGTGTAAGCGGCAAGCACAACGATTTGGAAGAAGTGGGCGTGGATACCTACCACCACACCATGTTCGAAATGCTGGGCAACTGGAGTTTTGGCGATTATTTTAAAGCAGAGGCAATAGCCTGGAGCTGGGAGCTGCTCACAGAAATTTATAAAATACCCAAAGACAAACTGTACATATCTGTTTTTGAAGGCGATGTAAATGAAAACCTACCTCCTAGCCTTATAGCATTAAAAGAATGGAAAAAACTGGTAGCCGAAGACCACATAGTTTTTGGTAATAAAAAAGACAATTTTTGGGAAATGGGCGAAACCGGGCCCTGCGGCCCCTGCAGCGAAATACATGTGGATATGCGGCCCGATGAAGAACGCCAGTTAGTACCCGGACGGGATTTGGTAAACAAAGACCACCCTAATGTGATTGAAATTTGGAACAATGTGTTTATGCAATACAACCGCCATAAAGATGGTAGCCTCCATTCTTTACCTGCACAACACGTGGATACCGGCATGGGCTTTGAAAGATTGGTACGAGTGATACAGGGAAAAACCAGCAATTACGATACCGATGTATTTTCTGGCACCATTGCCGAAGTGGAAAAAATAAGTGGGAAAAAGTACGATTACAACGACACCAAACAGTCTGTTTCTTTCCGGGTAATAGCCGATCATATTCGGGCTATTTGTTTTTGTATTGCCGATGGGCAATTGCCATCTAGCACGGGTGCTGGCTATGTTATACGCCGCATCCTCCGCCGGGCGGTTCGCTATGCCTATTCTTACTTAGATGTAAAAGAACCGATGCTGTGCAAACTGGTTCCGTTACTGGCAAAACAGTTTGAGCATGTGTTTCCGGAATTGCAGGCACAGGTAGATTTTGTAAGCAAAGTGGTAATGGAGGAGGAGAATGGATTTTTGAGAACGCTGGAAGGTGGCTTAAAGCGTATGGACGAGTTGATGAAACAAAGTGATAGCATCATCAATGGCGACAAGGCTTTTGAGTTATTCGACACCTACGGTTTTCCCATTGATCTTACTACATTAATAGCTGCTGAAAATAATTTAACCATAGATGAAGAAGGATTTAAAGCTGCACTAATACAACAAAAAAACCGTAGCCGTGCTGCCACATCCATAGATGCAGGCGATTGGGTGGTTCTTAATAATGAAGCCATCAACCGTTTTGTGGGTTACGATAGTGTACAAACCCAAACCCAACTGATAAAATATCGTAAGGTTACTGCCAAGGGTCAGGATGGTTACCAGCTTGTTTTAGAAAACACACCTTTCTACGCCGAGAGCGGTGGGCAGGTAGGTGATACCGGAAAACTAATTTTTGAGGATGAAGAAATAGTTATTACCAACACAAAAAAAGACAATGACCTCATTATCCATTTTACCGACCGGATGCCTTCTAATACCGAAGCGGAAGTTTTGGCTACTGTGGACGTTAGCAAACGACAATTTACATCCGTACATCATAGTGCCACACACCTGCTACATGCGGCACTTCGCCAAGTACTGGGTAACCATGTAGCACAAAAGGGCAGCTTGGTAACTACCGACCAGCTCCGTTTTGATTTCAGCCATTTTTCCAAAGTAACCGACGAAGAAATTGGAGCCATTGAAAAATTGGTAAATGAAAAAATTCGGCAGAATATTCCGGTAGTTATTAACGAACGGCCGAAAGAGGAGGCCCTGAAACTAGGAGCCATGGCCTTGTTTGGCGAAAAATATGGCGATGTGGTAAGGGTTGTTATTATTGACCCAGCTTATAGCGTAGAACTTTGCGGCGGCACCCATGTAGGTGCCACTGGCGAATTGGGTTTGTTTAAAATAAAACACGAAACTGCTGTGGCAGCAGGTGTAAGGCGTATAGAAGCTATAAGCGGATTGGCTGCTGAAACTTTTGTAAACAGCCATTTGCAAGAACTGCAAGCCGCCAAAATTTTACTAAAAAGCCCCAAAGATTTTACTAAAAGCCTAGAACAATTACAGCAGGAAAACAGCGATCTTAAAAAGCAATTTGACCGTTTAGAAGCCCGTCAGTTAATTGGTATCCGAAACGAATTATTGGGCAAAACGATGCTGATAAATGGCATCGCTTTTATTGGAGATATAATTGAAATAAGCAATGCTGATGCCCTTAAAAAAATATGTAACGATTTTAAAAACGAGCTAACGGCACCTTATGCAGTAGTGCTTTGCGCTAACATTGGCGGCAAAGCCAGCGTAGCAGTTATGTACGATGAAGCTAGCACCCTTGATGCTGGTAAAACCATTAAAGAACAGATAGCCCCGCTAATAAAAGGTGGCGGCGGTGGCAGTAAAAGCCTTGCCACAGCAGGCGGACAAGAAATAGGAAATCTGCAGGCAGTTATTGAAAAGGTTAAGGGGTTGTTGTAAATGTCTGAACCAGGATTAATGCAAGATTATGCTGATTGGTTAGCTTTTAGATTGATAAGAAATCAGTCTTCCTCATCAGTTTAATCTTGCATTAATCCTGGTTATTTTCATTATTTATCTACGAAACATTTCGCAGATAAAATATTTTCCCTTTACCTTTGGCTCACCAAAAAAATAATTGACCATGAAAAAGCAACTGTATAGTTTATTGGCCGTAGCCATGATGGCGGGTTTTACAGCACAGGCCCAGCCCGATGCAAAAGCACCAAAAGCCAAAACCGAAAAGAAAGAAGTTACAATTAGTACCGACAGCCAGGATGATGGTGACGGCAAGAAGAGAATTGTAATTGAAAAGAAAATTAAAAATGGCAAGCAAGAAAAAATGGTAATTGTAGTAGATGGCAAAACGGTAACCATCAACGGAAAGCCTGCAAAGGATTACAAAGGCAAAATGGAACTATTTGAAGACGGCGATTTTGATATACATCTTTCTCCACACATGACTACTAAAGGCAGAACGATGTTTCGGAATTTAAACACAACATATAGCAAAAAAGCGATGCTGGGTGTAGTAACGGAAAAAACAGATAATGGAGCTAAAGTAACCGAGATATCCAAAGAGAGTGCTGCTGCAAAAGCGGGTATTAAAGTAGGTGATATTATTATGGGCATTAACAGCGATAAAATTAGCGAAGACAATACCCTAGTTAAACTAATAGGCAAATACAAGCCCGATGAAACTGTGGATGTAATGGTACTTAGGGATGGCAAGGAAAAAAATCTAAATGCCAAACTAGGAAAGAATGATGTGCCTATTACCATGGCCTTTAACTGGAACAATGATGAACAGTATAATTTAAAAATGCCTGCCATGCCTCGCTATGCCGAAACGCCAAGGTTTTCTAGGGTTTATAACTATAGCGATGACAACTGGCAGCTTGGAAAGCTTAGCTCTAATAAACCAAAGTACGGCTTTAGCATAGCAGATAATGAGGATGGTGATGGAGTAAAAATTACCGGTATAAAAGAACAAAGCAATGCAGCCAAAGCCGGCCTTAAAGAAGGCGACTTTATTACAGAAGCCAATGGCAACAAAGTAAAAAACACCGACGAACTAAAAAAGCAGTTGGCAGAATTTAAAGATAAAAATGAAGTGCTTATGAAAGTGATACGGAATGGCAGCAGCCAAAGCATTACTGTAAAAGTGCCAAAAAAATAAAAACTGCAGATTTGTAAGATAGAAAAACAATTAAGCAGTACTGTACCAAAAATATTAACCCAGAGCCGAAGCCACTGGTTAATATTTATGGCACCTCATGGTAATATGGCAACAAATATACATACCTCATTATCCATTAAAACCCTACCACCCCATAAACACCATCCCTGCCCCGCAAATAAAAATGGTGAGGCCGCCCAGGGCATGAACATGGCGTTGTAGCATTTCGGTTTTTAAAAAAGCGGTGCCGTAATAACCAAGTAGTACCATTAGCAACATGGTGGCCAATGTACACAGTGTATAAATAAAAATGAGTAGTAACATTACAACCCAACTGCTTTTTGCCGCCGGAAAATAAAGCAGCGGAATCATAGGCTCACAAGGGCCTAGCAGAAAAATAACAAACATTACCCACGGTGTAACCCGGTGCTTGTCTTTGGGCATTACGGCTTGTCCATGCTTGTGTTCATATACATAAATTTCGCCATTTTTTTCCAGATCAAAATGTTTGTGTGTGTTGCTTTTATATGCACGGCACAAGCCCCAGATGCCATACAGCAAACCAAAGCACAGCATTACCCAGCCAGCAATGCCACCACGTATTTCTTGCAGCCAACTTACTTTCGATAACGACCAGCCGATAGCCGCTCCACCAAGGCCCAGCAATACCGAACTACAAACATGGCCGCAGCCGCACACCATTGTCCACCAAATGGTTTTGCTCAAAGACCAGCCTCTCGATTTGCTGAGGGCAATAAAGGGTAGATAATGGTCGGGGCCTGTAACCGTATGCAGGCAGGCAATGGTAATCGCCGACAAGATCAATACCATTATTTCGTTGTGCATTGTTTTCGGGGTTTAGAGGTTTAGGGTTTACGAGTTCACATGTTTGCAAGTTTACGAGTTCACATATTCACAAGTTTACTAGTTCACAAGTTCACAAGTTTACGAGTTCACATGTTTGCAAGTTTACGAGTTCACATGTTCACAAGTTTACGAGTTCACAAGTTCACAAGTTCACATGTTTGCAAGTTTACGAGTTCACATGTTCGCAAGTTTACGAGTTCACAAGTTCACAAGTTTACGAGTTCACATGTTCACAAGTTTACGAGTTCACATGTTCGCAAGTTTACGAGTTCACATGTTCGCAAGTTTACGAGTTCACATATTCACAAGTTTACGATTTCACATGTTTGCAAGTTTACGAGTTCACATGTTCACAAGTTTACGATTTCACATGTTCACAAGTTGTGTCATTCATGAATATTGATTTTTTTGCCCTATACCTTATGCTTTACGCCTTTCACCTTAAACCTTCAACCTTACACCTTTTACCTTTCACCTTAAACCCTACAACTTTTACCCTACACCTTACACCGTATGCTCTCCACCTTTTCTGCTATCTGCTTTAAACACTCAAACAATTGCTCGGCTTTCTGGCCAAGTATTCTTACAATTAATCCGTTTACCGCGGCGGCGGTAATGCCAAAATCTATTTCAGTTTGTTCATTCAAAAAACTATGTACAGTTTCAGTTAATGTTTTAATATTAGCCTGCTCATTTAGGTAAATAAAACTGGCCTGGTGGGTAAAGCCTTCGAGTTGCCCAATGGCATTTACATTGATTGTAGCCGGCATCATCAGGAGGTTTTCTTTTACCACCAGTTTATTACTCATAAACACTTCGGTAATGCTGTGGTACTTTGAAAAAAGGAATACTTCTCCATTCAGTTTTCGGCCACAGGTAAGTACTTCACCAAAAATAAGGCTACAGTTTTCGCTCAGGTAAAACCGGTTCTTGGTTACAAAAGATGATGCTTGATGTGGCACCGATGGATGTGGTAAAAAACAAAAGTCGGCACCAGGTGCTATGTGTACTTCTATTTGCTGCGATGCACCCTGTTTCATATTGTACAGCCGCTGATAACTCTGCGTTTGCAGGTGTAGCGAACAACCCTGTTCCAGATCTATTTTCAATTGGTATGCATCACCATCTAACACCCCAGGAGACGAGCTCATAAGCATCAGCCGGAGGGTTTTATCTTTTTTATCCTCGCTTATATTGGCCACTTTAAACGGCGTAGTAAAAAAGGATTTTTTCAAATACGTAAGGCCATCCCGCAGTGCTGTTTCTATGTGTAGTGATGCTATCATCTCCAAAGTTTTGGTTCGTCAACTGCTTCTATGAGGGCGAATTTTTTTATCCATCCGATAACACTTTCCAAGCCTTCAAGACTCATCAGGTTGGTAAACACAAATGGATTGCCTTTACGCATTTTCCGGGCATCGTGTTCCATCACTTCCAGGCTGGCATTAACGTAGGGTGCCAGGTCTATTTTATTAATCACCAGCAGGTCGCTGCGGGTAATGCCGGGGCCGCCCTTGCGGGGAATTTTATCACCTTCGGCCACATCAATAACAAAGATGGTAACATCGGCCAAATCGGGGCTAAAGGTGGCCGACAAATTATCGCCGCCACTCTCAATAAAAATAATGTCAACATCAGGAAAACGGACGGACATTTCTTCCACGGCTTCCAGGTTCATGCTGGCATCTTCACGTATGGCCGTATGCGGACAGCCTCCGGTTTCCACCCCAATAATTCTTTCGGCTGGCAGCAAACTGTTGTGCGTAAGAAACTCCGCATCCTCTTTTGTATAAATATCGTTGGTAATAACGGCCAGGCTGTAATCCTTGCTCATGCTGCGGCTCAGCCTTTCTATCAAAGCCGTTTTGCCAGAGCCCACCGGGCCGGCTACGCCTATTTTTATGTATGTTCTTTCGGGCACTTAAATAGTTTTTTGTTTAAT
>JAYUOV010000350.1:0-22260 GCA_043760535.1 Chitinophagaceae bacterium
TGTGTAAAAATTATCCAATCCACTGTTTATTTAATTTCCATTTACGACAAATCTGACCTGGATAATATTGCGGAAGAAGACCTGAAAGCAAGGTTAAAAGCGATCCAATAATTCCGGTAGAAAATAACGGACTAAAATAAATATAGCAGGTCTGTTGACCAATGACTATTGACCCATTGACTACTAATTATGATACTTCATTCCATACCCACCGGCAATTTTAAACTAGATGGCGGAGCCATGTTTGGTGTGGTGCCCAAAAGCATTTGGCACAAAACAAATCCTGCCGATGAAAACAATTTATGCACCTGGGCTATGCGATGCCTGCTGGTACAAGATGGTAAGCAACTGATACTAATAGACAATGGAATAGGCGAAAAGCAGGATGCAAAATTTATGGGCCACTATTACCTGCATGGCGATGATACATTAGATAAGAGCCTTGCTGCCAAAGGTTTTAGCCGGGATGATATAACAGATGTATTCCTCACACATCTGCATTTTGACCATTGTGGCGGCAGTATAAAACGGGAAGGCGAAAAGCTTTTGCCAGCATTTAAAAATGCCCATTATTGGAGCAACGAACAACACTGGAAATGGGCCACCCAACCCAACGACCGTGAAAATGCTTCGTTTCTAAAAGAAAATATTGTACCCATTCAGGAAAGTGGACAATTGAAATTTTACCCTACCGATGCCAAAAGCAGCACTTCCATTTTTAATAACCAGTTTAAAGTAATAACAGCCTACGGCCATACCGATGCCATGATGCTGCCCAAGCTGGAGTACAAAGGCCGGACAATTGTTTTTATGGCAGATTTACTACCATCGGTCGGCCATATACCGTTGCCTTACATTATGGCTTACGATACAAGACCACTAATAACATTGGCAGAAAAAAGGGCTTTTTTACAAGAAGCTGTTGATAATAATTATGTGCTCTTTTTTGAACACGACCCAATACACGAATGCTGCGAACTGCAACAAACAGAAAAAGGAATACGGGTAGGCAGAACATTTAGCCTTAGCGAATTATAAAAGCTACTGCCGGTAAAAAATTAAAATAGCCAACCACACATTTATAAAAGCAAACTCCAAATACCGGCCTTATGATTATAGACATCCTGTTTTTGGTACTAATGGTAATGGCTGTTTTTAAAGGTTTTAGCAAGGGGCTGATTGTGGCCTTTTTTTCGTTGGTGGCTTTTATTGTGGGTATAGCAGCAGCCATGAAATTAAGCGCTGTGGTAGCCAATTATCTTAAAGAAAATATTTCGGTAAATAACCAATGGCTGCCCATCTTTTCTTTTGCAGCGGTTTTTATTCTGGTGGTGCTATTGGTGAGGTTGGGTGCCAAACTGATAGAAAAAACCTTACAGATAGCCATGGTGGGATGGGTGAATAGAATTGGGGGCATGCTGCTTTTTGCGGCATTGTACACAGTGCTTTTTAGTGTGGTTTTGTTTTATGCTCAAAAAATAAATATTATTAAAACAGAAACGATAGCCGCCTCAGCTACTTTCAGTTATATTGCCCCTTGGGGGCCAAAAACAATAGATGGATTTGGTAAAATGATACCCATTTTTAAGGATATGTTTAGTGATCTGGAATCGTTTTTTGATAAACTGGCTAAAAAAGCATTGTAAAAATAAGATGGCTTAAATGGTATATGGCAGGTAAAAAGTTTACCAATGCTTATTTTCTAATTAATTTTAATGCCATAGTCCCTTACATTTAACCATAAAAAGTATTGGTGGGGATGCGATTTTTTTGGTTCTTCTAATTTAGACCGATTATTTTACCTACACTTTAACTAAATTGAGATAGATTGGTATTTTTAAGGACAGACCCATTTTACAAAACAGGCAATGCAATACGAAATAAAACAGCTGGAGAAATTTAAATACATTGAAGAAGGACATGGAGAGCCACTACTGCTGCTGCATGGTCTTTTTGGTGGGCTAAGTAATTTTGAAACACTAATTGAGCATTTTAGGACTACCCATAAAGTGGTAGTACCCATGCTGCCCCTTTTCGAACTTGATATTTTTCATACAACCGTGGGAGGCCTGCAGAAATATGTGCAGCGTTTTATTGAGGCCATGGATTATAAAAATATCCATCTGCTTGGTAATTCGCTGGGCGGCCATGTGGCATTGGTGCATATTCTTAAAAGCCCGGAACGTATTAAATCGCTGATACTTACCGGCAGTTCAGGCCTTTTTGAAAATGGAATGGGCGACACGTATCCCAAACGTGGCGACTACGATTACATACGTAAAAAAACCGAGATGACTTTTTACGACCCAAAATCGGCTACCAAAGAGCTGGTGGATGAGGTTTTTGAAATCACCAACAATAGGATTAAAGTTATAAAGATTATAGCATTGGCTAAAAGTGCTATCCGCAATAATTTGGGCGAAGAAATAAGCCAGATAAATGTGCCTACGCTGCTTATTTGGGGTAATAACGACATTATTACGCCACCATTTGTGGGTCGGGAATTTAATAAGCTAATCCCCAACAGCGAACTCCACCTGATAGATAAAAGCGGCCATGCGCCAATGATGGAATCGCCTTTAGAATTTAATGAGATACTCGGAAAATTTTTAACTAAACTTAATGAACCCGCAGTAATTGAATAGCGTCAACTGTCTGTAAAATAACACATGCTCAACCATCAATTAATATCATCTCACATTACATCGCTTACGCCTAGCCAAACCGTAGAAGAGGCCTTGGCTACTATGGACGACCTGGAAATTCACCAACTTCCTGTAGTGGAAGAAGGCCTGTACAAAGGCCTGTTGGAAGAAGAAGATTTATTAAGTGCAGATTCTAAACAAATACTGGAAGAGTTGATCTACGACTACCATCCGTTTTCTGTTAAAGGCGAAGACCATATTTTAAACGCTGTAAAACTTTCGGCCAATCACCAACTGAATGTAATACCGGTGGTGGACGAAGACAAGCATTATCTAGGCTCCATTGCTGTAAACGATCTGTTTCGGCAACATGCCAAAATAAGCGGAGCCGAAGATTTGGGCGGCCTCATTGTGTTGGAAATAGACCAGTCGCAATATTCTTTTGGCGAAATAAGCCGTTTGGTAGAAACCAACGATGCACTTATTACCCAGCTAAACACTTATGTGGATGCCGTTACCGGCAAAATGACGATTACCCTCCGCATTAATAAAATAGAGGTAAGCGATATTGTGGCCACTTTTCAGCGGTACAGCTATCATGTGGTGTATTTTTTTGGTAAAGAAGAATACGAAAACGAACTGAACCACAACTACAAACATTTAATGAACTATCTGGATTTGTAAGGATGAAGCCTAAACCTTTTCTTTGTACCAGTTTGGTATGGTTACCACAAAGCTTCATGGGTAATCTTCTCAAAATATTGTTAACAAAAAACTTATTGTAAATCACAAATTTTAAAACGAAATGGTTTTTGAAAAAAATATCATTATTACAGGTGGGGCAGGCTTTATAGGCAGCCACGTAGTAAACCTGTTTGTAAAAAAATACCCTCAGTACCGCATCATTAATCTGGATGCCCTTACCTACGCCGGCAACCTGGAAAACCTAAAAGACGTTCAGGTTGAAGCCAACTACGTGTTTGAAAAAGGCAATATTCTGGATACAGCATTTCTCAAAAACCTCTTTGAAAAATATTCTGTCAGCGATGTTATTCACCTTGCCGCCGAAAGCCATGTGGATCGCTCCATCAGTTCGCCGCTGGATTTTGTGTACACCAATGTGGTAGGAACTGTAAACCTGCTCAATGCTGCCAAAACAGCCTGGGGTGCACACCTAGAAGGTCATCGTTTTTACCATGTAAGCACCGATGAGGTATATGGTGCATTGGGTGCTGAAGGCTTGTTTACCGAAACCACGCCTTACAGCCCTAACAGCCCATACAGTGCTAGCAAAGCCAGTAGCGATCATTTTGTAAGGGCCTACGGCGAAACCTATCATTTACCTTTTGTTATCAGCAATTGTAGCAACAACTATGGCCCCAATCATTTTCCGGAAAAGCTGGTGCCATTGTTTATAAACAATGTGGTAAACAACAAGCCCCTGCCCGTTTACGGCGATGGAAAATATACCCGTGATTGGCTATATGTATTAGACCATGCCCGGGCTATCGACACTGTTTTTCACGACGGCCGCAATGCTGAAACCTACAATATCGGCGGCTTTAACGAATGGCAAAATATAGAACTGGTGAAGCTTCTTATTAAACTAATGGACGAAAAACTGGGCCGCCCCGAAGGCACAAGCCTTAGCTTAATCACCTACGTAAAAGATCGCCCCGGCCACGATTTACGCTATGCCATTGATGCCACCAAAATAAACAAAGAACTAGGCTGGGCGCCAAGCGTAACCTTTGAAGAAGGCCTGGCTAAAACTATAGACTGGTACCTTACCAACACTGAATGGCTGCAACACGTTACCAGCGGCGATTATGCCCATTATTACGAAAAACAATACGTTTTGAGGTAGAAGGTAAAAGGTTAAGGGTATAAGGTTTAGGGTGTAAGGAATACCGTGATGTTTTCATCAGTATGCTTCACACATCTTCTACCTTCTACCTTCCACCTTTTACCCTACACCTTCCACCTTTAACCTAACCTTAAAATGCAAATAACACCCACTCAAATAGACGGCTGTTTCATTATCGAAAACAAAATTTTTGGCGATGAGCGGGGCTACTTTTTAGAAAGTTTCAATGCTCAAACTTTTAAAAATCTTACCGGCATAGAAACCGCTTTTGTACAGGATAACCAATCCTATTCATCGTACGGGGTATTACGTGGCCTGCATTTTCAAACCGGCGAACATGCACAGGCTAAGCTGGTAAGGGTTTTGCAGGGAAAAGTACTGGATGTGGCCGTTGATATACGTAAAGACAGCCCCACTTTTGGCCAGCACGTAGCCATAGAACTCAGCGATGATAACAAACAACAGCTCTATGTACCCCGTGGCCTTGCCCACGGTTTTGTAGTACTGAGTGATACCGCCACTTTCTTTTACAAATGCGATAATTTCTATAACAAGGCTTCGGAAAGCGGCATCATGTTTAACGACGCAGACCTAAACATTGACTGGCAGGTGCCCGAAGCAGCCATGATTTTATCGGAAAAGGACAAGACGAATCTGAACTTTAAGGAGTATTTGGAGCGGGGTTGTGTAAATTAGATTTGTCTTAGTAAGCCTTGGTCGGTGAGGACACCGACCAAGGCAGGGGAAAATTGAAAACTAATCGTAAAAACAAAGGGCTTTAATATCAATTAGAATAAATGTAACCATCATGGAAACAAAACGGAATTGGTTTGAAAAACCAACCAAAAAAGAGGTAATCTTAATCAGTTCGATAGGGGTTTTTGGTGTAACTGGTTTTTTATTGACAATGACAAATTTTTTTACTGAAAGCCCATTCCAAGGCAAATACTGGATTTTTTGGTTTTTGATTTTCTCATCTACCCTCACTACCTTTAGTATTTGTAGAAATTATTTTAAAAGGAATGCGTAAACCTCAAGTTGTAGGCCATGGTAAGTGTCCTTACATACTAATGACTGTGAACTACTTATGAAATTATTTCAAAAAATCGGCCATCGGCTTATAGTCAAACCATATAATTGATACTGTACTAAATTCGTGGCAAGTGAATACACAGACCACGGCTGAAAAACTGAAAAACTGACAAAATCATGAAAGGCATTATACTAGCCGGCGGATCCGGCACAAGATTGTATCCGATTACAAAAGGCATCAGCAAGCAGCTCATGCCCATTTACGATAAGCCGATGATTTACTATCCGCTAAGTGTTTTGATGCTGGCGGGTATCAAGGAAATCCTCATCATTACCACGCCGGAAGATAACGATCAGTTTAAGCGCTTACTTGGCGATGGCAGCGACTTGGGCTGCCGTTTTGAATATGCCGTACAAGCCGTGCCCAACGGGCTGGCACAGGCTTTTGTTATAGGCGCACCCTTTGTGGGAAGTGATAAGGTAGCCCTTGTTTTGGGCGACAATATTTTTTACGGGGCTGGCTTTGGCAAACTGGTACAATCCTTTAACGATGTGGAAGGTGCGGCTGTTTTTGCCTACGAAGTAAGCGACCCAGAACGCTACGGCGTGGTGGAATTTGATAAGGATTTTAAAGCCCTTACCATTGAAGAAAAACCAGAAAACCCAAAAAGCCATTACGCAGTACCCGGCCTTTATTTTTACGATAACGATGTGCTGCAAATAGCCGCTACCATAGAGCCAAGCCACCGTGGCGAATACGAAATAACCGAGGTAAATAACCAATACCTAAAACGTGGTAAATTACAGGTAGGCGTAATGAACCGTGGTACTGCCTGGCTGGATACTGGCACTTTCGACAGCCTGCATGATGCCTCCGAATTTGTACGGGTAATAGAAAAACGGCAGGGTCTTAAAATAGGCTGTATAGAAGAAGTGGCCTACCGAATGGGCTTTATAGATCATGCACAGTTGATGAAACTTGCGGAAGTTTACAAGAAGAGTGGCTATGGAGATTACCTAAAGGGAATTAAGTAAAAACTGAAATTATAAGGATTGCCAACTGCTAACTGCAAAACTGCCAACTGTTGTTTGTCTTTGCCTACATTAGCAATCTTAACGCAAAACCTTTAGTTGCATAGCCTATGGCCCTGTTCGATTTTAAACTTCCGAGGCAAATATCCAAAGCATTAAACCTGCCCGTGTCTTCGCCAAGAAGCCAGCAGCTAAAAGTGCTAAAGAAATTATTGCGTAAGGCAAGGTTTACAGAATTTGGCCAGCATTACCGTTTCGACGAAGCATTACTAAGCAAGCATGTAGGCAAACGTTTTCAGCAGCTAGTGCCCATATTCGATTACAGCAGTATTTATAAAGGCTGGTGGCACAAAACACTGGAAGGCATCCCCGATGTGTGCTGGCCCGGCAAGATTAAATATTTTGCCCTAAGTAGTGGCACCAGCGAAGCGGCGAGTAAGTATATACCCATTACCAACGATCTTATTAAAGGCAATAAAACCGTAATGGTGCGGATGCTCTTAAGCCTTCGCAATTATCACAATATTCCCATTCAAAATATTCCAAAAGGCTGGCTCACATTGGGTGGCAGCACCGAGTTGCAAAAAGGCCCTGGCTATTATGCTGGCGATTTAAGTGGCATTAGTGCCCGCAAACAGCCATTCTGGTTTCAGCCGTTTTACAAGCCTGGTAAAAAAATAGCCCGGCAAAAAGACTGGCAAAAAAAGCTGGAAGAAATAGTAGAAAAAGCCCCGGAGTGGGACATTAGTTTTTTACTGGGCGTACCTGCCTGGGCACAGCTTTGTATGGAAATGATCATCGAACGCTACAAGCTAGAAACCATCCACGACATTTGGCCCAACCTCTCATTTTTTGTACACGGCGGCGTAGCTTTTGAACCGTATAAAAAAGGATTTGAAAAATACCTGGCCAAACCGCTAACATATATAAACACTTATTTAGCCAGCGAGGGTTTTTTAGCGTACCAGGATAAGCAGGGCAGCAGCTCTATGCGGCTGGTAACCCACGACCATATTTTCTTTGAGTTTGTTCCTTTTAATGGGGTAAATTTTGATGCCGATGGCAATGTAAAACACACTGCCGAAACATTAATGATACACGAAGTGGAAGAGGGAGTAGATTATGCAGTACTCATCAGCACATCGGCCGGAGCCTGGCGCTACCTAATAGGCGATACGATAAAATTTACCAACAAAGAGCATAGCCAGATTATTATTACCGGCCGTACCAAATCTTTCCTGAGCCTGGTAGGCGAACACCTTAGTGTAGATAACATGAATAAGGCAGTAGAAATGGCGCAGCAGCATTTTAATATTTCTATACCGGAGTTTACCGTTGCAGGTGTGCCGCATGGCAATTTTTTTGCCCATAACTGGTACGCCGCCACCAACGACAAGGTGAACGCCTTAGAACTGGGTAAATTTATAGATGAAAAGCTACATGAGCTAAACGATGATTATGCAGTAGAACGCTGCCATGCTTTAAAAGAAGTTCGGCTGGAAGTATTAAGTGAACAGCAGTTTATGGATTTTATGCAATGCAAAGGCAAGATAGGTGGCCAGCATAAATTCCCCCGTGTGCTAAAAGGCAAAATGCTGGAAGACTGGATGAAATTTTTAAAAGGGGAACTGAAGAGTACTTAGTACAAAGTATTTAGACTGAACCCCTTAAAGTACTGGGTAGGTTGTATTTGGAATAAGCCGTTCAATTTTTTTTTGTTAGAAATTTTGAGCCCAAAGTCTGGTTACTGTCTAAGTACTAATATCTAAATACTAAGTACTATTGTCTAAATACTATTATCTAAATATTACATGCTAGAGGCATTACTTAAAGGATTAGCAATAGGGCTGTACCTATCGGTAGCGGTTGGGCCGGTTATTTTTGCTATTATAAAAACCTCCATTCGGTATGGGCATAAGGCGGGTTATGCTTTTGTAGCAGGTGTTTCGGCCAGCGATATTTTTATGGTATTGGTAGGTAATCTGGCAGCAGAAATGGTGCAGGGCTTGCTGAAATTTAAAATGGAATTAGCCATTGGAGGCGGTATTTTGCTCATTGTTATGGGGCTAATTACTATTGTTTTAAAAAAAGAACCTAAGGCCGGAGACGACCATGATGTAGCTGCAAAACTTGACCATAAAAATTATTTTGGAATTAGCCTACAGGGCTTTTTTATGAATACCCTAAACCCCGGCCCTATATTTTTATGGCTTAGCTGGTGTACTTATTTTGCTAATGTAATGACCATACAGCAGCGCTTTATAATCTTTACCACCTGCCTCTTATTTGTATTATCGTCAGACATTTTAAAAGTGCTGCTTGCTGGCAAGCTTCGAGAAAAACTAACCCAAAAAGCCATGCACAAAATCAATATTATTTCGGCCATTATACTAATTGTTTTCGGGCTGTTTATACTTGGCCGTGTAATTTTTTACCCCCAAAATTTTGCTTAGAAAATGGTGCAATGCTTATTAGCGATAACCATTTTTCCTTAAATTCAGAACTCCTTACCCCTCGTAGTTTTGATTGTAACTATTCTTTTTTTGGCCTGCCCCGATAAATAGCGGTTCATTATTTCGATGGAACCCCCATCAAAAGCCATACCCTTATGGAGAGACAATAGCTAACTTTTTAATTCCGTAGCATTACAACACTCCGTTCAGCTGAGTGCTGCTATCCAGTTTTTTAGACTTCGAATAATAAGTGGGTTCAGCTTTCGGGGTAAGGAGTTCTAAAAGTTATAAATGGCGAATTGATTTTTCGGAGCTACTCATTTAGAATACTACTTCCCAAATATTTTATTTAAAATAGCATTGGCATAGGCAGCAGGGTTCTTTCTAATATTTTTCTCCTCCATAGCCACATAGTAAAAAATGCCGTCCATGGCTTTTTGGGTAACGTAGGTACTCAGGTCTGTTTCTACTTTATTGGCCGAAAACCTATTGTAGGCAGTAAACATTTCCCTCCAGTATTTAGTGGCATCAGTTTTTAATAAAGAGGAATCTATAACCGGCTTAAAAGCCTCACTAAGACTGGCTCCGGTTGTTTTTTTAAGATAAACTGTGGCCGATGTATCGGCACCCTTAATAATGCTTAGGGCATCAATTATACTCATACTTTTAATAGCCGATAAAAAGATAGGTGCAGCTTTTTTAGATGCATCTTCTGCAGCACGGTTCAGGCTAAGCAAGGCATTATCTGCCAGCTTACCCATGCCAAATGAACGCAACGTTTTTTCAACTTTTTGCACTTCGGCAGGTAACAATATTTTTATAGCAGCATCTTTTAAAAAGCCATCGGCTAATGATAATTTACCGGTAGTTTTTTGTGTGCCCACATTCAGGGCTTCTTTTAATCCGCTAATCATGTCGGTATTACTTAAAGAATCCGCACCAGAATTTTTGCCAATAGTTTTGTCTAATATTTTTTTAAAAGTTCCCTTTTTAGGCTTTGCTTTTTGTGCTACTAATGGGTTAAAAACTCCTGTTGCCAAAACTGTAAGCAATAAGAAGCTTTTGATAGTGCTTTTTTTCATGGTATTTTTTTATTTGCTACGCAAGATAGAATCAAGTACTCTAAATAAGATTCTTTTAATAAATCTTAACAGCCTTGGAATACTATGGAAATTTACCTTTACGCCATGCAAGTATTACTTATTGCTTTAGGCATTTACCTTTTATATCATTTCATCTTCGGCTTTTTGATACCCGTAATTAAAACTACTAGCCAAGTTAAAAAGCAGTTTGGAGCCATGAAGGATAAGATGGAAGAAGCTTACCATCAACAAAGCAGCCACCAACAAACACAGGCTTCTGCTACTACACCACTAGACAAAACCACATCGGGTAAACCGGGTGCCAGAGAGGATTATATTGAGTATGAGGAGTTGTAATTGTTCACAAAATAGCAGGTTGCTGTGGCAGCCCCAAACTATGTAGTTTACTTTTAAAAGCCATTTCTAAAAAGCCATTTCCTTTAACACATCTTCTAACAAATCCGTTTTTTCTAAAAACAAAACGCTAAGGCC
This sequence comes from Chitinophagaceae bacterium, assembly GCA_043760535.1. Lineage (GTDB taxonomy): Bacteria > Bacteroidota > Bacteroidia > Chitinophagales > Chitinophagaceae > JAZKFT01. The sequence continues at coordinate 10,604 of JAYUOV010000350.1, forward strand.
TGCATTACTTGCACCCTCAATATTTTTCATAGTGTCGTCCACAAAAAGGGTTTCTTGTTTTAAAAGATTATTTTCTGCCAGAATCACTTCATAAGCTGCCAAATCGGGTTTCCGCTCATGGTATAGGTGAGAATAATATGCTTTATTAAAATGTTCGTTGAAATTAGCATTATTATATTCCTGCATGTATATTTCGCAAAACGCTTTGTAGTGGATGGCATTGGTATTGCTAAGCAGGTAAATATTATAACGCTGCTTTAACTGCGGTAAAATGGCTATACTGCTCTTTCTAAAGCTCCCCAACATTGCATTCCAAGCTGTTTCTATTTCGAGATTGGTTAATAATGTACCCGTAGCTTCCCTAAAATGATTATAGAAAGTTTCGGGTGAGATAACGCCCTTTTCTAGCAAGTTAAATAGTGGAGTAGAAAAAGATTGTTGGTAAAAATCATCAAAGTTGGGAATGCCCAAATCTACAAATGCCTGTTTGGTTTTTTGGTAATCCACATCTAGAAATACGCCTCCCAGATCGAAAATGATATTTTTTATAGTAGCATGCTGCATAGTTAAAGCCCTATTAAAAGGGGAGTTTTAAAATTAAATAATGAGCAAATTAAAATATTGCTTTCTGATTTGTGAATTTCTATATTTTTGCAGCCCGGAAACGGAATGGACCCTTAGCTCAGTTGGTTAGAGCACCTGACTCATAATCAGGGGGTCGTAGGATCGTTCCCTACAGGGTCCACGTTGAAAATGAAGCAGTTATGATATTTTTATCATAGCTGCTTTTTTAATTTCACCCACATTTTCACACACAAATTTTTTATGGGTGAAATTGTAGCCTGAATTATTAACTGAACGGCAGTGCGAATACTACCCAATGGGCAGATTTTAAAAGGTGGGTGATATTGCCGATGGCGTACGCATCTTGGTAAAATATGGTTGCTGGTTTAATGTTTCGGCAAAGGGTTTAGGAAACATACAGTATGCAAAAATCTTTTAACGGCGTAGCAGATATTTACCCTCCAAACCATCTACATAATCTTTACTACCCATTCTGATAAACAATGGGAATTTAATTTGCTTTTGCATTTTCAATTCTATTTTGCAAAATGCCCCCATGTTTTGGGTATAAAAATTGTTAGGTACATTTTTTATTTCAAAATGGGGGTCTAACAATTGCTTACCCGGTAAGCTTCTCCAATGGGGTAACAGGTTTAAGTTAAATAAAGGGCTTAACCATTTATTGTCTGGTACTTTCCAAACCCTACCATGCCTGATAATTTCTTTAGGTTGTTTTGGAAATAGTTGTTGTAATTTTTTTAAGATTTCCTCTTGCGTACATAACATTTTTGGTTGCTGGGCAAATAAGTTTTTACTATTTACACAAAAAAAAAGAATCAAAAAAATAACGAGAGGCCGCATGGGTAATGGGTTTATCTGTAAATTTAAGCATTACCAATTACTATAAATTGTGCATTGTAAACCAATTGTACTAATCAATAGAAAAGGTACAGAACTGTTGCAAACCGCTACATCCTACGTTCGGCCAATTAAACCAAAACAGCCTTGGTTTAAGACGGCACAACCCCCACAATCAGAGTGGGTATTTTTATACATCTTTTTTTATAAAATGGCAATTGGCGAACCGCAATGATATCGGTTAGATTAAAAGTATTTACCGTGTCGGATTTAGTTTTAAATTTTAATCAGTAACCAGTTTTTACTTTTACAAAATTGTTTACTTAAAACGTTCACTCTATTTTTTACAAAAATTTTATTTCCCCAATACATAATATTCCAATAACGCAACCATGCTTACCTTCATGTGCGCTAGTTAATAAACCAAAGCACACACATGAGAAAACAGGTTTTGTTATTCGGTTGTATTTTATTTGTATTTCAAAATAGTTTCTCCCAAACCTGCCCGCCGAATATTGATTTTGAGGCTGGTGATTTTTCTAACTGGCAATGCTATACTGGCACTAGTTCCATGCTAAATGGTAAAAACATTATTTCCCTCAGTGCCAGCTTGCCGGTGTCTGGTAGGCATGATATTATTACTTCTACTACCGCTAAAGATCCGTTTGGTAATTTTCCACAGTTGTGCCCTTATGGTAGTAATAATTCTGTAAAATTGGGTAATAGTAGCTCTGGTAGTCTTGCCGAAGGGTTGTCTTATACATTTACCGTACCTGCCACTATCGACACATTTACATTTACTTATTTTTATGCCGTAGTGTTTGAAAATCCGGGGCATACAGATCCGGAGCAGCCGAGGTTTTTTGTTACAGCTTACGAAGTGGCCACTGGCAAGGTAATTAATTGTGCATCTTACGATTATGTTTCCACCGGCGCATTACCTGGGTTTAAACTATCTGCGCAGGGTTCTTTGGTACTGTATAAAGATTGGACGCCCACATCGCTCCAATTTGCAGGTCTTAGTGGTAAAGAGGTGCGCCTCGAATTTAAAACGGCAGACTGTACCCGGGGAGGCCATTTTGGGTATGCGTACCTCGATGTGGGCAGCGGTTGCTCTAACATATTGGCCACGGCTCCCTATTGCATAGAAACCAATTCATTGCTGCTCAATGCACCTTACGGTTTTAACACCTACACCTGGTACAATAGTAATTTTTCGGCTGTGGTTGGCAATCTTCAATCGATAACACTTTCACCACCACCAGCTACAGCAGGTGTTTTTTGGGTGGACGCCATCCCTTACCCCGGCTATGGTTGCAGGGATACTTTCCAGGCTGTAGTTAAGCCATTGCCTGTGCCAGATACGCCTGTTGCTGTATCGCATTATGCTTATTGCCAGTTTCGGCCGGCATTGGTACTATCGGCTACCCAATCCATCGGCAACGATCTTTTGTGGTACATGGCAGCTACGGGTGGCATAGGCTCCAGTGTGCCGCCTATACCATCTACCGCGGTGGCAGGTATTTTTAATTATTATGTGTCTCAAAAAGTACTTTTTGGCTGCGAAAGTTTTAGAAAAAAAATTACAGTAACGGTAACGCCTACGCCTGTTTCGGCTTTTACCATAAATGCCCTGCGGCAATGCCAAAATGGTAACCAATTTACATTTACTAGTACCAGCACAAGTCGCTTTAAACCAGTTTACGAGTGGGATTTTGGCGATGGCCAAACCATGGCTTCTAAAACCGATTCTATAGTAAACCATGTGTACACGAACTCTGGTAATTTTACGGTTCGTTTAAAAGTGGTAAACGATTCGGTGTGTAGTGCCGAGAGAACGGCTGTGGTTGTCATAATTCCTAAGCCGGTAGCCTTGTATAATTTTCCTGCTGTTGTGTGCCAGAGCCAAACGCAGGTAGCTCTGCAAGATTTGTCTTCGGTGCCTGGTAATGTGTCCACCATTAATACATGGTGGTGGAGCATCGGCGGCACTATTTCCACCCAAAAAAATCCTGCAGTATTTCTGCCAGCTACCCCGGGGCCTTTACAGGTTCAGTTGGTAGCTACTACGCAAGAAGGTTGCCGATCGGACACGGTTAGTAATATACTAGATGTGCATTACCGCCCCATAGCTGCCTACAGGTTTACTACACCCCTTTGCAATAACGAAGGCATACATTTTACCAGTACATCCACATTGCCGCAGGCACCGGCCACTGAATTTATAAATAAATGGAGCTGGCAGTTTAATGGTATTACTGCTTTGCAAGAAAATTCATTGTTGCTATTGCCTGCTGGTGTGTACAGTAGTAGGCTAATAGCCGAAAGCAATTTTGGATGCCGTAGCCTAGCGTTAGATAGCGTTTTTACTGTATATGCTAAACCCAATATTGGCCTAACAATTAGCGACAGTTGTGTTACCCGTATTATTAGTTTAGATGCACAAGATCAGCTGAATACTGTAACTAATTGGTACTGGGATTTTGGTAACGGCCTTTTTGCTGGTGCCCGGCAAATGACCAAAGTGTATAATAAAGTAGGTGCAAACACGGTAACACTAATAGGCAAAACTATTAATGGCTGTAAGGATACATTAATACGCCCCTTTACCATTTACGAAAACAAGGCCAATGCAGGCAGAGATACAGTAGCCGCCCAAAACGAGCCAGTGCAATTAAATGCCCGTGGCACACCCGGACAAAGGTATTTGTGGACGCCAATAACAGGCCTGGATAGTAGTAATATTCAAAACCCAGTGGCACTGCTGGATTATGATCAGTTATATCGCCTGTACAGTATTACCAAAGAGGGTTGCGACAATAATAGTAAAATACTTATCCGGCGTTATAAAGGGCCGAAATTATACATTCCAAGTGGCTTTACGCCAAATGGAGATGGTAAAAATGATGTGCTAAAGGTGTTTCCGGTGGGTATTAAAGTCTTTCATCACTTTACTATTTACAACCGTTTCGGCGAAACTGTATTTCATACAAAAGACTACACTATGGGCTGGAATGGCATGCACAAAAAAACCCCCGTAGAAACTGGCGCATTTATAGCCATAGCAGAAGCCATTGATTACAAAGGCAAATTAATGTCTGTTAAGCAAACGGTTATGGTAATACGGTAGTTAGTACAATAGCCTAAAAAACAAACCAGCTGCAATAAAATACTTGTAGCTACAAAGTAGAGATAGGGTACAAAATAGCCCTGCCAACTATTTTATTAGAAGCTGTTTAATTCAAGAACGCCTATTTGCTACAATATTTACAGTATCATTTTTGAGCAACCTTAAACAATTAGGCTTTAACATTTTTTATTTACTGCCTTAATGGCTTTATAGTAGCCTAATGTTCGTCTCTTAGTTTTGTAAAAGTTTGTTACTGGTTTGTCCGTCATTTGCAGTTCTTTCACCATCACATCAAAACATTGCCTGCCCTAAATCGGCAGCAGATTTTTAGCAGGCAGCCACAAATAAGCTAACGTGGCCACATTGGTAGCCAGCAAAAGTAGCAGAAGTAATGGTATGCGTTTTTATTTAGAAATAATTTTAGTACCGCCCTTTTTTTGTACTTAATAATTAAAAATGCAGATGCGGTATAGCCATGTACTCAACTTCGACTCACCTTTAAAAGCATCTACAGAATGGTACACTTGTATAAGCACTTACCGGGCTATGTCTTCTAAATTTTGTGCATGCTCTATCAAACCCAGGGTGGTATTATAAACCATTGACTGCTAATCCGCTATCAGCCTCGCAAATGCAGGTTGTTTCTTTTGTTATAACGCTACATTGAGTTGTTATTCGATAAAAGGGTTTAAGGGTAAAAATGGTTAACAGTATAACACACTAAAAAATACCATACCATTAAACGTTACACGCCTCTCGGTTTAAATGCCTGCGGAAACGGCATCTTTTTTTTTAACAAGGGGAATTATTGTGCTATGCTACAATTAGTGTTGGTAATTAGCTGCGATGCCTTTATTTTTACCGCCCTTTGGCGAGGTAGCTCAGTTGGTTAGAGCGCAGGATTCATAACCCTGAGGTGATGGGTTCAATTCCCATCCTCGCTACAAATGCCCCTTTACTGGGGCTTTTTTATTTTATTTTATCGAAGCTTAATTTAAGAATTCCTTACCCCTCGCAGTTTTGATTGCGTAGTTTTTCTTTTTTTGCCTGCCCCGCCTGCCCCGATGAATATCGGTGGATTATTTTGGTGATACCCAGCGAAAGCCTTGCCCTGATGGAGCGACATTGGCGAACGTTGTAAATCCCGTAGTATTACGGTACTCCGTTCAACTGGCTGCTACTATCCGGCTTTTTAGACTGTAAATAATAAGCTGTTTCAGACCAAAGGGTAAGGAATTCTGTATTTATTAATGAACTAATAAAAAACGGCCACACATTTTTGTGCAGCCGTTTTTTTTAAAATATTTTATCTAAATACTTATAACCCACTGAGGCAAAGCCCAATGCTCCAGGGCCTTATTTGGGGGCCAACACCATCTTTTATCAACGAATTAATCTGGTAGGCTCCGTATAAAGTAAAATGGCCATAACCAACCCTTAGTGTAGAAGCAATTCTGGTACTATTAAAAAATCGTTTGCTTTTTTCTTTTATTACCACTTTGCCCTGGCCAGGAAGTGTAGCATCATTTTTATCTTGAGGCTCTTTGCCTTTGGTTTGGGCGGCTAAAAGTGTTCCAACTTTTACACCCAATGCAAATTTCCAGCTTTTATTTCCGTTTTCGGGGTTGCTCATGTACCGCAGTTCTACCGGAATTTCTGCAAATGCAGTAGCCAGTTTGTATTTTTTGAAATGGTTGCTGCTATCTGCATTTTTAAACTGCAAAGTATTGGACAACACCCTGCCAGTAATATCAATCACTGTTTTCTCAAAGAAAATATTGCTGGTGCCAATGCCTACACCAAAACCTACACTAAAGCGGGGGTCTGTTTTGAAGGGTTTATCCAGCATCAGGTACATATTAAAATGGCGGCTAAGGCCCTTGGTACGGATGCTGTCTGGCCTGCCTGCCCATCCATCGGCACCTACCTGTATTACAAAATGGTCGTTGGCACGGCCACTTAAATCTATCTTGCTCCAATCACGTTTTGCTTTTTTAGCAACAACCTTTAAAGTGTCTTGCGCAAATAAAGTACTAAAGGAGACTGCTGCAAATGCAGTAGCCAAAAATAATTTCGTCATATCAGTTGTTAAAAAATAATGAGGCTAAAGATAAAGGCAGTGTGCAAAACAAATCGTTAAAAGAGAAAAACACCCGTCTGTTACTTTTTTAGCCGTGAATGGCACGAATAGACACAAATAATACGGTTTTACAAAATCCCTTCCACGGCTGTAATTGCTTTGGCTAATCTGTCATCATAAACGCCGCTTATTTCTACCCACGGTGTTTGCTGGTTTATAAGCAAGTCTTTAAAAATATGATAGAGTTTTTCCCGGTTTTCAAGGTCGGGATATTCACGTAGTTCGTCTTTTACCCATGGCAGGTCGGGCTTACAGAGTAAATACAGGTCGTATTGCCGCTCCACTATCTGATCTAGTATAAATGGATGGCATTCGCCAAAAACAAATTCGCACCACACTTTCATTACGTACATGTCGGTGTCTAAAAAGAGCAAGCGGGGAATAGGGAGTGGCAAGTAGGGACTAGTGACTAGGGATTGGGGATTGGTAGGAAGCGGCGAATGGTGTGTGTTGACTGGTGAGTCAGGAAAAAATGGAGATCGAAAATTGCCTTCACTTTCATTTCTTACTTGCCAATCCCCACTTACTACTCGCCTTGTATAGCTATCCTCCAATGCCAGTTGTCCTTTAGCAATGGTTAATAGATTATCGAATGAATAATTAGTACCGTGCTCCAGCAAATATTGCCTAGCAAACTCTGGACACCATTGGGTTTGGTAATGCAGAGCCAGTTGGGTACAAAGGGTGCTTTTGCCGGTGCTTTCTGGCCCAAGCACCACTATTTTTTTAAGTATTTGCTGCATGTAATTTCTTTTTCCAGGTAATGTAGCCCATGATGGCCAGTATGGTAAAAATGAGAAATTGGAGGCTGGTAAAAACATAGCCTTTAGAAAAAAACAAAGGCACAGAAACAAAGTCGGTAATAATCCACCATATCCAGTTTTCCAGTTTTTTCTTTGCCATTAGCCACATGCCGGTATATGCAGAGGCACTTGCAAACGCATCGGCCCAGGGAATAACGCCGGGGAAAAATGCCTGTTTTAAATACGTAAGGGTAAAAAATAGAACGATGTAAAAAACACCAAAAAATACCAGTTGCTCAGCCCACACTTTTTTATCCGAAGCTGTAACTTTTGTAATGATTTTACCAGAACCATCCGGCCTTTTTCTTGTCCATAGCCACCAGCCATAAATGCTCATTACAGTATAGTAAAGGTTAACGCTGGCCTCGCCAATTAACCGGCCTTTAAAAGAAATATAGATGTAAATAACTGTGCTAATCATCCCAACAGGGTACACTAGTATATTTTCTTTACGAGAAAACCATACACTTGCTATTCCTGTAATAACTGCTACAAATTCTAACCAAGTGGTGGCTTTAATGCCTTCTACTAATTGCTGGTATATTTCGGGTAAGGTCAATTTAAAAGGGTTTAATAGTTTATGGTTTATCTTTTGGATTTTAAAGTTTAGACCATTTGCCGTTTTTTATTTGCTTCCCACTAGCTACTCCCCACTTCCCACTAGCTATTTTCATCCGCCAAGGTTTCTGTACCCTTTTATGATTAATCGTACATCATCTGTCCATTCATAATCTCGGGCATACCAGTGGTCTATGGTGTGTAGGCTTTCGGGTGTAAGTTCCTCCATGGCAGCTACTGGTTTTGCCGTAGGCGAAATAATACCCGGCTTAATAATGGGCAAATTATTGGCAGCTAAATGATACCCAACCCATGTACGGCTGCCACCCAATACTTTAAACAGATTAGCTATAAAACCACCTGCCTTTTTTACCAGCAATAAATGAATCGGCAGCGATACTAAAAAAAAGAAACACCATACTACATCGGCCACCCGCTTGTATCGCATTAATTGGGGGCACCCTATTTTATAAGCCATTTTTGGCAGCAGTGTTTCGCCAGTTGTATCCTTACTATCGCTGCCCACAAGGCTTTGGCTTTGGTAGTAATGAAACTTATACCGCAGCCTTCTTTTTTGCTGTAGCACTTCAATCGTTTGCTTCATGCTCAAGGAGGCATCGATGCAAAAAATAAGTTCTTTAGCCGGCACACTTTCCAGTAGGGTATCTAGTTGCTGCAAAGAGCCAATTGAGTTGCTGGAGTCATCGTTTAGGCTTATTCTTCCCAGTATTCTCTGGTTACGGCCAGCGGCCTGCATCATCTGTTCGGTTTCGGCAAATGCGGCTAGCGAAGCCACTATTAATGTTTGCTGGTACTCCTTGTTTTCGTTCAGGTTGCTTATCACCTTGGCAGACACTAAAATCCACCGGAATAATATAATGCACAATGCTGCTGCTATGCCGCCAAACAAAATTATACCCCGGCTAAACCGATATTGCTCGTTGAGCAAAGAATACACGGCCAGATTGATAACAATGGCCACCAGCATGGCATACAGGGCTCTCAATGGCCGGTACCATTTATCGTAGAGGCCTGCAATGCTGCCTGCTAGTATAAATAAAATGGTAAAAGCCGGAAGGCTTATTTGTATCACAGCAGGCACCGATTCCAGCCCGGGTTTTATATAAGTGCTCCAAAAATATTTTACTAAAAACAGGCAAGATAAAATGATGGCCGCATCTATCAGCGGCAAGCCTACCCAGCGAATAAACTGGCCCACGGCGGTAAGTATTGCCCTAAAAAAAATGGCTATCTGTATAAACACATTAAAAAAAGCCGCTTTGCTACCGCCATAGTGTTTTTTTACAAAAAGGCTCATGGCCTGGTAAAACATGCGTACATAATTAAGGCTGCCTTTTTTAGTGCTTTCGCCTTTAAAATGGATGACGCTACTATCGGCAAAATAGTAATTTTTCCAGCCTGCTTTTTGTATGCGGTAGCTTAGATCCACATCTTCGCCATACATAAAAAACTGCTCGTCGAAGGCTCCTGTTTGTTGCACTACTTTTTTACGTAGTAACATAAAAGCCCCAGCCAATACATCCACCTCGTGGTTTTCGTTTTTACTAATATGCCCAAGGTGATAACGGGCAAAAAGCTTGCTTTTAGGAAAAAGCGATGCCATGCCCGTAAGCTTAAAAAACGAAGTAAGCGGCGAAGGAAAAGCCCTTTTGGATTCGGGTAAAAAATGGCCGCTGCCATCCAGCATTTTAATACCTAATGCTCCGGCATCGGCATGTTTTTCCATAAAGCCAAGGCATTGGTTAAAGCAATCTTCGGGCACCAGTGTATCGGGGTTAAGGAATAAAATGTAATCGCCTTTGGCAATGGCTACGCCCTGATTATTGGCTTTGCCAAAACCCGTATTATATTTATTGGTAATAAAATAAACCCATGGAAATTTAGGTTGCAGATAAGCTAGGCTATCGTCGGTGCTGTTATTATCCACTACTATTACTTCGGCATGTAAACCTGCAATGGCCTTTTGTACAGAACAAAGGCATTGCTCTAAAAAAAGCTTTACGTTATAGTTTACAATGATGACCGATAGTTGCAAGGGCATGAGATTAGCAGCCACGAATTACGATTTTTTGGGGCAAAGTGCAAAATGATAGCTGCTCTATTCGCCTACTAGCGGCGTTATCAATGCTGATTGTATTTTAAAGGCAAAATCAAATCCTGATTTTGAAGAAAAATAAAGCATTCTGTTCTCCGTTGTTTTCTTTTGAACCAATTCTCAATTTTCATTCCATCTAACCGCTCAAAATCTTCACATTATCGGTCACCAAAATGAGTTTGTTTTCAATAGCAGTTACGCCAATTAAGAGGTCAAATTCATCATGAATGGGCTTTCCAATTTTTCTTAGTTTGACTTTCTCTTGCATAACGCTTGAGGGAGCTATATATGGGAATTATCGAAAGGCCGCTTACAAATGCGTCAACTGATTTATGAGATTTTGTTGGATTATCGCTGTTTTCAGCACCATAGCGAAGTTCAAAAATGGTCATTTCTGGTATGAAACAGTTTTCCCGTCCTTGCTGTCTAATAAAATCGTCTAAATTCTATTTTCCCCGTAAAAAGAACACGCAAATATTTGTGTCAAGTAAATACTGCATCAGAGTTTGATTTCCTTATTTCTAAATTTTCAAGTTGATATAATATTTGCTATTGTTTCTTCTGCTGATTTTTTTGAAGAAAAAGCCCCAAAAGATTTATATAACTTAGTGTCTTTTGTTTTCTTTTCTGTTTTTAATAATTTAGAAAGACTTTCGATTAACTCAATCTTACTTAACGAACTAAGCCCTTCAAATAACCCTGAATAGGTTTCTACAATATGTTTGTCTGTACAGCTTATTGTAATTTTTTGATGTAAAGTTATTAACTTTTTGGCCAGTTTTGATTTGTAAGCAGCAAAGAAACCTACGTTATATTTGCTGCCTATGATGCTAAAACAAACATTACTCCAGGCGGCCGAAGCAGGGGCTGCCGTTATTCGCCAATATTTTAACGGCACATTTACCGTAAGTCATAAAGAGGGTATTAATAATCTGGTAACCGAGGCCGATCATGCTTCTGAAAAAGCGATTATAGATGTTATTAAAACCAACTTTCCCGACCACTTCATTATGAGTGAAGAAGTAGGCGAACTGGTAATGGACAGCGAATACAAGTGGATTATCGACCCGATAGATGGCACCATCAATTTTGCACATGGCATACCACTATGCTGCGTAAGTATAGCTGTAGAAAAAGCCGGTAAAATGATTTTGGGTGCCGTGTACAACCCCATGATGAACGAATTTTATTTTGCCCAAAAGGGTTTTGGCGCTTCGCTAAATGATAAAAAAATAGCTGTTAGCAAAAAAACAGAACTGATTAAAAGCTGCATGGTTACCGGCTTCCCTTATTCTTATTTAGACGAACCCAATGGCCCGTTGGAATGTTTTGAACGATTCATCCGCAAAGGCGTACCGGTTCGCAGGTTGGGTAGTGCTGCAATCGATTTATGCTGGGTAGCCGCAGGCCGTTTTGATGCTTTTTACGAACACAAGCTCAATGCCTGGGATAGTGCCGCCGGCTTTTTACTGGTAGAAGAAGCCGGTG
>JAYUOV010000351.1:0-22147 GCA_043760535.1 Chitinophagaceae bacterium
CTGTAAGTGGCAATGTACCCCAGATTGGTTTACGCTTTAATGGTATTAACCCTTATCAAAATGGGGTATATCTTTTAAGTAATAATAAAAATGATAAAGGTTTTTCTTACACATTTACCTTCACAGTGGATAAAGCATTTAAGAATGGCTTTGCATTGAATGCAAACTACAGCTATGGTAACTCTGTAGTTACTTACGAAGGCACTAGTAGCCAAAATAACAGCCAATGGCAAAACCAGGAAACTGTGAATGGCAGAAATTTTATAGGCCGCAGCACTTCTGATTTTGATTTAGGCCACCGTATTAATGCCTATGTTTCTAAAACCATTAAATGGAATAGGAAAGGTAATTTTCCAACCACAGTAACATTAACCTATAATGGACAAAGTGGTGCACCGTTTAGTTTCGTATCTAACCAATCACTTGTTAGTGACTTCCGTCGCAATGCATTTGCCGATCTGGTTTTTGTACCTACAACAGCGCAAATAATGAGTAATGCCTATGTATTTGTAACCAATACTACAGGCGGTGTTACATATACCCCCGCACAACAGCAAGTAGCATTTGATAAGTACATTACCGAGAATAAATACCTGAGCAAACGCCGTGGTATGTATGCTGAACGTAATGGTTCGAGATTACCTTTTACCCATGTTGTAGATTTAAGTGTACGCCAGAATATCAACTTCAGATTGGCTAAACATAAATATTCTTTTGAATTAAGGTATGATGTTTCCAACTTTACTAATATGCTTAACCGTGATTGGGGTCGTCAATATTTCCTAGGTTTCGACACCTATAATCTTGTAAGATTTGCAGGATTTCAAACCGGTACCACTATTCCTACATACCAGTTTAACCCTACTGTTGTTGGCACCACTCCGTGGGGGCTAAGTGCAAGTGTAGCACCTAACTATACTGCCAGGTGGATTAGCCAATTAGGTATCAGGTTTAACTTCTAAAATTGGTAAAGCCCAATTTAAATTACTAGCCCCGGCCAATTAATGGCTGGGGCTTTTTTATGGGATGATTTTTTTAGTAAAAAAATTGAAGAGGACAATAACCAGCAGTTCACGGTAGCTGGCAACCTAAAAGGAAACTATGTAACTCCTTTTTATGCTTTTTGAAAAAACACACCATATCAGAAATGATTCTTCAGATTAAGCCGCATTTTGTGGGTTTTAGGTTAATAGCAGATGGATTGTAACTACTGCTTGCTTTTAGAACCCTTACAGAAAAATGAAAGAAAGGGCACCACCCACAGTGCCCAATTCAAAACCCATACGTTATGTTATACCCGTACGGTATTATTTTTGATTGTATTAAAATATTTATACCCGAACGGGGCATTTTACTACCCCTACAGTTACATTTGTACCCGTTAGGGTATAACATAAATTATGAGCAACTTATCTACATTCGTAAAATATCAACGCAAAAAATTGGGGCTAACACAAGAAGTGCTGGCAGCCAAAGCAGGCGTTGGCATTCGGTTTATCAGAGAACTGGAAAAGGGTAAAGAAACCTTGCAGCTAGATAAGATAGAACAGGTTTTACAACTGTTTGGTTTTGAATTAACACCTGAAAAACAACAAACCGATGCCTACTATATTTATTGGAACTACTTTAATAAAGCTGTAAAAATTACCCTCACCAGCAAGGTTGTTAAGTATGGCATTCTTTTAAAAGAAATTATCGGCAAGCAAGCAAATAAAATTATAGCCTGGCAATTTTTGCCCAATAACAATGCTGTAAAATACCAGCAAAAAGCCGATGAAGCACTAACAGAAACCATTTTGCACAGCGATATACAGGTTATTATAGAACAATAAAAATCTATTACGGATGAAAAAAGGAAGGGTGTACAAAAAAGATACATGGGTAGGCATGGTACGTGAAGAGCTGGCCGGATACTCGTTTGAATATAACGAAGCGTACCTGCAAAACCCAGTGTACGGTGCAGTTAGTAAAACCCTCCCTTTGCGGCCATCCATTTTTACAGATAACAATATGCTTCCATTTTTCGACGGGCTGATACCAGAAGGCTGGCTATTACAAATAGCAATAGACAACTGGAAACTAAACCCTCGGGACAGGATGACTTTATTGCTTACACTTTGCCAGGATTGTATTGGGGATGTTAGCATTGTAAAAGAAAAATAAAATGAATTGTTTGCTTTGTTATAAAACGCTGGCAAAAGCCGAAACAGATTATCATGCTAAGTGCGTGGTTACAATTTTTGGTACAAAACAATTGCCCTTGATAGATATTGACGAAAATAAATTAGCAAAGTATGCTAATGAAATCATTGGGGTTCATCATGCCGTTACCGGAGTGCAACCCAAACTGAGTTTATGCCTTGAGGAAAGCAAAAAAAGTATCCGGTTTACTATTGTAAATAAAAAAAGCAACTTTATTATAAAACCACAGAGCGAAATATATACCTCATTGCCCGAAAACGAAGATGTGTGCATGCACATTGCCGCGGCGTTTGGTATAGAAACAGCTGTACATGGCCTGATAAGGCTGCCTAGCGGAAACCTGGCGTACATTACAAAACGGTTCGACAGGAACAATGAAAACAAACTGGCCTGCGAAGATTTATGCCAGCTAACCGAAACCCTTACCGAACACAAATACAGGGGCAGTTATGAAAAAACAGGCAAGGCAATCAAACAATTTTCATCCTTGGCAGGGTTGGATGCACTTCATTATTTTGAGTTGGTACTTTTTAGTTTTGTTACTGGCAATGCAGATATGCACCTCAAAAATTTTTCAATGCTGGAAAAGGAAGATGGCCATTTTTTGCTAAGCCCTGCTTATGATTTGGTAAGTACATTATTGGTAATAAATAAAGAAGCAGAACAATTGGCTTTGCATCTTAACGGAAAAAAAAATAAAATAAGTAAAACCGATTTTGATGTGTTAGCTGATAATCTTGGGCTATCGCAAAAACAACGGCGAAATAGTTACCAATTGTTTTTCAAAAAACTAAATAGTGCCTTGTGGTGGATTGAAAATAGTTTTTTGCCCGATGGGCAAAAGGAGAAATTAGGAGCTGTATTATCCGCAAGAATAAACATGTTGATGGCGTAATATCAATCATAAGGGCATCGCTAAAACCCTGTTTTCTTTTTTTGCCTCCCCTTTAAATCTCCCCTCCGCCAAAATAATCGGCATGTTCCAAAAAGGAGGGAAAATGGAAAGTTTTTAGAGATGCCCATGAGCTTTATAGCCCGTTATCTTTACTGCCCTTTTAAAAAAACTTATGAATTACTTCGAACTTTTCAATATCCCGGTTTCGCTTTCTTTAGACAAAGCCCAACTCTCTAAAAAATTCTTTGAAATACAGAAAAAATATCACCCCGATTTTTTTTCCAACGCCACGCCGGATGAAAAGGAAGTAGCCCTGCAACTTTCGACTATGGCCAATAATGCTTTAAAAACTTTTCAAAATCCAGACAACATTATAAAGTATGTACTGCAACTAAAAGGCCTGCTGCAAGAAGAAGAAAAGTACCAGCTTGCTCCATCGTTTTTAATAGAAGTAATGGAACTGAACGAACTTAAAATGGATGGTGCCGATGATGCCGAACTACAGATACGAACCCAACAACTACAAGCCGGAATGTACCAATCCATACTACCCATTATAGAAAATTACAAAGACGGCACCACGCCAGAAAGCGACCTGCTGAAAGTGAAGGAATTTTACTACATGAAAAAATATCTGGATAGGCTGTAGGGCATCACCAAGGCCTCTCCCTACAGAGAGGAACCAAAGCCAGCCGTAGAATTTCTACAACTAAAATTCAATACAAATACTTGCACAGTGGCACCCTTTACTCGGCAGCCAAAGTATAGGGATGAGGCCACAGCCAGAACGATAATAACACCTTAAAATTTGACAGGGCTAATGGAGCATTTTTCCTTGCACATTACCCATAAGCACCCAACACAAACCAACTACTTTTTTACTGTCACCCTACCCTTACCTTCGCAGCCTTAAAAACAAGGAGAACTACACATGATAGCAGCAAGAAACGTAACCCTTAGTTACGGCAAAAGGGTTTTGTTTGATGAAGTAAACGTTACGTTTAATAAGGGCAACTGTTACGGCATTATTGGTGCCAACGGCGCAGGCAAAAGTACCTTTTTAAAAATATTAAGCGGCGAAATAGAGCCCAATAAAGGCTCTGTGGAAATAAGTACTGGCGAACGTATGGCGGTATTAAAGCAGAACCACTTTGAGTTTGATGAGGTAACGGTACTTAATACCGTACTAATGGGCCACAAATTAATGTGGGATACCATGACCGAGAAAGATGCCATTTACCTAAAGGAAGATTTTAGCGAAGAAGACGGTATGAAGGCCGCCCACCTAGAAGAAGCCTTTGGCGAAATGGGTGGCTATACTGCCGAAAGCGATGCCGGTGTAATACTGGCCGAATTGGGCGTGAACGAAAGCTACCATCAAATGCTGATGAAAGACATTCCTGGTGCCATGAAAGTGCGGGTATTGCTAAGCCAGGCACTATTTGGCAATCCGGATATTTTACTTTTGGATGAACCTACGAATGACCTGGATGTGGAAACCATTCTTTGGCTGGAAAACTTTTTGGCCGAATGTGAAAACATCGTAATAGTAGTAAGCCACGACCGCCACTTTTTAGACACCGTTTGCACCCATGTAAGCGATGTGGACCGGAGCAAAATAAAAACCTACACAGGTAACTATAGTTTTTGGTACGAAAGCAGCCAGCTTGTAAGCCGCCAAATAAACGACCGCAACAAAAAGAACGAAGAAAAAAAGAAAGACCTGCTAGACTTTATAGCCCGTTTTAGTGCCAATGCCAGTAAGAGCAAACAGGCCACCAGCCGTAAAAAAGCCTTAGAAAAACTTATGATAGAAGATATAGAACCCAGCAACCGCAAATACCCAGGCGTTATTTTTCAGCCACAAAGGGATTTGGGCAACCAGGTATTATTACTGGAAAAACTGATGAAGAAAACCAGCGAAGGCAAAGTGCTTTTTAAGGATGTTTCTTTTGATGTAAACAAGAACGATAAGATTGCTATTGTAAGCAAAGACCATCTGGCTATTACTACCTTTTTTGAAATAATTAATGGCCAAGCCGAAGCTGATAGTGGAACTTACGAATGGGGCACCACCGCCATTAAAGCCTATTTACCCAACGATAACTCACAGTTTTTTGATAAAGGTATGAGCCTGATGGAATGGCTCCGCCAATTTGTACCACCACATGTAACCGATGTGGACGAAGTATTTCTACGTGGCTTTTTGGGCAAAATGCTATTTAGTGGCGACGATGTAAATAAAATAACCAGCGTTTTAAGCGGTGGCGAAAAAGTTCGCTGTATGATAAGCCGTATGATGCTACAAAACCCCAACGTAGTTATGCTAGACGAACCAACCAACCACCTAGATTTAGAAAGCATCCAAAGCTTTAACGAAGGCATGGTAAACTTTAAGGGCGCCGTACTAATGACCAGCCATGACCATACTTTTATGCAAACAGTAGCGAACCGCATTATAGAACTAACACCAAAAGGCATCAATGATAAACTAATGACTTTTGACGATTACCTGGCCGATGCCAGGGTAAAGGAGCAAAGGATAGAGATGTATTCCTGATTGGGGATTTGATGCTTTTAGGAAATGGTAGATGCTATAGAAATCCGCCACAGTTGGTTGCTGTGGCGGATTTCTTAATGCTGGCAAAGCGTATAATTAGGTAACAACCATTCCTGAAAAGCCAAATTTTGATCACAGTTTCAAAGCCATTACTTGCAATAATTGTAGCAATTCCTCTTTGCGGCGGCGGGCCACATCTATCAGTATGCCATTGCTCATTTGTAACTGGCCGCCTTCGCCTTTTATAAATTTTTTTATAAAATTAATGTTGATAATGGCCCCATTATGAACCCTAAAAAACTGCGTATGCGGTAATAGATCTTCGTATTCCTTTAAGGTTTTGGAAGTAAGAAGTGGCTTGCTTGCAGCAAGGTGGATATTAGTATAATTACTTACCGCTTCTAAATAAACCACTTCATCCAAGGCAATCAATTCAATACCTTGAACTGTGGAAATGGCTATTTTTTTTGGGGTATTTTTTTCTTTCATTAATTGCTGCAGGAGTAGCTCCACCTGTTGCGGGTGTGTGGGTTGCTGTCGTTTTTCTTTTGCTACAATCCGGCTTACACACTGCTGTAATTCTTTGGTATCAATTGGCTTTACCAGGTAATCGAATGCACTGTATCGTATGGCATCTATGGCATACTGATTGTAAGCTGTGGTAAACACCAAATGAAAGTTTTGCTGCGGCAATTGTTGCAGCATATTAAAGCCATTCATCCGGGGCATTTCTATATCCAAAAAAACAATTTCCGGGGCATATTCGCTAATCAGTTTCAAGCCTTCTTGGCCATCACTTCCTTCGGCTACAATGGTTATTTCGGGGCAATAGGAAATAATCTTTTTACGTAATGCCTCACGGCTATTTTTTTCATCGTCTATAATAATTGCTTTCATCATTCTATTGCATTTACACAGTTAGCAAAACAGTTACTTCGGTTCCTATAGCTATGCCATAGGCATCTTTTAAATCATCAATAATAATATCCTTTACATTGCCTGTACCTGTATTAAAATGGTTTATCCGCTCTTTACATATCTGCATACCGTAGCTGGTGTGCGATGGTCGGTTGATTTCTCTTAAAGCCTGTGCGGCACTGCGTCCTACGCCATTATCTGTTATTGTAAATACTAATTGATCTCCTTGTAAATTGGCAGTTATTTTAATAATGCCATCCTTACCTATTTTATTTTTTAAGCCATGATGAATTGCATTTTCTACATAAGGTTGTATAATAAGCGGTGGTATTTTATAATGGCCATTCAGCAGGTTTTCATCGGCCTGTAACTGGTATGTAAAACTATGGTCGCTACGCAAATGCTCCAGTTCCAGGTACAGTTGTAGGGTTTCCCAATCTTTCCAAAATGGTACGGTTTCGTTTTTAGAATTATCAAGAATAGCACGGATAAGTTTCGCAAATTTATTTAGGTAATCGCTGGCTTTATCTGCATTATGATCCTGTATAAAATTATCAATACTGCTAAGGCAATTGAAAATAAAATGTGGATTCATTTGTGCCCTTAGTGCTGCCATTTCGGTAGCGGCTATTCGTTGTGTATAGGCTGCTTCTTTTTGTACAGTTCCTATTCTTTTTTTAATAAAAACATACAGTAACAAACCAGAAATTATTACTGCTATGAGTATAAACCACCCTCTTTTCCAAAAAGGATTTTTAATTTGAATGTTGACTACAAACTGATTATCCGGCACATTTTTTTGACGTACAACCAGCCTGTAATTGCCGGCCGCCAATTTGCTAAACTGTATAATATTGGCACCGTTAAGTTTGGTAAATGGTTCGTTGTTTACACTGTATTCCAGCAGGCTGCTGCCCTGCATTTGGGTAAGAATACCAAACTGAAACAACAGTGTATTTTGCTGATAACCCAATTGGTACATACTATCTAAAGGCATGTTTTCGCCAAAGAGTTTAGCATTGCGGATATAGATGGTTCCCCGGTGCTGCCCTGTATCAAAATCGTGGATATTCCATTTGTAAAAACCAGTATTGTACCGTGCATACAAATAGCCGCCATCGCCATTTCGTATATTATCTAGTACCTGCGGAATACCATCTGCTTCGCCATAATTGGTAAAAATGCCCGAAGTGGTATTAAACCGCGAAAGCCCCTCGTTGGTAGCTATCCATAAGTTATCACCGGCATCCATTCGTATATCGTTTAGCCCATCGCTTGCCATACCATCGCTACGGGAAAAACGGATAAATTTCTTGTCAGCAGCGAGGTATTTGTACAGGCCATGGGCAAAATCGGAGAGATATACATTGCCTTGTTTATCGGCCAGCATATTGGTAATGGTGGCGGCTGTTTGCGATGGTGGTACATTCAATAATTCGTGGTGTACTGAACCAGTAGCTATGTTGTACATAAACAGACCCTCATCTTCAATACCAATCCATAAGCTGTGTTCTTTTTCATTATAAAAAATGTTTCTGAAAGCCCGCCCATCTCTGGCAGGTATGGCCATTAGCGGTTCAGATTGTTCGGTCTGCGGATTGTATCTAATAATACCATGCCGCCTGGTACGCACCCATGCAATACCCGTTTTATCTATCACCACATTGCGGTAAACAACAGCGTTGGTAATATGCGGCGGCAGTTGTAGCTTTATTTCTGTAGCTATCAATGTTTGCTGGTTTAGTAAATACAAAGCAGTGTCGGTACTCATGTAGGCAGTACCATCGGGCATTTCTGCCATACGGTCCAGGTATGCTGTTAGCGGCTTTCCGGCATTGTTTTTTATGATTGTTTTCTCACCCGTTTTTTCATTAAAAGCATAAAAACGGGTGGGGTTATCATGCCCGGCTATTATTAGTTTATTAAATGCCGATGGGTGAATATTTCTTACAAAATCATCGGGCTTATTAGCAGCAAGGCTGGTAAACTTAAACTTGTTTTGTACAGGCTGCATCAGCACCAAACCTTTGCGGGTGCATACCCAAAATTGGTTTCCGTCTTTTAAATAATAATTACTGTAGGCTGCGCTAAATGCTTGTTTATCGCTAACACTGTCGCTTATTAAACTTAAAAATTGTTCTTTTTTTTTATTAAATAAAACGAAACCTTTCTGGCTGCAAAACATTAATGTATCGCCTTGTAAAGGCTTAATACAGTATGCACAATCAAAATCCTTTTTACGCAGGTAATTCAGTGGCGTTGGTACTTTTTTCCATTGGTTAGTTGTGGCATTGTACTGCAGCATTCCATTATTGTAAGTGCCAATCCAAACGGTACTTTTCGCTTCGTCGTAATAATTAAGCTGGCAGCCATAATAATCACCTACAGCACTAAAAGGGTAATAGGTAAACTGATGTGTAGCAGTAACCACACTGCATAATCCATAGGTAGTTAGTATCCACAATTCATCATTACTTTTTTTTGCGAAGCCAAGCACCATCACCCTTGTCATCCGTTCTTTAGCAGGTATTTGTTGGTTAATGAAATCTATCCAGCCGCTTCGTGAAAACTTTTTTGAAGCCGGATTAAAATTGAGCAGTTCGTAAGCAGTGCCAATCCATAACTGGTGTTGCTTATCTTCTATTATAGCATGGTACACCCTACCTGGCCTACTTACGTTTGTATCTGGTGCGTAGTTAGAAAAGCGTTGTGTTTGTGAATGATAGAGGCTAATGCCACTTAAAGTGCCTACCCATAATTGTTGCCGGCTGTCTTCGTAAATTGTTTCAATAGTATTGCTGGCAATAGAGTTACTATCTGCAGGATTATTATTATATGTATCAAAAGCGTTTCCATCAAAACGGTTAAGGCCATTGGGTGTACAGCACCACAGAAAGCCTTTACTATCTTTAAATACATACCCTACATTGTTACTACTAAGGCCGTCTTTGGTGGTAAATGTTTTAAAGCTAAAGGGCTGCGCACTTGTACTTGCAAAGAGTAGCAGCAATATGAATTGTAGGGTTCTCTGCATGGTTGGGGCTAATTACAGGCTTTGGTTTTTACCCTGCAATTTATTAAAAGACAGTTGCAATACTCCTGAATAAGTATAGTTTTACAACTGCTGGTACACGATAGTATCGTCCTCGTTTTTCCAGGTCATTTTATTACCACTAAAGCTAATGGTATAGGTATTGCTTACGGCAAAATCTTTTAAGGTAGAAACGGAGAATTTATTACCATCCAGTTTCCAGTTTGTTTTGCTCCAAAGCTTTTCCTGAATGGCTTTATACTTTTCATCGCAGCCACTAGCAGAAGCATCCAAACGGTATTTTCCATCGGCAAAAATTTCGTACACAATACCTGCAGCACATGGCCGGTAGCTCAGTAATGCAGCATGCGTATCCATGGCTTTTCCTTCGTACACGCTGGTGTTTGAGATGCGTTTCCATTTGCCCACAGGGCTTTGTGCAAGGGCTATTTGTACAAATGTAATATCTATAAATAAGGCCAATAATCTTTTCAATTTTTATTAAACTTTGTATATGATAATTAGTTCACTTTTAAATGCAGTATTTCGGCTTTTGTAGTGGCATTTGTGCCATTTACTTTATTAAAAACACCTTGCCCACATGGCCCAATGATGCCATGGAAGTATGATCCTTCTTTTGCTTTAAAATTATTTTTAAGTACTATTCTTCCGGCACTACGGTAACGAAGTTCATTGTTGTAATTGCCCAACATTTTTTGTGATGATTCCAGTGTGCCACTTGATTGGTATGTAAAACGTCCATTTACATCGCTACTTAAAAGCACCAACGGGCTACAACCGTTGTACAAATCGCCCCGCCAAATACCACGGCCCCAGGTAGCGGCTGTTATAGAATTAGCAGCTTCATTCACAAATAAATCGGTAACGGGCACCATGGGCAGGCCATTGTAAAATGGCAGCCAATCGTTCATGGCAAAACCCATAAAATATACGCCTAGCTCTGTGCCGCAATACGCATCGCCCTGCGAAGTATAAAAGATAGAATATACCGGCACGTTAGGTAAACTGCCTGTAAAATCTGTCCAATTAGCCCCTGCATTGCCGCTATATAAAACCCGGTTAAGCCCCATAACACCTGTAGTGGTAACCCATACTTCGTTGGCATTACTGCTTTTTGTAGCAATATCTGTAATGGTAAATGTGCCAGCAGGCCAGCCTGCTGTGCCAGAAATAGTGACCCAATTTGTACCTTGGTTATCCGATCGGATAATGGTATTGGCATTGGCTGCATAAATCCTGTCGGGCAGTTGTGCACTTACGGCAAAGCCGCCGTTATAGCCTCTGCTTAAGTTGCCCCCATCGTTAGTTCCTCCAATTCTTACAGCAGTCCAGCCTGTGCCTTGGTTTACACTTCGCCAAATAGTGTCTCTATAACCTACATATACAATATTGGCATTGGTAGGGTGGCATATTACATCGGGGTAAAAAGTATTGGTAGGGCCAAAGCCGGGAGTTACATCACTATAACCAACCGGGCTTCGTGTAAACTTGGAAACAGTTGTATTTTCTACTTGGAAATAAATATTGTTGTTGGTGTTTACAAAGTCGCTTACAAAGCCATCGCCGGAACCGGAATATATCATGTGGTTACCTGTTGTGGTGTAGTGTGTGCCATTATCCTGTGTACCCCCGATATATAAATTTTCTACACCTTCAAAACCCTCCATGTGGTAATATTGTGTGCATTGTAAACCTACCGATTTGTCGGCCCAGGTTACTCCGTTATTACTACTTACAAATACGCCACCATCGCAGGCAGCATAGAGTAATGAACCGTTGGGTGTGTACACCAAATCGTGAATATCGGAGTGTACATAATTACTAATTGCAATGTTGTTGGTATTACCTATTGTAACGTTTCCAAAAGTAGCACCATTGTTAACAGACGATGTAAGACTTAAACCAGCGGCGGCCATAAAATTACTATCTGCGGGGTTTGCTGCAAATGCGTAGTTATAACCCTTTTGACCTACGGTGAGGTCTTGCGTATTAATTCTTGTAAAAGTGGCACCGCTATTAACGGATTTATAAACAGTATTGGAGGTAATGCCACCCGGATTTGGCATCGGGTCGGTACCGCTTTGCAAATAATAAACCGTGTTGGGGCTAGCCAGTGAAACTGCAATTTGGCCAATACGTGATGCGGATATTAGGGGGAAATAGGGTGACATATACTGAAAACTTTGCCCATAATCTGTTGATCTGAAAATTCCGTTTCCACCTCCGGCATATAGAATGGCATCGTTAGTTGGGTGCTGTTCTATATCTAAGCAAATAAAACTGCTCCCCTGTGTTTGTGCCCACGAAGCACCAAAATCGGTAGTAATAAAAAGCCCTGATGATGTAGCTGCCAACAGTATGTTTGGAAAGTTTCTGACCTGTATAAGTTTTTGTGGCGTTCTGTTTCTAAGTACGGTTTCTGAATTGCCAACTTTGCTCCAGGTGGTGCCGCCATTTGTGGTAAGCAATACACCTACGCTGTTTCTGTTAAGCCCGTAGTCTATTAAAAAATTACCTGCTATTTTTTGTCCCGTTAAAATGTAAATGGTGTTGCCGCTTGGGTCGTTATTGTCGAATACCATACCAGCAATACCGCAATTAGGTAAGTATGCAGTTATGGAAAACCAGCTATTGCCACCATTGTTGGTACGCCATAATCCACCACTTGGGCTACCAGCTAATATTACCTGTGGATTGTTTGGGTTTATGGCCAGCCTGTCTATCCGGCCTATACCGCGGCTGCCCCCACTAATGCCCCAGCCGGTGGTTACAGGCCCCACAGAACCCCAGTTGCCGGCAGTGGATGCTACGCCGTTGGGCGTATTGGTTAGCTGATTGTCTTTTATTTTTTTTGCTTCGTCAAAGTATTTTGAGGCTTTATAATCCACTTCGCCCTGCTCGTTTATATGCCTGGCGGCAAACCACGCCCAGCGGTTCCAGCGTTTGTATTCTTTAAAAAGCTTAGGGTCGCTATTAAAATTATTGAGCTTGTAATAGTTGTCCACCTCCCTCATTATATCCTCATATTTTTTCTTACCGGCCAGTTTAGAAAACAATGCCGGTGGTATATCTGTAACCTGGCCAAAGCATGTGGCAGCAAGGCAGCAAAGCACAATTATACTGGTGATTCGTTTATGCTGTTTCATGATGATTTACGATTTGCGATTTACGATTTGGGATGTGGGATGTGGGATGTGGGATTGTAGAGACGCCATACTCTTAACTTAGGCATCTAGGTTTGGGTTGCCCCCTGTCCCCTAAAGGGGTGGCTGGGGTGTGTCTTGATATTTTTACAAACTTCACAGGATTGAATTTTGTTAAGTTAATAGCATTTGTAGAGCCCCCATACTGACGTCTGTCCCTAACATTAAACATGTGGCAAAAAGAGTAGTGGTTTCGAATGTTTCATAGAAGCACAAAGACGAACGGGGTCCCGTAATGCTACGGGATTTACAACGTCGCCAATGTCGCTCCATCAGGGTACGGCTTTCGCTGGTTTCCAAAGAAAAAAACCAGTTTTCCTTTTTCCCTTTTTCCCTTTTTACTTTTTTACTTTTTACTTTTTACTTTTTACTTGAATTACCCTTTACCAACCGATCTATTTGCTTTTGCTGCTGAATAATATACAAAGTCAGTTCTTCTATTTTTTCCATCATCTTTTTTTGAAGGTCGCCAAGTCTCAGGCCATTGGAATGCATGTCGTTTGCAGTTGGTATTTCGGGCAGGTGTTTGTGTTGTAGTATAAATTGTTCCACCTCGGCCAGCGGCCTTAGTTTATATTCCTGCTCAAAAACATAGTCGGGCCAGTTGGCCGTTTCCACGGTTACCTCTCGGCTGCGTATATCGCCGTTTACCGAAAGTTTGTTTACAGGATTATCGGTGCCTATGCCAATATTTCCATTAGCAGCTATAAAAATGCGATTGACGGCATTGGTGTAAATAGCAATAGGCATCACTCCCGGCGTACCTAGCGAAATGGTATTGCCATTAGCCGGTCCGCCTACATAAGCATTGAGCAAAGCTGAGCCACTTGGGTTACGTATGGATAATGCCGTGGCAAAGTCTGCCACCGTTTGTATGGTAAGTTTGGTGTTGGCATCAGGTATATTGGTGCCGATGGCTACATTGCCAGCAGCCGGACCGTCGTTTAGTAAAATATGGCTTCCGTTTTTACCAGCTCTTATAAACACATCTTCGTTTACGCCATAGTTAAAATGGGTGATGTGTTGTGTACCTCTAACTGCAAATACACCCTGGCTGCCACCGGCCAAATCGGCCAGACCTACTTCGAGTGTATGTGTGGGTGCACCCGAACCATAAATGCCAATACCCACACGGTTAATATTACTACCTAAATAAATATTACTGGGCAGGCCAAACTGGAACAGGGCAACAATTTGATTGCCGCTTTTAATGATAAATGGCTGGTTATCGGTGGTGCCAATAAAATCAAGATTGGGGGTGGTGCCAGCATTACCATTTAAGCCCCAGCCACTGCCACCCATAGACCCGGTAAGCATGCCGCTATGGCTGCGGAGTACCCATCTTACTGCACCAATATCGTATTGCAGATTGGCACTGGCATTATTAGGTATGGATACGTTAGCACCAGTGCCGGTAATAATTCTTTCAGAAGTAGCTTCGGCGGGGCTCTCATTTACAATGGTCAGGGTAAAGCCGCTGCGGTTAAAAAGGGTTACCAGTTTACCATCGCTGCTGTAACTAATGCCGGTTAGGTTAAAATCGGCTGTAGGACCAGCCACCCTGTAATTACTAAATGGCAAAGTACCTACATCGGCGAGGTTATTACCGTTGGTAAAAACCAAATCCGAACTACGTAGAATCAAATCACCGTTAATATCTAAGGCCGCAGTAGGGTCTGTTGTTTTAATACCCACATTTTGTCCATAACAAAAAAAACAACTACCGATAAAGAACAGGGAAAAAAAACGTTTCATAAAAAGGCTTTTTTGGTAAAAATGAATGACTAAACTATAAAGTAGTGTCGCTATCCTTTTGGCTGTTTATCCGTTGGTAGTGTCTGGTTATTGGCTGGTTTTATTTTGTTTGTGCACTATTATATTCTGGCCACATTTTCGGAAACTTTGAGATTTAAATGTAGGTTCACAGAAATTGCAATTCGGGCATTTACCGCCAGGTATTTATCGAGGTTTAATGTATTTGGTAATAATGTAGAAAGCTTAAAAGTGGTGTTGTAGAGACAGGCATTTATGGTGTATTAGGCTAGTGTGTATAAAAAAGCGACCTCATTAAAGTGTGGGTCTCTTTTTTAATTTTCACCAGGCATATACTGTACTAATCAAGGTTTAAAATTGTGAATTACAATTAGCACAGGGATGAAAAGGAAAGAACAGATAAACACGGATTTTAAATCTGCTTTGCAGAAAAAAAACGGATTTCCCAATTCGTTATTTTCCTTTTGTAAAGTATTTTTATCAGCAAAAAGGAAACGTTTGGATATGCAAGAAGGAGACGCCATAAATGGGCGTCTCTACTTGCCCAAAAATATTTTTTGCAGGCATAACCACAATTTTGTTTTTAGCAATTTAATATCGTTTTCGTTTCCTGTTCTAAATATGGATAGTTCGGGGGCATTCATAAAAACCGCACCACTCCATTGCTGCACTTCAAAATGGGGGCGGCGAAAAGGCAAACCCACCGTTCCAGGATCCACATCGAACATCAGCATTACTTTAGGCGGCATCAGTTGCCACAATTGATTTGCCTTTGGGTTTGATACCACGTTAATAATAGCTACATCGCTGAGCAATAATTTGCAGGCTGATAGCATTTTGGTCAAAAACTCTAAATCCTCATCTCCAATATGTGCATTAAAATGCTCTGTCACCAAAATGGCTATCTTTTTTTCAAATCCTCCCAAGTATTTAAAAGGCATTATCGAATAATCGGCAACTGAAACAGGGCTGGCACTAGTTTCAGTATTTGCATTATCATTTGTAGTATTTGGTTTAAAATCCTGCAACACAACTAAAGATTGTTTATACAATTCAGCAATAACCGTGGAAGGCAATTGAACGTTTTCGAAATACATCATTCCTGTGTTTGTTTATAAAGTTGAACGGAGCTTTTTTCGTTTCTTTGCTCAAAAATATTCTAATTATGGTTGCCACATCAGAGATTCCTGTTACAAAAGCAGAAAGAAGCAAACTCAACGATCTAAATCTTGAAAATTTGCCTTTCGGAAAATACTTTACCGACCACATGCTGGAAGCAAACTATGAAGATGGTGAATGGAAAAATGTAGAAATAAAGCCATATCAGCCATTGGTACTAGAGCCAAGCAATGCCGCATTGCATTACGGCCAATCTATTTTTGAAGGTGTAAAAGCATACAAAAATGCTGCAGGCGATGCAGGTATTTTTCGTCCGTACGATAATTTCCGCCGCTTTAACCAATCGGCTGAAAGAATGATGATGCCTGCCGTACCTGAAGAAATTTTTATGGAAGGCATGAAGCTATTGGTGGCACTGGATAACAACTGGATACCAAATAAAGCAGAACATTCTCTTTACATACGCCCATTTATGTTTGCTACGGATGAAGTGATAGGCGTACGACCATCAGACAGTTTTAAATTTATGATTTTACTAAGCCCAACCGGGCCGTATTATACCGCCCCTATGCGTATTTATGTAGAGGAGCAATTTGTAAGGGCTGTACCCGGTGGCGTAGGTTTTGCAAAATGTGCAGGCAACTATGGCTCTAGCATGTACCCCACGGCACAGGTAAAAAAACTAGGTTACGATCAGGTGCTTTGGATGGATGCCTTGGAGCATAAATACGTGCAGGAAATAGGTACGATGAATGTGTTTTTTATTATTGGTAATAAAGCCATAACCCCGGACCTGAGCAGTGGTACTATCCTGGCAGGTGTAACCCGTAACAGTGTAATAGAACTTTTAAAAGCTATGGGCCTGGCTGTAGAAGAAAGAGATATTAGCATAGACGAAATAACCGAAGCCTACAAAAACGGCTACCTAAAAGAAGTATTTGGCACCGGCACTGCAGCCACCATTTCTATGATAAAAGAACTGCGCTACAAAGACTTTATTATGGAATTTGATACTAATACCTGGCAGGCATGCCCCGAAGTAAAACGCAGGATGGATGCCATTAAATACGGCACCGAAGCAGATTCTTTTGGCTGGATGGTAGGCGTGTAAAGATTTTTAATTTCTGATGTATGATGTATGATTTAAGCTTGTGGTCGATGTGCTCACCGACCACAAGCCTTTTCCATAAAATTTGGGTACGATACCCGCCGAAAACCAGCTGGTTTAGTCTCTTCATTACATTACCTCAAGCGGTGCTACATTTTTAGCTAAAATTATTTTTTTTATAAACATCGCTTCTACAAAACATTTTTTGCTACAATACCACATTTTTCAAATTTGAAACTGATTTACCCGCGTTTGTTGGCTAAAGCGCCAACAAAAGTAAAACCGCTTTAAAACCATACATGTTATATAAATTCTTCACAGTAGCTGGTTTAGCCACTTTCGAAATATATGCAGCTATACCTGCTGGTTTTGCTTTTAAAATGCCACCACTCTATATTTTTTTAGCAAGTGTGGCAGGTGGAGTTGCTGGTGTATATGTGGCCACATATCTGGGCGACTATTTGCGAAATATTTTTTACAAGAAAAAAAACAGTACCAAACCAGAAAAGCCTAAAACCGGTATTGTATATAGAATTTGGGATCGGTTTGGGGTAATTGGATTGGGCTTATTGGGTACTATTATTGTGGGTGCACCTATTAGCATTGGTGTAGGTGTAGGTTTTAATGTGCCGCTTAAAAAAATGCTGGCCTGGTGCTTACTTGGTGTAGTAATACGCTGTGCATTATACACCACTATTGCTCATTATGGGTTAAAAATGGTTATGTAGTATTTAGGATTTACAGTTTATCCACATCTCTTTTAAAATTTGTTAGTTATTTTTTTGGAAATTGCCTGCGAGGCTGTTACTTTTGCCCTCCATTTTAAAAATAGATTTAATGCCTACTATACAGCAACTGGTAAGAAAGGGTAGAGAAATAATTAAGGCTAAGAGTAAAAGCCGTGCTTTGGATTCTTGTCCGCAACGCCGTGGTGTATGTACACGTGTATACACTACAACTCCAAAAAAGCCAAACTCTGCACTTCGTAAGGTAGCAAAAGTTCGTTTAACCAACAAGATTGAGGTTATTGCATATATACCTGGAGAAGGTCACAACTTACAGGAGCACAGCATCGTTTTGATACGAGGTGGTCGTGTAAAAGATTTACCAGGCGTACGATACCACATTGTACGTGGTAGCTTAGATACTGCTGGTGTAAAAGATAGGAAACAAAGCCGCTCTAAATACGGAACCAAAAGAGCTAAACCAGGTGCAGCACCAGCAGCAGCAGGTAAGAAAAAATAATTAAAATCTTTCGTAGAGACGCATTACATGCGTACCCATAATAAATAAACATTTCAATGAGGAAAGCACAAGCCAAAAAATTACCTTTAGCACCAGATCCCAGGTTCAACGATAAACTGGTTACCCGTTTTGTAAATAACCTTATGTGGCAAGGAAAAAAGAGTGTAGCTCTTACTATTTTCTACGATGCTGTTGATAAAGTTTCTAAAATTACCAGCGAAGATGGTTATGAAATCTGGAAAAAAGCTTTGAACAATATTACGCCGGGTGTTGAGGTTCGTAGCCGCCGTATTGGTGGTGCTACTTTCCAAATTCCTTCTGAAGTACGTGCAGATCGTAAAATTTCTTTGAGCATTAAATGGATGGTACGTTTTAGCCGTGAAAGAAATGGCCGTAGCATGGCAGACAAATTAGCTAACGAAATAGTAGCTGCAAGCAAAGGTGAAGGTGGAGCTTATAAGAAGAAAGAAGATACACACCGTATGGCAGAAGCTAACAAAGCGTTCAGTCACTTTAAAATCTAACCTGATAACAACTTCTTAGTTGTGTATAATAATTAAAAAATCCCTCAGCAATTTGTTGAGGGATTTTTTTTTATACTATACTGAAATAATACAAAGGATAATTCTTTTATGTCCAAATTGTAATAATCACTCATATAAATTTGAAGTAAAAGCATTTTATAAATGATAAAATTCTCCCCGCTTTAATGATTATATTCTCGCCTTTACCCCTTTATAAGTGAAGCAATTACCTTGTGTAAACCAGAGATCTGTTCATCTTTAACTTTAAGTTGTTCTGTTAGCTGTTTTATAAGGTTTGCATCAACCAATATATGATTATTTTGGGTTTGACCGCTATATGGGCTATTGCAAAAATGCATAATTATTGGTGTTGGGCTTTTAATATCCTCAACGCCTACACCTAATATATTGCAATTTTTTTCAATAAATTTTCTTCAATTTTTACTTTTTTATTCGTTTCAATTTTTGAATAGTTTGCCTGTTTCATACCTAAAGCATTAGCCATAAAATCTTGAGAGTAACCACGGCCTATTCTTATTGTTGCAATTTTTCTCCGTACATAATAGCTCGTTACATTTAGTGTAAATTATTCTATTTTTTGAATAATTTACTACAAAGTAAATTTTGTATTAACAAAAAATGCTCGCACCTTCATACTGATAGAAAATAAACTGGCCAGTTAATATTCTGTTATGGGATTAAATCTCCTTATAAACCCATGCAACTTGCGAAAAGTAAGAGGACGAAAAAATAATAATTTATAAAGCTATTAGCAAGAGTTTTAATTGGTTTAGTTGTAATTGTAAATTTAAGTTCCTTTATTTCATTGACAGGGAAAGGGAAAAAACCAGGTGATACAGAAATAGTAAAGCATGTTAGGATTGAGCTAAAATCTAAGGAAGGCTGCACTTTCATTGTAAATAGTGATATAGAATATTCTCTTTTCCCTCCCGAACTTATAGGATTTCATGGAACGATTTCAATTTTAGGTTCAAGAGAATGCCCAGTTGGAAATTTCACTTTTTCTGCAAACGGAGATACTGATGACGATGGCAATGTAACGGCATTATATTATTCAGCAACTTCAACTGAAGCTTTAAGTTTTTTAACTCAACCAGAATCGGATATTCAAATTAGAGCTGCTTTATCCGCTGCAATGCAATAATCTATAATCGTGAAAAGGCTATTTTAAAATAGTCTTTTCACGAATTTTACAAATCAATTTTATTATCCAATGCAGATTAGATTTTTAATCCTTCTTTTTGTTTTTCCAATATCATATACAGCCTTCACACAGTGCTATGAAGCTATTTATAAAGGTACTTCAACTCTTTATGCAATCGGCGGGATGAAAATATACATGACATACAAAATAAGGGCTGACAGTAATCTTGTTTATTATGAGGCAAGCTATAATGGAAAATCACTTTTATCAGTTAACGTTTTAACAGATAATGAAGAGGCATTGTACGACATTAAAAAAAATATTTTATACAAATTCAAAGAAAGCAAAGCCTATTATATTTTACCTAATAAAAGTTTCGAAATTGTAAATCTGAACGGTTATTCAAATAATAAATCAATAAAAAATTCAACCTTGGTAAAAATAGATAAAAAAATACCCTCATACATTCAACCATTACCCACTTTAGATAAATTGCCATATGGTGTATTTTTATTTTGGAAAGAAAATTTAGAATTCACTTTAGTTAGTATTAAAAGAACCAAATTTGATTTTAAAAAATTTATCTATAGAGCAGCTCAAATTCCTAAACCTGTTGAAGTGATAAATATGTTTGATAACTAGATTTAATGTTTAAGAAATAATTTTTTTAGATAATACTAATTTAAAATTACTTACCCATAAACTGCTTAGTAATCTCATCATAGTAAGCCAGCATTTCGTTCGATTTTCCTTTGTCATCAAAAAACTTTTCCCATGTGCTGAGTGGCTCCCAAATGCAGGTGCCTTTTCCCCTGCCATTGGCTACTTCAAAGGCTATTTTATTCACTTCTTTTTTCAGAGCAGAATATTCCACTACAATTACATCCTTGTTGTACCTTGTCACAAGCTTGTTCAGGTTGTCTTCAAGGTCGGCCAATGTTCCGTGCCATTTGGGGTAATACGATTCGCCAATTACATCAAAGGGCACACCACGGGATACCATATTATCTATAAAAAAAGCCGACTCGTCATGCTGTCCACCGAGAGCCACATGCAGCATCATCATGGTTTCAGGTGCTACAGCTTTTACTGCAGCCGTTCCGGCATTTAGCAGTTGGGCAAGGTTGTCCAGATTTTTCACGTTTCCGTCGGGCCAAATAATGCCATGGTTGATCTCATTGCCCACTTGCACCATATCGGGTAAAGTACCTTGATCTTTCAATTCCTGCATCACCTTTTTCGTGTAATCATACATCGCTGCTTTTAGTTCTGTAAAACCAAGCCACTTCCATGCGGCGGGTTTGTATTGTTTGCCGGGATCAGCCCAGGTGTCGCTGTAATGGAAATCGAGGTGTAATTTCATGCCAAGGGTCTTTACCCGTTTGGCCATCTTCTTTGTGTTCTCCAAATCACAAAAACCCTTCTTTGGCGAATAGCCACTATCATTTGCAGGATCATTAAAAATGCGGAGGCGTACATAATTAAAGCCATGATCTTTCAATATTTCAATAGCATCTTTTTCTGTTCCCTTATCACTAAATTTCATCCCCCTTGCTTCCAGTTGTGGCAAAAACGAGATATCGGCACCTAACATTTTGCCGGTTACGCTTGGCTTGGCAGCCTCACCTTTCAATTCGTAATTTTTGTCTATGTTGATAGCCGTTTCATTGGCATTGGCCACCATAATTACGTCTGTAGAACCGGTTTGCAGATTGGCCGCTTTTGCTTCAAACTTAAATATGCCCGGCATTTTTCCACTTTGGATAATAACCTGACACTTGCCATTAAACAAACTTCGCTGCCAAGCACCATCTACGCATTTATCAGGTTCGTGGCTGCTTGGGTCGCCATTGCCTACGCCTATTATTTTGGCATCGCCTTGTAGATAAAATTTTATCATATTATCGGCATCAGGCACTTCCCTACCCTCTTTATCTACTACACTTATGTTAACTACAGTTGCATCTTGCCCATCGGCCAGCATGGTGGTTTTGTAAGGTGTCATTACCACTTCATAAGGTGCACCGGTGGTTTCTACTTTTGTGGTGATGCGTTTGCCCTTTTTGTAAGCTACAGCTTCAAGCGTACCGGGTGCATAATTTACACTCCATTGCAGGTGGCCATTGCGGGGCATTTCTTTTTTACCCTGGCTTTTACCGTTTAGAAAAAGTTCCACATCATCAGCATTGCTATTTACCCAAACATCTATTGGCTTGCCTCTTTTTTCGCCCCAGGCGGTTCCGTGGTTCCAATGCGGAGAAATGTGCAGCACATCTTTATCAGTCCACCAGCTTTGGTAGTAGTAATAAATATTTTGTAACTATTCAGGCCGACATTACAAAAGGGCGTCCTTGAATGGCATCTGCGAGTGCTTGCATGATGG
>JAYUOV010000352.1:0-22063 GCA_043760535.1 Chitinophagaceae bacterium
GTTTTGTCGCTATGCCAGTGCGTAGCAAAACACATGACCACATTTTTGTTATGCTTTAGTTGTATGCTGTCGAGCAATGGTTGAAATTGTGTAGTGTCCCAGGGTGTGTCGAACATTATAACACCATTATTGGTTATCAGGTACATTCCATTTGCCGGCACCTGATAGTCCTGGTAAGTATTGTAAGTGGTATAAACATAAAAGTCGCCTTTAAGATGGGAAATTTCTAGTTTTGCTTTCTTTGCTTGTCCAAAAATATTGGATAGTAAAAAAAGAAACGCTATTGTCAAGTAAATTGACTTCATACTGTATTTATAATTATTGGGTGATGCCTTATACATTTTCCGTTAACATTTTTATTAATGCTAAAACGCCTTCTGTTGCAGGTTTTTCTATGGTTATAATATTTTGGTAACCACCTACCTCTGGTATATTTTTATCAATAATATATTTGGGGGCAAATGGCGGTACAAAATCTATTAAACCCGCTGCCGGATACACTTGTAGCGAAGTGCCGATGCACACAAAAATATCAGTATCGGTCATTATTGTTGCTGCTTTTTCTATCATAGGTACGGCTTCGCCAAACCAAACAATATGTGGCCTAAACTGGCCACCATCTTCTGCAAGGTCGCCCAGTTGTATATTCTCATTTATTGGGTAAATAGTTTCTTCATCCAGTATGCTCCGCATTTTTAAAATTTCGCCATGTAGGTGCACTACTCTTGTGCTTCCTGCCCGTTCATGCAGGTCGTCAATATTTTGGGTAACAATGGTTACATCATAATCCTTTTCTAATTGGGCCAGGCCTGTATGTGCCGCATTTGGAAACACATTTTTTACATCGGCACGCCGTTGGTTGTAAAAATCCAGCACCAATTGTGGATTAGCCTCCCAGCCTTCTGGTGTAGCCACATCTTCTATGCGGTAATTTTCCCAAAGCCCATCGGTATCTCTAAAGGTTTTTATGCCACTTTCGGCACTTACGCCAGCACCGGTAAGCACTACAATATGTTTTTTCTCTCCCATATTTCTTTAATGTACTTATGTGATGAATGTGATAAATGAGCAAATATGCAAATGTGCATATTTCGAATATCCAGGTCTAAACCAATGAACCGATCAACCAATCAACCAATCAACCAATCAACTAAAACTTTCTGTATTCCCGTTTTACAAACTGATTGGCCTCGTCGAAATTGGTCACTTTCATATTAGGTCCATCCCATAATAATTTTATGTAGCGGCCGGGATATTCCATTTTTTTAGGGTCGGCTGCAGATTGCCTTTGCAAATCGAAACTGCGGATGGCTAAATTACCCATCAATACGGTTTCCGTAAGCGGCCCTGCTATTGAAAATGGCGAACTCAGGTTCTTGTGCAAGTCGCTGCCATGGCCTGCAATACAGGCATCTACCCATTGTGCATAGTGGCCATTATCGCCGCCTTTTACCCTTGCTATTGTTTCTTTGGTTTTTACTTTTTCCATACGGCTTAGTGGCAGTAACCGTGGATTAGCTGCATACGTACCAGCCATCATTTTACCTTTAGAACCTACCATTAAAATGCCATTTCCACCATCGCCAAATAATTCGTTGGCACCTAATTCATCGGGTCTTTCTGGTTGTATGCCGCCATCCATCCAATGAAATTTAACATCCGAATTTTTACCTTTGCCTTCAAATTTTAGAATTACATGACTCGATGGCGGGCAGCTTTCAGGAAAGTAGCCCCGCTTAAACTCATCCACATATATAGAACCTACACTACATTCTGCTTCTGTAGGATAACCAAGATCCAGAATTTTAAATGGTGCTTCCATTAGGTGGCAACCCATATCTCCCAGCCCGCCGGTACCATAATCCCACCAGCCACGCCAGTTAAATGGCACTAGTTTCTCTACATAATTTTTAGATGGAGCGGTACCAAGCCATAAGTTCCAGTCCAGTTCCTTAGGTACATCGGCTTTTAAAGACGGCCATGGAATGCCCTGTGGCCATACAGGTCTGTTAGTCCAGCAAAAAACTTCGTCCACTTTTCCAATAACCCCATCTTTATACCATTCCATCATTTTTCTTACACCATCGCCGCTACTGCCCTGATTCCCCATTTGAGTTACCAACTTGTATTTTTCAGCAGCTTCGGTTAAAGCCCTTGCCTCAAAAATATCGTGTGTTAGCGGTTTTTGTACATACACGTGTTTACCCAGTTCCATGGCTGCAAGGGTTTGCACAGCATGGTTATGGTCGGGTGTAGATACAGAAACTGCGTCGAAATTGTTATGCTCTTTGGCCAGCATTTCCCGGTAGTCCTTGTAGTATTTTGCTTTGGGAAAACGTTCACGGCTTTTTGCCGCCCTGCGATCGTCCACATCGCAGAGAAAAGCAATTTCGGCTTTGCCGCTTTCGTAAAATTTAAGTAAATCGCTTTCTCCTTTGCCACCGGCACCTATGCCTGCAATTACAAGTTTATCGCTAGGTGCTGTATAGCCTTTACCGCCAAGAACATGGCGTGGCAATATCATAAAACCAGCCGCAACAGCCGCCGTGTTGCGTATAAAATTGCGGCGTGAATTTTGAAGATTGGGAGAAAGATTTTTCTTTTTCATAATGGAATGAGGTTAAAATACCTGATGTAAGAATTGTTTTATTCGATTTAAACCACGAAGTGGTATAATAATGGTAGCCACGGATGAAACCCGTGGTTTTATTAGCAAAATGCTTACTACCCTGAATGAGGTTAAAAAACAAAAAAGCCCATTTCATCAAAGCCTTTTAATCATAATGTTTTTATACCAAACATTATCACCATGGTCTTGCAGCGAAATTTTACCAGAGCTAAAAGTACCGAAACCTGGCATGTTTTTAAACTTGCTTCCGGCTATCATTTTTTTCCAGTTATCATCCCATAACGTAGTGTTAACGATAGTTATACCGTTTAGCTTAAATTCCAGGTTGCCTTTGTTGCTAATAATTTCAGCATGGTTCCACTTACCTCTTTTTACAGTTTCGCTGCTGCTGGCTATTAAATCGTACAGGTCGCCGGCACGGTGTTTATTTATTTTAGCATCGGCATGGCCGTCATTATCCAGTACCTGCATTTCCATACCTGTATGCCATACGTATTGGTATTTTGGTGCTTCCTGCACATAAAATATAATGCCACTGTTGCCGCTATCGGCTATCATCCAATCTACTTTAAAATGAAAGTTGTCATATACACTGTCGTACACAATATCGCCGCCACCAGAGCTTTGCCAGCCATCGGCTTTATTTGCATTTAGGTGCAGTGCACCTTTGTCTATTTGCCAATTACTACCAATGGTATTAGTATTAAACTTGTGCCAGCCAGTGGTGGTTTTACCATCAAACATGGGGATAAAACCATCTACATTTTTCCCTATTTTGCTTTGTTCGCCGCAAGAAAAAAGCCCAACAGCTACTGCAATCGTTATAATAATTTTATACATGATTTTTTATTTTTTTAAGAGTAAAACATACTTTACCATTTGTTTGGCATCGTCTTCGCTAATGGCCGGGTGTGGCGTCATAGGTATTGCACCCCATTGGCCGCTGCCACCTTTTATGATGGTGTTTGCCAGGCGGGTAATGGTAGTATCTGTTGCATCGGCATACCTGGCGGCCACATCGGCATAAGCAGGCCCGGTGCTTGCTTCGTTTACTTTATGGCAGGTAAGGCAGTCGCTTTTACCAACTAAAGCAAGGCCTTTTTCGTAATCAGGATTTTTACTCAAATCATTTTTTGCCACTGTTTCACCTTCGGCTGGTTTTGGCGTTTCGCTGCCGCCACAGGCAGCAAATAGCAGGGCCGACATCATTGCCATACCTGTTAACATTTTCTTCATTTTTGTAAAATTTTATTGTTTTAAATTAGTGTTTAATCCAACCCTAAAAGAATCCGGTTTAAATTAGTATCTGCATCTGTGCCGGCAAAATCATCAAATGCTTTTTCGGTTACCCGTATAATATTTTGCTGGATGAAAGGAGCACCTTCCCTTGCACCATCTTCGGGATGCTTAAGGCAACACTCCCATTCCATAACCGCCCAACCTTTGTAATCATAGGCTGCCAGCTTGCTGAAAATGGATTTAAAGTTCACCTGCCCATCGCCCAAAGAACGGAACCGCCCTGCCCTGTTAACCCAACTTTGGTAGCCGCCATAAACGCCTTGTTTGCCCGAAGGGTTAAACTCTGCATCTTTTACATGAAACATTTTGATGCGTTCATGGTAATGGTCTATGTAAGCCAGATAATCCAGGCATTGCAACACAAAATGCGATGGATCGTACAGCAGGCAAGCCCTTGAATGGTTGTTTACTTTTTCAAGAAACATTTCATAGGTAACACCATCATGCAGGTCTTCTCCGGGGTGAATTTCATAGCATAAATCAATACCATTATTATCAAACTCGTTTAGGATTGGAAGCCATCTTTTGGCCAGCTCTGTAAAAGCATCTTCCACAAGCCCAGCGGGGCGTTGTGGCCATGGGTAAACGGTTTGCCAGAGCAAGGCACCGCTAAATGTGGCATGTGCCTGCAAACCCAGATTCTGCGAGGCTTTGGCGGCATACATTAGCTCCTGTACAGCCCATTCTGTACGGCCTTTTGCATTGCCACCTAGTGCCTCAGGGGCAAAGCCATCGAACAGCGAATCGTAGGCAGGATTTACGGCTACCAACTGCCCTTGTAAGTGGGTAGAAAGTTCGGTTATCTGCAAGCCACATTCGTTTACCAATCCATTTAATTCATCGGCATAAGTTTTACTTTCGGCGGCTAATTTTAAATCAATACAACGCGGATCCCAGGTGGGAATCTGAACTCCTTTGTACCCTAAATCGCTTGCCCATTGGCAAATAGATTTCAGGCTGTTAAATGGCGCAGCATCGCCAAGAAATTGTGCCAAAAAAATAGCAGGACCTTTTATTGTTGTCATTTTTTTATTTCCGATTTACGAATTGGGATTTACGATTTTTCAGTTGAGTAATGGGTAGTCATCAATAATTGTAAACTGGTTAAATATCCATTAACTCATTATGCATTAACTCATTGTCCATTATCCATTAACTAATTATCCATTAAAAAAATTATCCATTAACTAATTATCCATTAAAAGTAGTCCACTTCACCTCACTCTTTCCCGAAGCCACCACATTTTCTATAAATGCCATTCCACGAATTCCATCGGCGGCTGTGGGGAAATCAAGCATTTCCGGTGTGGGGTTTTCATTTTTTAAATGGGCATTTAAAGTAAGTGCAAAATTGCGATAGATGTTTGCGAAAGCTTCTAAATATCCTTCGGGATGACCAGCGGGTGTTCGGCTGTTATGTTTGGCAAAAGAACCAACATAACCAGTTCCTGCCCTGTAAATTTCAGTGGGCTTATCCAGCCAT
This sequence comes from Chitinophagaceae bacterium, assembly GCA_043760535.1. GTDB lineage: Bacteria > Bacteroidota > Bacteroidia > Chitinophagales > Chitinophagaceae > JAZKFT01. Next base: position 5,412 of record JAYUOV010000352.1, read on the forward strand.
TTTACAAGTAACGTATTGGCATCTTCCTGCTGCCATTCTAGGCCGCCTTTATCTCCATAAATACTGATTTTTACATTGTTTTCTGCACCTGCAGCAATCTGCGTTGCCATTAATACACCACTTGCTCCGTTATTAAATTTTAGCAATACGGCTCCATCGTCATCCAGTCTTCTTCCGGGTACTACAATATTAAGGTCGGCACAAATTTTAGTTACCTGCAATCCGCAGATGTATTCTGCCAGATTAAAAGCATGGGTTCCTATGTCGCCCATAGCACCTGCAATGCCGCTTTTGCCCGGGTCTGTACGCCAGCTAGCCTGCTTGTTTTCGGTACTCTCCAAAGCATTGCTTAGCCAGCCTTGCGGATACGCTACATATACTTTTCTTATTTGTCCAATTACGCCTTCCTGTACCATTTGCCTGGCTTGCTTCACCATGGGATAGCCGGTGTAGGTATGGGTTAGCGCCAACAGTAATCCTGTTTCAGTTACTTTTTTTTGTAGTTGAATGGCTTCTTCCAAAGAAAAACAAACAGGTTTGTCTATCACCACATGAAAACCATTTTCTAGGGCCATCATGGCCGGGGCAAAATGTAAATGGTTAGGGGTAACGATAGAAACAAAATCCATTTTATCACCAACAGGTAATTTGCTTTCTGTTTCAATCATTTCAGCGTAGCTGCCATAAATTTTTTCTTCGGGTAAAAAAAGCAGCCTTCCGCTTGCCGTCGCATTATCGGGGTTGCTGCTTAGTGCACCACAGGAAAATTCTATTAAACCATCCATGTTTGCAGCCAATCTGTGGATGGCACCTATAAAAGATTGCTGGCCGCCACCAATCATTCCCATTCTTAATTTTCGTTTCATAATGTAAACACATTTTTATTTCGAATACATGAAATAATATAAAATTCCTTACTTTCAGAAATTCTTTTTCGGTAGTGATATTATTTAAGCTGGTTTTGATATTTTTTATGAATTTCCGTTTTTTTTGTTTGTTGCTCAATATTATGCATTGCCATCTTTACACACCCTTTTATTTTGATTGCTTTTTAATTTTTGTCAATAAATTTTCAAGAGCACTAAAAAAATACATCGCTATTTTTCCCAATTATTAAAAAAAATAAAAGATTTCGATTGCTATGAATCCAACCATCCACAAAAACAAACTCTTTATTGCAAGCTGTTTAGCATTGCTGGTTACATCGTTATCATTTGGTATCAGGGCAGGCATGTTGGGCACACTCGGCGATCAGTTTAGTTTATCCAAATCTGAGTTGGCCACCATTGCAGCCACAGCTTTTTGGGGCTTTCCATTGGCAGTAATTATTGGAGGTATGGTGGTGGATATTATTGGTATGAAAAGGCTGTTGCTACTGGCATTCATTTTTCATTTGGCCGGCATTTTACTCACTATTTTTTCCACAGGCTATTGGACACTCTTTCTCTCAACATTATTAATAGGCATTGCAAACGGAACGGTTGAAGCTGCATGTAATCCACTCGTTGCAGCCTTGTATCCCGATAATAAAACGACAAAACTCAACCATTTTCATCTTTGGTTTCCGGGTGGCATTTTTATAGGTTCATTACTGGTGTTCCTTTTAAGCAAAGTAGATATTGGCTGGCAAATACAGGTAGGCCTGATGCTAATACCTACCGCCATTTATGGATTTTTAGTTTCAGGTTTAACCTTTCCCAAAACAGAAAGGGTTACAAGTGGTATCTCTACAGCCACCATGTATAAATCGCTGGCCAACCCATTGTTTATTTTTATGATTATCTGCATGTTTGGCACGGCTATAACAGAATTATTTACCGGCCAATGGGTAGAAGTTTTGTTGAAAAATGTTACCGATAATCCCATCCTTATTTTAGCCATCACTGCCGGGGTAATGGTAATAGGCCGTGGCTTTGCCGGGCCTGTAGTAAAACAATTGTCACCTGTTGGTGTATTGCTTATTTCTGCCATACTAGCTGCATTAGGGCTTTACCTTCTGGGGCACACTACTGGCAATATGGTTTTTCTTGGTGCATTGGTATTTGGTATGGGTTGCTGCTATTTTTGGCCAACTATGATTGGTTTTGTAGCAGAAAATTTACCCAATACAGGAGCTGTAGGTCTAAATCTGATGGGCGGTGCCGGTATGTTTGCAGTATCTGTTTACACCATATTTATGGGTAGCCATTACGATAAAATTTTAGCAGACAAATTACCTGCCGGTGCTAACATGGCTACTTATGCCGAAGCACCTGCTGGCAGCGAAATGGCCACAGCACTAACCAATGCAAAAAATGCCGCAGGACCAGATATTTTCAACACAACGCTATATATTCCTATTCTTCTGATAATACTTTTTGCAGGATTATTGCTTTACATGCTTTTTAAAGAAATAAATAAGAAAATAATGGTTTTACAAAAGCAAAATAAGTTGATGCTTGAAAGAATTGAAAAATTAGAAAGTAAAAATTAATGGTTTAAAACAAACGGTAATTGAAATAAAAATCACAAACCATTTTAGCCTAACAGTTTTTAAAATAAATTTTATGCCAGATACAAAAAACAGAAGAAGCATGATTAAGAACATTTTAGCTGGTACAGCAGCCCTTGCAGTTCCGGGAAGTTTGTTAGCCAATACGCCTAAAATGGGCAAAAAATCAAAGGGTTTAAAGGGCAATATCAACCATTCCGTTTGCCGTTGGTGCTTTAGCCAGTTATCGTTGGAAGAACTTTGCGTAGCCGTTAAAAAAATTGGTTTTAGTGCTATAGACCTTGTAGGGCCAAAAGATTGGCCGATACTAAAAAAACATGGTGTGTTTTCATCTATGTGCAATGGTGCAGAAATAAGCCTTGTAAAGGGATGGAACGACAAACAATACCATGAAACATTGATTAAAAATTACACAGAGTATATAGACTTGGTAGCGGCCGCAGGCTATACCAACCTGATATGCTTTAGTGGTAACAGAAACGGCATGGATAACGAAACCGGCCTTGCAAATAGTGCAGAAGGCCTAAAAAAAATTATGGCATTGGCCGAGAAAAAAGGGGTGGTAATACAGATGGAATTACTAAACAGTAAGGTGAACCATAAAGATTACATGTGCGACCTCAGCAGCTGGGGTGTGGAACTTTGCAAGCGTGTAGGTTCACCCAATTTTAAACTGCTATACGATATCTACCACATGCAAATAGATGAAGGGGATGTAATAGCCACCATACAAAAAAACCATGAGTATTATGGCCACTACCACACTGCAGGTGTACCCGGCCGCCACGAAATAGACGATACACAAGAACTCTACTACCCTGCCATTATAAAAGCAATAAAAGCTATAGGTTTTAAAGGCTACGTAGCACAGGAATTTATACCACTAGCTACAGACAAATTAGCTTCTTTAAAAGATGGTATAATGCGGTGCGATGTGTAGGTTCCTTTAACTGCCCGAAAGAAGAACATCAAAACCGAAGGCGAATATTGAATGGTTGAAATAACAAAACCGGGTTTAACCTAACAAATCAGAAATCATACATAAATAAATAAAAACGATTAAAACATGCCAGAAACGTACGATGCCATTGTAATTGGTTCAGGAATCAGCGGCGGTTGGGCTGCAAAAGAACTTACAGAGAAAGGACTTAAAACCATTATGCTGGAAAGAGGTAATAATATTGAGCATGTAAAAGATTATGTAAACGCTAATAAAGCCTCTTGGGAGTTTCCGCACCGTGGTAGCAAAACACAAGAAATGATTACCAACTACCCGGTTCTGAACCGTGATTATGCACTAAATGAAACCAACCTTGAATATTGGACTAACGAAAAAGATTGCCCCTATACAGAGGTAAAAAGGTTTGACTGGTTTCGTGGTTACCACGTGGGCGGCCGTTCGCTGATGTGGGGCCGCCAAAGCTACCGTTGGAGCGACCATAGCTTTGAAGCCAACGCCAAAGATGGCCATGCTGTTGATTGGCCCATCCGCTACAAAGACATTGAAAAATGGTACAGCCATGTAGAAAAATTTGCCGGCATTAGCGGATCCAGAGAAGGCATGGCACAGCTACCCGACAGTGAATTTATGCCACCCATGGATCTTACCTGTGTAGAGAAAGATGTAGCTGCACGTATTAAAAAGGAATACAACGATACCCGCCGCATGATTATTGGCCGTGTGGCCAATATTACCCAGCCATTGCAGGCAAGAACCAACTGTCAGTATCGCAATAAGTGCTGGCTCGGCTGTCCGTTTGGTGCGTATTTCAGTACCCAATCTTCTACCCTGCCAGCGGCGCAGGCTACTGGTAAATTAACCCTCCGCCCCTTCTCAATTGTTACAAAAATTATTTACGATAAGGATACCAAAAAAGCCAAGGGCGTAGAAATTATAGATGCAGAAACCAATAAAACCTACGAGTATTTTGCCAAGGTAGTTTTTGTGTGTGCCTCTGCTATGAATTCTACATGGGTATTGATGAATTCTGCCACCGATGTATTTCCAGATGGCCTCGGAAGCAGCAGCGGAGAACTAGGCAATAATCTTATGGATCACCACTTTAGAACAGGTGCCAATGGTAAACCACAGGGCTACGACGACAAATATATTTATGGCCGCAGGCCAAATGGCATCTACATACCGCAGTACCGCAATCTCTTTGGCGACAAAAGAGATTATGTACGTGGTTTTGGCTATCAGGGGGGCAGCAGCCGCGAAGGCTGGCACAGAGAAATAGCCGAAATGAACATAGGCGGCGAGTGGAAAGATGCCCTTAGCGAACCCGGACAGTGGAGCATTGGCCTCACCGGTTTTGGCGAAATACTCCCCTACCACGAAAACAAAATAACCCTAGATAAAACAAAGAAAGACAAATGGGGGTTACCTGTACTGGCTGTGGATTGTGAGATAAAAGACAACGAAATAAAAATGCGGAAAGACATGGCAAACGATGCCGCAGAAATGCTAGAAAAAGCTGGTGTAAAAGATGTAAAAACCTACGATAACAGCTACACCATGGGCATGGGCATACACGAAATGGGTACGGCTCGTATGGGTAAAGACCCAAAAACATCGGTACTAAATGGTAACAATCAAGTGTGGGATGCAACCAACGTGTTTGTAACCGATGGTGCCTGCATGACCTCCGGAAACTGTGTAAACCCATCGCTTACCTATATGGCTTTAACAGCCCGGGCTGTGGATTTTGCAGTAACGGAATTAAAGAAAGGAACCCTTTGATGTGTGATTTATGATGTATGAATTATGATGTAGAGCCGATCATTGGCCATACGAAAGCCGGGCCCTGATGGGGCGACATTGGCGACGCTCCATTCATCTAATTGCTACTATGGAACATGCGAAATGCCTGCTTTTTCTTGTGAATTTAAGCCATCGTGGTCGGTTTCCAAGCCACCATGGTCGGTTTCCCCACCAATGCCCTTAACTAAACAAAATTCAAACCTGTAAAGTTTGTAAAAAATATCAAGACACACCCCAATCACCCCTTTAGGGGACAGGGGGCAACCCAAACCCGGATGCCTAAGCTAAGAGCTTTGGTGTACCCACCGGCCACTAAATTTGATGAAAGTATAAATGATTGTAAAACTTCAGCCACCGTGTTCGGTGTCCCCACCGAACACAGCGTTTAGTAAGTCAAGTCCTAAGCCGTGGTCGGTGTCCCCACCGAACACAGGGTTTAGTAAGTCAAAAAACGCTCAATGAACACTATAAAGTTAATAATGAAATGTAAAAGATTAATAATCCCTAGTTGTTGAAAACACCAGTCACCGCCAGAAATATCGTAAATCCAAAATCATAAATCCTCATGCCAATAGACAGTACCAAAATAAACATCCGTGCCAAACTTGGTAACACCTACGATGCCATTGTAATAGGCTCCGGCATTAGCGGCGGCTGGGCCGCAAAAGAACTTTGCGAAAAAGGCTTAAAAGTATTAATGCTGGAGCGTGGGCGGGAATACGAGCATATAAAGGATTATACCACAGCCAATAAAAACCCATGGGAGTTTGAACACCGTGGTGCCACCACAGAAGAACAAAAGAAAAACTACCCCATAATTCACCGTGGCTGGGCGGCTAGCGAAGCGGTGATGGATAAATGGACCAATGAGCAGGATTGCCCATACACAGAAGTGAAACCTTTTACATGGTGGCGTAGCTATCAAATGGGAGGCCGCTCTACGCTATGGGGCCGCCAAAGCTACCGGCTTAGCGATTTTGATTTTGAAGCCAATGCCAAAGATGGCTTTGGGGTAGATTGGCCTATCCGCTATAAAGACATTGCCAAATGGTACGACCATGTAGAAAAATTTGCCGGTATCAGCGGTTCTAAAGAAGGCCTTGCACATTTGCCCGACGGGCAATTTATGCCACCGATGGATCTTAATTGTGTAGAAAAGGATGCGGCAGCACGTATAAAAGAATATTATAAAGGCATGCGCCATTTAATTATTGGCCGCACTGCCAACCTTACTGCTCCGGCACCGGGCCGCACCCAATGCCAATACAGAAACCGCTGCTGGGAAGGTTGCCCATTTGGTGGCTATTTCAGCACCCAATCTGCTACACTGCCAGCTGCAGTGGCTACTGGTAATTTAACAGTTAGGCCGTTTTCTATTGTTACAAAACTGCTGTACGATAAGGATACAAAAAAAGCAAAAGGCGTAGAAATTATTGATGCAGAAACTAACAAAACGTATGCGTATTATAGTAAAATCGTTTTTGTAAATGCTTCGGCGCTTAACAGCACGTGGGTGTTAATGAATTCGGCCACCGACATTTGGCCGGATGGCCTGGGCAGCAGTAGTAACGAACTGGGACATAATGTAATGGATCATCACTATAATTTGGGAGGGTCTGGTAAAGTAGAAGGCTACGAGGACAAATACACCTATGGCCGCCGGCCCAATGGTTTTTACATTTCCCGTTTTGCCAATTTTTATGGTGATAAAAGAGATTACCTGCGTGGTTTTGGATATCAGGGGGCAGCTAGCCGCAATGGCTGGCAAAAGGAAATAGCAGAGTTAAATATAGGTGCAGCCTTTAAAGATGCACTTACAGAACCAGGCGGGTGGAGCATTGGCGCCGGAGGCTTTGGTGAAATACTCCCTTACCACGAAAATAAAATTATGCTGGATAAAAATGTGAAAGACAAATGGGGGCTGCCCGTACTTTCAATGGATGCAGAGCTGAAAGAAAACGAACTTAAAATGCGGAAAGACATTGTACAAGAAATTAGAGCCATGCTGGAAGTAGCAGGGGCCAAAGACATTAGCAGCTGGGATAGCGGCCACGCTATTGGCCATGGCATACACGAAATGGGAACGGCCCGTATGGGTAAGGATCCTAAAACTTCGGTTTTAAACGGTAACAATCAGGTGTGGGATGCACTCAATGTTTTTGTAACCGACGGTGCCGCCATGACAAGCAGCGGCTGCCAAAATCCATCGCTTACCTATATGGCCCTAACAGCAAGGGCGGCTGATTTTGCAGTGGCAGAACTTAAAAAAGGAAACATATAAACCTTTTACGATTTATGATTTATGATTTACGATTTGTGTTAAAAACTTACAACATACTAGCTACTTACTATTAACTACTACCCTTCTATTAATCAATAAAAAAAATAAAACCATGGACAGAAGAAAAGCATTACAAAACGTGGCCCTGCTACTTGGCGGAAGTATTGTGGGCGGTGGCATATTTACATTACAGGGTTGTAAAACGGAAAAAAGCGTTAATAAACTTTTTACCCAATCGCAGGTGGATATGATGGACGAAATAGCTGAAACTATTTTACCAAAAACCAAAACACCAGGCGCCAAAGAAGCTAAAGTGGGTGCCTTTATGAGTGTAATGGTATTAGACTGCTACACCGAAAGAGATCAACAGGTATTTATGGAAGGCTTAAAAACCATAGACAAGCTAAGCAACGAAAAAAGTAAGGCTGACTTTATGAAGGCCACGCCGGAACAACGCCTGGCCTTGTTAATAGAGCTAGACAAAGAACAAAAAGAATATCAAAAAACGAAAAAGAAAGAAGACCCTACGCATTATTTCAGGATGATGAAAGAGCTAACACTTACCGGATATTTTACTTCGGAAGCAGGTGCCACCAAGGCTTTGCGTTATAATGCCGTGCCCGGAAAATACGACGGCTGTTTACCTTACAAAAAAGGCGACAGGGCATTTGCCTCTTAAAAAATAATATTTTCAAATAGATGATAATTTTTATTTAATAGCAAATGGTGTAACCATTAAATTTTAAAACAATTAATTACTAATAAACTACTTAACAATTAAAGAATGGTTTACTCAAGAAGAAATTTTTTACGGGATACCAGCATAATTGGTACTGGCCTTTTGCTATCTGGTATTGAATCTTGTGCATCTAAGCTGCCACCTTACATAAGCACCTTTGGGTTGCAATTGTATTCTTTAAAAGAAGATTTACCCAAAGACCCTACAGGAATATTAAAACAGGTTGCCTCTTTTGGCTATAAACAAATAGAAAGTTATAATGGCGAAAAAGGTATTTTTTGGGGTATGAAAAATACAGAATTCAAAAAATTTACTGCAGACATAGGACTCGAAATGGTTTCGAGCCATTGCAAATGGGATGCTGCAGATCTCGAAACCATTGCGGCACAGGCCGGAGAAATAGGCATGAAATACCTGATATGCCCGCACGTGGGTGCCCAAAAAAAGATAGACGATTATAAACGTTTTGCAGCACAGTTTAATAAAGCTGGGGAAACTTGCAGGAAAAACGGACTACGCTTTGCATATCACAATCATGGTTATTCTTTTAAAACTACAGAAGGACAGATGCCGCAGGAAGTGATGATGAATGAGACTGACCCGAATTTAGTAGATTTTGAGATGGATATGTATTGGGTAACTGATGCAGGTGCAGATGTAGATGCTTGGCTTAAAAAGTATAAAAACAGATTTCGGCTTTGCCATATAAAAGACAAGCTTAAAACCATTGATCCTAAAGACAATAACAATTCCTGCACTTTAGGCGAAGGCAGTATAGATTATGCCAAATTACTAAAAACGGCAGGCGATAATGGAATGAAGTATTTTATAGTGGAGCAGGAACGCTACGCAGGTTCCACTCCTCTAAAAAGTGCGGCCGATAATGCTAAGTATTTAAAGGATTTGAAATTAGTGTAAGGTTAAAACTACTCGGTTTAACCTAAAAAAAATCTGGAGTAATTACGAATTACTCCAGATTTTTTTTGTGCTATTTTAGTTGGAGAAATTGAGGTTCTGTTCTTTCATCCGCTTAAAACCAATTATCCGATTGTCCCAATAGGCATCATCTAAATCGCTTATAATAACACCTTTACTGCTGCTTGCATGTACAAATTTGTTGTTTTGTAGGCACATTCCTACATGGCTTACACCGCGGCGTGTTGTATGAAAATACACAAAATCTCCCTCCTTAATATTTTCTCTGGCCACTTTTTCCATAATGGCATATTGTTCACGGGCAGTTCTGGGTAAAGCCCAGCCAAACACGTATTGGCCAATCACTTGCATTAAGGCAGAACAGTCGATACCTTTATTAGTAGTGCCGCCATAACGGTAACGGGTACCAAACCAATCATCAATAACTTTATAAAGCGAAACGTTTGTAATTTTTTCTACTGTTGCATTCATCATTATGGCATACTTCAACTGCATGGGCAACACAGATCCTAAAGCTATATTACTAATATTGGAAAGTGAAGATGATAAAGAACCTTTTGAAAGACTAGCCTCAGGAGAAATATGACCAATAAAGGCTTTCATTGATGCCAACTGGTTTGCCTGCACATTCATTTCTACCCCAGAAATGTAATCAGTACCGTGAATAGAGCTGCGAGCAGTTTTATTAAATGATGAAGAATGGCTTTGGTAGAGATCATTAAAACTACTACAACTGGTGAGCAATAAAATTAGAAAGGCCAGTGGCAAAATAGTTTTAAACGTCATGGGCATAAATTTTATAAATGAGTCTATTTGTTAGAATACTTACAAAGGTAACAGCCCATTCGGATAATTCAAGGCATCTACGAAAGTTTTTGTAGCCGAAGTTTTTTTTAAAATCCAAAGCTAATTGGGGTAAAATGGGTGTAGCGCCTCATAAAATTCATTGCTTTTATTCACCTAAAAAATTAAAGAATACAATCTACACACCTATACCAACAAGATAGACTTTGTAATTTTTTACCAAATTATTTAAACATGATTTTTATAAAAGATGTGAGTTGAATAGTTATTTACAAAAACAGACCCCTTACAATACGGATTCCAGAAAAATTTTTTGCCGATGCTGCACAGAAATCGGCATGTGCCATTGTTGTGGTTTATAATAATGTAGCAGGCAAAGCCAAAATCCATTACCTCATTGACATATATCATACCGTAACTACTTTGGGCATGGGTATTTTTAAACCCATTTTCATGATAAATTTGCTTTCGAAATCGGCTCGGCTGATTAAATACAACGAAGTAAACCGAGGAATTGTATAAATAAAATTGGGTTAGGGTTTTTGGGTGCCATTTTTTTTAAACCTATTAACGAACCCACCAATCAACTAATCAACCAAATAACTAACATGACGAAACTTTCGGTGAACATAAATAAGATAGCTACGCTAAGAAACAGCCGTGGCGGCAATAATCCCGATGTGGTAAAAACAGCTAAAGACATTGAGCTATTTGGAGGAGATGGCATTACCGTTCATCCACGACCCGATGAACGACATATCCAATACAATGATGTGATAACACTTAAAAAAGTGTTGGCTACAGAACTCAATATTGAAGGCAACTGCAAGGAACAAAAATTTGTGGATTTGGTGCTGTTAACCAAACCTGTACAGGTTACACTGGTGCCCGATGCATTGGGGCAGCTAACCAGCAATCATGGCTGGGATACTATAGCCCACAAGGAATATCTTACTGAAATGATAGCCCTTTTTAAAGCAGCAGGCATCCGCACCAGCATTTTTGTAAACCCGGATATTGCTATGATAGAAGGTGCTGCGGCTACCGGTACCGACAGGATAGAATTATACACAGAAGCCTACGCCCAACAGTTTGCAATTGGCAGTAAGCAATTAGCCATTGCACCCTATGTATCTGCCGCTAACCGGGCATTAGAGTTAGGGCTTGGCATTAATGCCGGCCACGATTTAGACCTGCAAAACCTACAGTTTTTTAGCCAACAAATACCTGCATTAAACGAGGTATCCATTGGCCACGCCCTTATTTGCGATGCTCTTTATCTTGGTCTAGAAAATACAGTGCAGATGTACAAACGACAATTGAATAACTACGGTTAAAAAGCCATGACAAAAGCAGCATGGCCTAAACAACTCTTAGTATTTAGATAATATTGTCCACCGCTTTCTTATTGGTGTTTGTTTTATTAACGGTAAAGATTTCTAAAAGTAATATGGTATTTTGCCCAATCATTTAGCCAAACGTAAATGCATTATTCTTATCTAAAACCGGTGTTCGTAATACTAATTGCTGTACTTTTTTCTTGTTCTTCTAAGGAGGAAAAAAAAGAAACAACCAACAAAAAATCTGTAGGTAATTCTGCTGGTGTGTATGATGCTGTAATTGTGCAAAGTTTTTCCATAATCCGCCGTGTAGAAACGTCTGGCACTATATTGCCTAACGAAATGGCAAACCTTCAACCGGAAATATCTGGCTGTGTTATAAGCCTCTCATTTACCGAAGGTAGTTTTGTAAAAAAAGGCACATTACTTGTAAAGATTTTTGATGCAGATCTACAGGCACAACTTAAGAAACTGGTGGTACAATTAAAAATGGCCGAAGCTGCAAATAATAGGCAGCAGGAATTATTAGGCATTAACGGTACCAGCCAACAAGAAGCAGACAATGCCTCGTTACAAGTTAGCAATATTAAAGCCGATATGGAATTGCTGCGGGTAAACATTAGCCGCACAGAAATTAGAGCTCCCTTTAGTGGTCGTATTGGCCTTAGGCAAATAAGCCCCGGTGCCTACATTACGCCTGCTACCATTATTACCAATATTGTTTCGCTCAAACAGGTAAAAATTCAATTTTCCATACCAGAACAATACATTCAAGACCTTGGCAATGGAACCACTGTAGGCTTTAGCATTACCGGAAATGACAATAAGTATTTTGCTTCGGTAATGGCAACAGAGAATGGCATTTCAACCGATACCCGAAACCTGCTGGTAAGGGCTGTGATAAAAAATCCGGATGCTGCTATTAAGCCCGGCGGCTTTGCTAATGTAATGATTAATATTGGCACCAACAGGCTCGCCATTATGGTACCCACACAAAGCGTAATACCACAAACCAGGGGCAAAAAAGTAATTGTAATCCGCAGGGGAATGGCTGTTTTTCAAAACGTAGAAACCGGTTACAGAGATTCGGCTTCTGTAGAAATATTAAGTGGATTAATGAATGGCGACACCTTGCTAACCAGTGGTTTACTGGTGGTAAAACCCGACCAAAAAATTACTGAGGTGAACATTGCAAAGCAATAATTGAAAACTGATTTTTAACTTTTAAAAATGATTTTATGCTAAGCACTATAAAAGGAATTTATACCAACGGCACCATTATTCTTAATGAAATACCGCCTTTTACTGAATCTAAGCAAGTTATTGTTACTTTTTTAGATAATGAAGAGAAGCCTAAGCAACGTGTATTTGGGAGTTTAAGAGGGTAGGCCATTATAATTGATGAATTTAATGATTCGCTGTAAACAATTAAAAAAAATTACACTTATGTTGACAATTAATTCTATCATAAAAGAGATGAAAAAGGTATCTGTAAATCGCCTTGAAGAGTTGTATCAATCAGTTCATTCCTTTACGCCTAAAACAAAACAAGATGAAAGCAGCCGCAAAAAAATCTTGTCTTTTTCTGGCGCATTTAGCGATATGAGCGAAAAAGACTATGGTGAATTTTTGAACCATAGTCAAAAAACAAGGTCGTTACTTTTCGACAGCACAATTGACCTATGAAACAATCCATTCTTGATACAGATATACTTTCAGCATTTTTGAGAGGCAATGGAAATGTAACACAATACATTGACCAATACCTTACGGAATATGGATTTTATCAGCGTAAGTATAATTACATATTATGAAATTTTTAATGGCTTGCTCTATAAAGATGCAAAGAAACAAATGGAGCGTTTTGAACAATTCATAGAACTGAACCAGGTTATTCCATTAACCATTCGCACCGTTAAGATTTGTGTAGCTATACAGGCAGCATTTACAAAAAAAGGCACCGAAATAGAACATACAGATACTTTAATAGCAGGTGTAGCGATGGCCAGAGGCTTGCAATTAATCACCAACAACACCAATCATTTTAAAAGAATAGATGGACTTTCGGCCGCCAATTGTACTTTATAAAGCCAACCTACACATCTCAGGCTGGCAAGTAATATTAACGAACTTTAAATGGGTTCAATAGTTGCAATTAGATGAAAGGAGCGTCGCCAATGTCGCTGAATCAAGGCTTGGCTTTCGCTGGGTTCAAACAAAAAGCCATACTCAATTTTAATGACCCATAGACCTTATGACAATTTTTAAATGAACATATCCGAACTCAGCCTCCGCCGCCCTGTACTTGCAATTGTTATCAACCTGATGATACTGTTGTTTGGTGTTATTGGCTTTAAATTTCTTGGGGTAAGGGACTATCCGGCTATCGACCCGCCAAATATCAGCGTAAGAACTTCTTACCCCGGTGCCAATGCAGACATTATTGAATCGCAGATAACAGAGCCGATAGAAAAAGCCATTAACGGTATAGCCGGTGTAAAAAATATTACCAGCAGCAGTAGCCTAGGCTCTAGCAATATCAATGTAGAATTTGACCTAAGCGTACCGCTAGAAGAGGCTGCCAACGATGTACGAGACAAAGTAAGCCAGGCAGCCGGAAGCTTGCCACCCGATCTGGATGGCCTGCCCGTAGTTACCAAGGCAGATGCCAGCAGCGAAAGCATTTTAAGCATGACGGTGCAAAGCGATAACCGAAACCAGCTGGAAATAACTGAGTATGCCAATAATGTACTGGCTGATAAACTGCAAACCATACCCGGTGTAAGCGGCCTGCAAATATGGGGTGAGCGTAAGTATGCCATGCGTATATGGATGGATACAAAAAAAATGAACGGTTACGGCGTAACAGGTGGCGATATACAGGCGGCACTTGCCAGAGAAAATGTGGAACTACCATCGGGTAAACTAAGCGGTAATGCTACCGACCTTAGTGTAAGAACCTTTGGCCGGCTAAATACCGAAGAAGAGTTTAACAATGTAATTATACGAAGCAATCAAAATGGTATAGTAAGGTTAAGAGACGTGGCCGAAGCAGTACTTGGGCCAGAAAATGAAGAAGGTATTTTAAAAGAAAGTGCCATACCAATGATTGGTATGGCACTTATACCATTGCCCGGTAGTAATTATGTAGCTATTAGCGACGAATTTTACAAGCGTTTTGAGCAAATAAAGAAAGAAGTTCCAGTCGATATTAATGTAAATATTGCATTAGATCAAACCAGATTTATTCATAAATCCTTGGAGGAAGTAGAGGAGACTTTACTCATTAGCCTTGGTTTGGTAGTACTCATTATTTACCTTTTCTTTCGCAATGCCAGTATGGCCTTTAGGCCACTAATAGACATTCCGGTTTCGCTGCTAGGTGCTTTTTTTGTAATGTATTTGTGCGGCTTCACTATAAATGTATTAACCCTTTTGGCCATAGTGCTAGCCACAGGTTTGGTGGTGGATGATGGCATTGTGGTTACCGAAAACATCTATAAAAAGATGGAGCAGGGCATGAACAAATACAAGGCTGCCAAAGAAGGGTCCAAAGAAATTTACTTTGCCGTTATCTCCACTTCTATCACCCTTGCGGTGGTGTTTTTACCCATCATTTTTTTACAAGGTTTTGTAGGCAGGTTATTTAGAGAATTTGGAATAGTGGTGGCAGGTGCTGTACTTATTTCGGCTTTGGTATCGCTTACGCTTACGCCTGTACTCAATGTAAAACTCGGCGGTGGTTTAAAGCATTCCTGGTTCTACCGCAAAACCGAACCCTTTTATCAGGGTATGGAAAATGGCTACCGAAGTTTGCTACAAGGTTTTATGAAAGTGCGTTGGATTGCGTTTGTTTTGGTACTCGGCTGTTTTGTAGCCATCTACTTTTTGGTAAGCAATTTACAAAGCGAACTGGCCCCCATGGAAGACCGCAGTATGTTTCGGTTACAACTTACTGCACCCGAAGGCACTTCTTTTGATGCCATGGAAAAAAATGTGGATCAGGTTACACAGTTTATACTCGATTCTGTACCCGAAAACAAAATTGCATTAAGCTATACAGCCCCTAGTTTTTCGGGTGCTGGTGCAGTTAATTCTGGCTTTATAAGGGTTCTTTTGCCCGAGCCAAATGAGCGAAATCGTAGCCAGCAACAGATTGTGGATATGGTAAGCCGCAACCTTAAAAAATTTCCCAACGTAAGGGCGTTTCCTATTCAGGATCAAACAATAGCTGTAAACCGCCGAGGAGGCCAGCCGGTTCAGTTTGTGTTGCAAAACAATGATTTTGAAAAAATCAAAGCCATTATTCCAAAATTTTTAGAAGAGGTAAGCAAAAGTGAGGTACTAGCCCAGGCCGATGTGGATCTGAAATTTAATAAACCCGAACTCCGTATTAATGTGAACCGGCTTAAAGCCAGCGACCTTGGGGTAAGTGTGGCTAGCGTTTCCGAAGCATTACAACTGGCTTTAAGTAACAGGCGAATGGGCTATTTTATTAAAGAAGGAAAACAATACCAAGTACTTGGACAGGTGGAACGTGACAGCCGTGATGACCCCTATGACCTGAAAAGTTTTTTTGTAAGAAGCAATACTGGGCAAACAGTTTCGCTGGATAATGTGGTTACTATGGCAGATGAAACCAATCCCTCTACCCTGTATCATTTCAATAGGTTTAAGAGTGCTACCATTAGTGCTAGCCTTGCCCCCGGCAATACGGTTGGTGATGGCATTGTAGCAATGAATGACATTGCAAAAAAACTGCTGGACGAAAGTTTTACCACAGCACTTAGCGGCAACAGCCGCGATTATAGCGAAAGCCAGGGCAATACCAACTTTGCATTATTGCTAGCCTTGGTACTTATTTTTTTGGTGTTAGCTGCACAGTTCGAAAGCTTTATTGATCCGTTAATTATAATGGTTACTGTACCCTTAGCTATTGCCGGAGCACTTTTTAGCCTTTGGATATTTGGGCAAACTATTAACATTTTTAGCCAGATAGGTATGATTATGCTCATTGGTTTAGTAACCAAAAACGGCATATTGATAGTGGAATTTGCCAATAAACAGCAAGAAGCCGGCAAAAAGAAAAGAGAAGCAGTAATAGATGCCGCGGTTATGCGCCTTCGCCCTATTTTAATGACGAGCCTTGCCATGGCTTTGGGTGCATTACCGCTGGCACTTAGCCTTGGTGCAGCCAGTACCAGCCGCATTCCGTTGGGTATTGTAATAGTTGGCGGTATTTTATTTTCGCTGATACTTACCTTATTTGTGGTTCCTGCCATCTATTCATTCCTTTC
>JAYUOV010000353.1:0-21968 GCA_043760535.1 Chitinophagaceae bacterium
GTCGCCAATGTCGCTCCATCAGGGCACGGCTTTCGCTGGGTTCAAAAAAAGAAAAACTACGCAATCAAAACTGCGAAGAGTAAGGAGTTTTGGATTTGCAAAAGAAAATAATATCCAAAGAGATAATGATTTTTTAACTTTGACCTCTTGATGAAGTTTTTTGTCTTAGACATGTAAGAAACTGTTTTAAGGAAAGGCAAGATGATATAATTACCAATGCTGAAAGGCTTCGATGAAAAGGAGAACAATGTCACTAATTAATAGTAATAAAGCCGCTTACAATGAAAAATCTTTCAATGACTTACTCACTAATGACTTATTGACGAATTATAAAAATACCACACCGCACACAATAGAATCTTAAACCTAATACAATTTAGAAAATGGCAAAACAAAGCACCTTACACTGTTCGTTCTGCGGCAGAAGCCGGGATGAAGTGAAGATTTTGATAGCAGGACAGGACGATGTACACATCTGCGAAAACTGTGTAGAAAGTGCCCGGGAAATAGTGGAGCAAGAAACGCAGATTATGAACGAAAAGTTCGGTATCGGCTCTTCGTTTAATAAAATGACGGTAAAAAAGCCAATGGAAATAAAGGCTTTTTTAGACCAATACGTAATAGGCCAAAATGATGCCAAAAAGATTCTTTGCGTGGCAGTATACAACCACTACAAGCGCCTTGGCCAAAAGCAACTGCAGGACGAAGAAGTGGAGATTGAGAAAAGCAATATTATACTGGTGGGCGAAACTGGAACCGGTAAAACCTTATTGGCCAAAACCATTGCGAAGCTATTAAATGTACCATTTGCCATAGTGGATGCCACCGTATTTACCGAAGCCGGCTATGTGGGCGAAGATGTGGAAAGCATGCTTACCCGCCTGCTGCAAAACTGCGATTATAATGTACAGGCCGCCGAACGTGGCATTGTGTACATAGACGAAATAGATAAGATAGCCCGTAAAGGCGATAATCCAAGTATTACCCGAGATGTAAGTGGCGAAGGCGTACAACAGGGATTACTAAAAATGCTGGAAGGAACCGAAGTGCTAGTGCCGCCACAAGGTGGCCGAAAACACCCGGAGCAAAAGATGATTAAAATGAATACACAAAACATCCTCTTCCTTGCCGGTGGTGCATTTGACGGTGTAGATAAAATTATTGCCCGTAGGGTAAACACCAATGCTATTGGCTTTAACGTAAACAAGGAAATGCAGGAATACCAAAAGAAAAACCTGCTGCAGTTTGTAAATGCTCAAGATCTGAAAAGTTTTGGACTGATACCGGAATTGCTGGGTCGCTTGCCGGTAATTACGCACCTGGAACCATTGGATGCTGCTACATTACGCAGCATTTTAACCGAGCCGAAAAACAGCTTGATTAAACAGTACAACAAACTGTTTGAAATAGAAGGCATTAAGCTAGAATTTGAAGAACCGGTGTACGATTATATAGTTACTAAGGCAATGGAATATAAACTAGGTGCCAGGGGTTTGCGCAGTATTTGTGAGCATATACTTACAGATGCCATGTTTGAACTGCCCACTACCAAACAAAAATCTTTTATGGTAACCATGGATTATGCCCGGAAGCAACTGGAAAACAGCAAGATTAGTATGCTAAAAGTTGCCTAGTTAGTAGATTAGCAATTGGTTGATTGATTATTAGTAGTATGACTGTTAATTTCTAAAGAAGTTTTTGAGTATGCAACCTGATGGGAAGCATTCACGGCTTAACTTTCGCAATCATAATATTTCACCAAAAAAAATTATTACATGACAGAGTTAATTCAATTATTACAGGAAAAAGCAGGCGTTAGTGCAGAACAAGCTACTAAAAGTTTGCATGCCATAAAAGATTATGTTACAGGTAAATTTCCTATGTTAGCAGGTGCAGTAGATAATATGTTTGCCGGTGCTACCGAAAAAGTGGTGGAAGTAAAAACAGAAGTTACCCCTGAAGCACCGAGTGTGTTGGATAAAATAAGCGATGTAATTCCCGGCGAAATGGGGCAGAAAGTAGAAGACTTTACCAAAAATATGGCCGATAAAGCCGGTGATGCTTTCGACAGTGTAAAAGAAAAACTGGGCAGCATGTTTGGTGGCGGAGATAAAGACGAAAAGAAGGCATAAAACAATTGGCAGTTTTGCAGTTTGCAAAAAAAGTTCACTTACTTTAAGATTGCCAACTGCCAACTGTATAACTGAAAACTAAAAAATCCCTGTAGGCCACAAGCCTACAGGGATTTTAGTTTTTGGTCGTAATCGGTTTGCTTAAAGCCTACCATTATTACCTTTTCGTTTTGTTCTATTACCGGCCGTTTAATAATGCTTTCATTTTTTAAAATGATGGCAATGGCTGTTTTTTCATTGCTCATAGCCTGTTGTTCTTCTACAGACAATGCTTTCCAAGTAGTGCTTTTTTTGTTAATAATTACATCTATGCCCACTTGCTTAAACCAGCTTTTTAGTTTGGCTGCTGTAATGCTCTCCTTTTTATAATCTTGAAATTCGTAAGCGATGCTGTTCGCTTTAAACCAGTCGAGTGTTTTTTTAATGGTGTCGCAGTTGGGTATGCCGTATATTTTCATTTGCTTAATTTTTTTCTGCTTGTTAAGTGTTGCCAAAGGCAATATAATGTTTTGTATAAGGCGAAACGCCTAGTACAGCCTAGCTGCCTACGGCAGCTGAAAGTTTCGTAATTTTTTAAAATCGTAAATCGTAAATACTATTGGCTTACCGATTGTATATATTCCAGGATGGCCTTGATGTCTTCATTTTTCAAATCGGGGTGTTTGGCCATAGCGGTTTGGTTGTATTGCAGCCATAAATCCCTTGCATATTTGTCGGTTTGTATTACCGAATCGCTGTTGCGAATAAAGGCATACATCTTGTTTTTGTCGGGCCACCGGTCGGCGGCTCCTTTTAATGCAGGGCCGGTAAGTTCTTTATTTACCATGTGGCAACTGGCACATTTGCCATAAAATAATTGCTTGCCAAGCTCCAATGTTGGGTTGCTGGCCACAGGCTGCACCTTGCTATTTATTTTTTCGGGTGATGATGAACAGGCAGTAAAAAAAAGGAATGAAAAGAAGAAAATCAGGTTGCGGAGCATACGAAAAGTTGAAACAACAAATCTTTATACTTACGACAATTTGGGAGGTAAATTGTTGCGTTGAACAAAATTTTGTGGAACAATCCCAACTTTTAAATTATAGGCTTTTGGTTGTAAATTCTTTAAATTTACAGATTGAATTTGCAGAAAATGAGTAAGAAATTAATAAGGTTTGATTGGGCTATAAAAAGACTTTTGAGAAATAAAGCCAATTTTATTGTACTTGAAGGTTTCTTGAGTGAATTACTGTTTGACAATATAAAAATTGAACAAATCTTAGAAAGTGAAAGTAATCAAGCGACAACGGATGATAAATTTAATAGAGTTGATATTTTAACAAAGAACTCTAAAAATGAACTGATTATAATTGAAATTCAAAATACTTATGAAATCGATTATTTTCATAGAATGGCTTTTGGTGTTTCAAAAAGTATCGCTGAGAATCTAAGGCTTGGACAAAAATATCTTGAAATTAAAAAAGTGATTTCTGTGAACATTGTTTATTTCGACCTGGGACAAGGGGAAGACTACATTTACAATGGAAAAACTGAATTTACAGGCTTGCATCAAAAAGACACTTTAAGTTTATCAGAGAAGCAAAAAAAATCATTTTCAAAAGACAGTGTTTCTGACATTTTTCCTGAATACTATCTCATTAAGGTGAACCAATTTAACGACAATGCAAAAGATACATTAGACGAATGGGTTTATTTTTTGAAAAACAGCGAAGTAAGAGATAATTTTAAGGCTAAAGGACTTAAAGAAGCAGGTGAAGTTTTAGATATTATGAGACTTCCTAAAGATGACGAATATGGCTACAATCGCTATTTGGATTCATTGCACTTAAAAGCAAGTGAAATATTTTCGCTGCAGTCAGAGGCTGAATTTAAAGTTGAAGAAAGGAGAAGTATTCAAATTGCAATCAACCTCATTTTAAATGGACTTGATAATATTTTAATAGCTAACGCAACGAATTTAAGTATAGAAAAAATAGAAGAACTACGTGTTGATTCAAAGAATTAAATCATTGCCTAACATTGAATGTTGTTCAAGTTGGGCTGAACACCAATCAACTTTTTTAATGTTATTCAGCTTTTTTCGGGTGATGATGAACAGGCAGTAAAAATCAGGATTAAAAAAAAGAAAAGCAAGTTGCGGAGCACACAAAAAGTTGAATCGAAAAATTTATAAGCTTACTACGATTTGGGAGGAATATTGTTGAGGTTTTCGCCGTCCCAAATAGCTTAAAATTGCTTTAATTTCATCGTCGGTTAATTTGGTAAAGAGAGGCATGCGGCTGCCCCATTTTTTATACAAATCATTTGCATATTTGTTACCACTTTTTAATACGTCCTCGTTATTTCTTATCCAACTGTACAAAAGTTTTTTATCTGGCCACCGTTCCATCACACCGTGTAATGCAGGTCCAACAAGGTCTTTATCTGCTTTATGGCAGGGTGCACAATTTGCATTAAAAAGTTCCTTCCCATCTATTCCGTTTGCAGACAGGTTTTGATCTGACATTTGCGAAACTGTGCCACAATCCGCATCGTTGTTAAAAGTATCTACTATTTGCGTTGCTGATTTGGAAAAGAAATTGATGAGGTTATAGACAGAAAAAATCAGCACTATTACCATCATTATTTGCATCAAACGAAGAGTGTTATTCATCTTCTAAAGTTTGATGGTAAAGGTAAGCCCGTACCTATATTTTTATAAATGTTTTCCTTTGCTTTTGAGTATTTCATTAACTCTTTTGCTGCTTTCAGTACTGCTAAGCATTTTTGCTGTTCCATTTTTAAAGCTCTCATAACAGCAATCTAATTCATCTTTTTTTAAAAAGTAATTCTAACTCATTTCATTTTCTAAAATTGTATAAAGGGCATTAATTTTTTTATAACCAGCTACTTCTAAATAGCTGTGAATCCGTTGCCTGAGTTTAGATGAGTCCATTTCGGTTAAGAGTTTTTTTTATTGAAAAGGGATGGGTAAAAAAAGTGAACTTTAAACAAAAAAAACGCAGAGAATCCGTTCTCTGCGTCCTTGCTCCTTACCGCCTTTGCGAGTAAATTTTTTTAATTCCCGTACACACTTAAAAACTTAATCCGCATTATTTTAAGCTGTTCAAAAGTATAGTCGAATTCGGCCAGTTCCTGCTGTGCTACTTCCAGGCTGCTGGTTTCGCAGCTTTTAAAGTATTCCAGTATTTCCTGCTGGTCTTCATCATCCAGCATTTCGGTAATGGCATAATCCAGTTGCAGTTTGGTGCCACTTGCGGCAATGGTTTCCATCTCTTCCAGCAGTTCATCCAGCTTCAGGTCTTTATGTTTGGCAATGGTTTCCAGCGGTATCTTTTTATCTACATTGGTAATAATGTAAATTTTATTACTGCTTTTATTCACCACACTTTTCATTACAAAATCGTCGGGCTTTTCTATGTTATTGTCTTCTACATATTGGCTAATCAGTTCGGCAAAAGGCTTACCAAATTTGGTGGCTTTACCCTTGCTTACGCCCTGGCATTTTTCCAGCTCTTCTAAAGTGGTAGGGTAAAGGGTGGCCATATCTAGCAGGCTGTTTTCTAAAAACAACACAAACGGCGGCAAGGCTCTTTTCTTAGCTTCTTTCTGCCGTAGTGCTTTCAGCATTTCAAACAGGCGGTCGTCGGCAGCTATGGCACCACCACTCGGGCCATTATCATCTTCCTCATCCTCGGCCATGGCATCTTCAAACACGTTGTTCATCACTATTTTAAACGATGTCGGTTGCTTTTCATAGGCCAAACCCTTCTCCGTAAATTTCAGCAAGCCATATTCTTCAATGTCTTTACGGATAAGGCTTTCCAGCAGCATTTGACGTAAAAGGCTGTTCCAGTAATGCACATCGTGGTCTTTGCCTATACCAAAATCCGCGTGCCTGTCGTGCCTAAACATTTGTACCTGTGGCGTAGCATTGCCGCGTAATATATGGATGGCATAGTCAATCGGAAAACGTTCGTCTAAAGCCCTAATGATTTTCATCGCTTTCAGCACATCTTCTTTTGCTTCTATTTTTTCTTTCGGGTTACAGTTATCGCAGCCACCGCTTGTTTTGCACATATTGGTATCCCACTCTTCGCCAAAATAATGGAGCAAAATTTTGCGGCGGCAAACACTGCTTTCGGCAAAAGAAACGGTTTCGCTTATTAGCTGTGCACCTACTTCACGTTCACTCAGCGGCTTATCCCTCATCAGGTGTTCCAACTTGGCCACGTCTTTATGGCTGTAGTACAGTATGCAGTTTCCTTCCAGTCCGTCACGGCCGGCACGGCCCGTTTCCTGGTAATAATTTTCTATGCTTTTAGGTATGTTAAAATGGATTACAAACCGAATGTCTGGCTTATCTATACCCATGCCAAACGCAATGGTAGCAACGATTACCTGCATGTCTTCATTCATAAACATGTCCTGCCGGTCGGCACGTAATTTGGCATCCAATCCTGCATGATATGCAACGGCTTTAATGCCATTAGCCATCAATACTTCAGCCAGTTCTTCGGTAGTTTTTCGGTTAAGGGTGTAAATAATACCACTCTTGCCTTTGTTCATACTAATAAAACGAACAATGTGTTTTATCGTAGCATCCTTTTTTACCTTCGGCTGTATTTCGTAGTACAGGTTATCCCTATTAAAACTCGAAATGAAAATATTTGGATTTCGTAGGCCAAGGTTTTTTACAATGTCACTCTGCACTTTCGGGGTGGCTGTAGCGGTAACTGCCAGCACGGGTATGTTATTATCTATTTCATCCATCATTTCTCGAAGCCTGCGGTACTCCGGCCTAAAATCGTGGCCCCACTCGGAGATACAGTGGGCTTCATCCACCGCAAAAAAAGATATTTTAAGTCCGTTAAAAAAGTCCAGATTTTCCTGCTTGGTCATCGTTTCCGGTGCCACAAACAGCATTTTGGTTTTGCCGCTTGTTAGGTCGTCTTTCACTTCCCGTTGTTGTGCTTTAGTAAGGCTGCTGTTTAAAAAGTGGGCCACATTATCATTATCGCTAAAACCACGCATTAGATCCACCTGGTTTTTCATCAGTGCTATCAACGGACTTACAATAATAGCTACCCCTTCGCACATCATGGCAGGCAATTGGTAGCAGAGGCTTTTTCCACCACCGGTGGGCATAATCACAAAGGTATCTTTGCCACTCAGCAGGCTTTCAATAGCTTCTATCTGCAATCCTTTAAAAGCCTTAAAACCAAAATATTTTTGAAGCCCTTGTTGCAGTTGGGTAATGGTAAACTTGTTAATGGCAGGGTTTACTTTTCCATCGGTAGCCGCTAATTTGGCAGCACTTTTTTTCTTTATACTAGTTGCGGATTTAGTCGCTGTTTCCTTTGCTGCGGGTTTAGTGGCAGCTTCTGTTTTTCCCATATTTACTATTGTTTTCAATTCGTTGCCTTTTAAAAAAACCAAACCGAATCCTTAAAGTACACAATGTTTTGTTATTACAACTGAAAAGAAAAAGAATTGATTTTTTTCAGGTTTGGCATAAGGCATTTTTTACTTGCCCAGATTGCTATCGGTGGTTTACCAGCAGTTGTATTTCTATTAAGCGACATTGGCGACGCTCCGTTGAAAAATATATCCCCGATCATCTTTCTTAAGTGCAAACGGTTCTGTTTTTTTGTTGCTTTCCTTTTTTTCAAAGGCCAACGAAGTTAGCCTAACGAGTTGTAAAAACAAACAGTAAAAATCAAGGAGTTGTTAAAGAAAAAATGGCTTGTTTTATTCAAAACACACCTCCAAAAACCATCTAATCCTTCTTCTATCTACATTTGTTTGATGGATGTAAAAACAATAGCCCGGCAAACCATACAACTAGAAGCTGAAAGCATTAGCGGCCTACTCAATTTTATTGATACCAGTTTTGAAAAAGCTTTGGCCAATATTCATAATAGTGTCGGCAGGCTAGTAATTAGTGGCGTTGGCAAAAGTGCCATTGTAGCCCAAAAAATAGTAGCTACACTTAATAGCACCGGCACACCCAGCCTGTATATGCATGCCGCCGATGCCATACACGGCGACCTCGGAATGGTTCAGCCAGGCGATATTGTATTGCTGATAAGTAAAAGCGGTAATAGCCCCGAAATAAAAGTGCTGGTGCCACTTATTAAAAATTTTGGCAATACACTAATTGGCATGGTTGGTAATACCGAAAGTTTTTTGGCTCTTCATGCTGATATTGTATTAAACACCACCGTAAGCCAGGAAGCCTGCCCCAATAACCTGGCACCTACCAGCAGCACTACTGCACAAATGGTAATGGGCGATGTAATAGCCGTATGCCTAATGAAACTGAACGGTTTTACTGGTAATGATTTTGCCAGATTTCATCCCGGTGGAACGTTGGGCAAACAATTGTTTTTGCGTGTAAGCGATTTGCTAGTAAATAACCTAGTGCCTAAAGTTTTTTCCACAGCTACGCTAAGAGAGGTAATTGTAGAAATGACAGCCAAAAGGTTAGGCGCTACAGTAGTATTACAGCAAGATGAAACGGTGTATGGCTTAATTACCGATGGAGACCTGAGGCGGATGCTAGAAAAAAATAACTCCTTCGAAAATTTGCAAGCAAGTGATATCTGTACCCAAAACCCAAAATCTATAGCTGCCGATGTATTGGCCGTGGATGCACTGAATATGCTGCAGCGGTACGATATTAACCAACTGGTAGTTTTACAAAACGGCAAATACATGGGCATACTGCATTTACACGATTTGGTAAAAGAAGGATTGATCTAATTTTTGTTTTAGCTACTCATAAAACGAATATTTTTTTACTATTCTAATTTTGTACCCAATCTTTTAACAGATGGCATACAATATTTTAATTACCTGGATTAGCAACCTTTTTTTAGATAATGCTTCATGATAAAATTATTTTTTACTAGTTATTTTTTCTGCTGCCTGTTTTATAGTTGCAAAGAATCATCCAAGCATACCATACTCGACGAAAAAATACCTGTAAAGCAACTGAAAGAAGACTTTACTTATCTCCGCCTTATACTTGAAGCAGTTCATCCCGGCCTATATTTATACACATCAGAAAAAGAGATGAACCACAGTTTCGATAGTGTTTATAATTCGCTGAAAACGGATGCTACCTTTTTGGATTTTTTCAACAAGATTGCCCCGGTTGTTAATAGTATTCATTGTGGGCATACCAGTATTTTAGCATCCAATTTCTTTGCCGATTCTGTGTTCAAAATCAAAGGATATTTTCCTATACCGGTAAATGTGGTTAACAATAAGCTCGTTGTTAATTCTACCGAATTTGAAGTACCATTGGGTGCAGAAATAGTGACCATTAATTCGGAAAAAGTATCCAAATTTTTACCCGAATTTTGGAACTACGAACCCGTAGATGGATACAATAATCAATACCAGCAAGAAGAAAGTGGTTGGAATTTTTCGGCCAACTATTTTAAATTTAAAGGGCCACATTCTCTTTTTAAACTTGGGTATAAACCATTTTTGTCTGATGTGGTAATAGAAACCGAAATAAAAGCCGAAACCTATATCGGAATGCTGGCTGGCACCCGCCATTTTATGCTACCAGAAGATGTGAATTACGATATGGAATTGTTTGATGAAAGCGGTTATGCTATACTTACCATTTACACTTTTGGCTACGATACTTGGAGCACCGACAAGGCTTTCGAAAACTTTGTGAGCAATAGTTTCAGGCTGTTACGCCAAAGCCCAAAAATTCGAAATCTCATTATTGACCTACGCAATAATACAGGTGGTAATTTTCACAATATGTTTCACCTTTACGGCCACCTTACTAAAAAAAAACAATGGAAAGAATTTAAAAATGCTTACGCTGTTTTTAATCGTATCCCTTTTACTCCCTATTTGGCCAAAGACGAAAACGATGTTGCTGGTATTCAAACATCACTCGACTCCTCTTTTACCAGTAAAAGAGAAGGTAGGTATGTACGGCAATACCAAGATAATGAAACATTATACCCATCCGCCACCCAATTTAAAGGCAATGTTATTGCACTTACAAATAGCAATGTACAGTCGGCAGCAGCCTATTTTGCAGCCTTACTTAAAGATGAAGGCATGGCGAAAATAGTAGGCGACGAGACCGGCGGTAGTGGTACCATTACCAATAGTTTTCACCTGCTTACTTACCAATTGCCAAATTCTAAAATAATGTTTACAGTACCTGTTGTTCATGCATTATTTTCGCTTGAAAATAATCGGCTTCAATTGGGGCGTGGCGTAACACCAGACTACCCTGTTTCCCTATCTTTGACCGACTTAATTGACAATTCTGATACACAATTAAATTATATAATTGATAGCATTTTAAGGTAAAGGTACAAGGGGATAGGTTCAGGATTCAAGTAACAATGTTCAAGGCAATTGACCTTAGTATATGTTACTTATTGTCTGATAACTGTACCTTGTATCTTGCAACATGAACATTGAAGCATGTTACTTGAACCCTGAACCTTGAACCCAGAACCCTGACGCTTGAATCTTAAATCTTAAAAAAACAGCATGAACCAACACCACTATGTATGTATTATGGCCGGTGGCATCGGCAGTCGCTTTTGGCCTATGAGCCGCACCAAATTGCCCAAGCAGTTTCTTGACATTTTGAATACCGGAGAATCATTATTGCAGGCTACTTATAAACGTTTTGCAGCTTTTATACCAGAGAAAAATATTTTTATTGTTACTTCTGCTGATTATACCGGGCTGGTAAAAGAGCAGTTACCACAAGCTACTGTAGCTAACATTTTAGGTGAACCAAGCCGAAAAAATACGGCGCCATGCGTAGCATACATGGCTTACAAATTATTGCAGGCCGATCCTAAAGCTAGTTTTATTGTAGCTCCAAGCGACCATTTAATTATGGATACCAAAGCCTTTGTAAAAGTTTGTATAGAGGCACTTAATTTTGTAAATAAACATAGTGCATTGCTTACACTTGGTATAGAACCCACCCACCCAAATACCGGGTACGGTTATATTCAATACGAACAGCAGGCCGTAACCAGCAATGTGTACGAAGTAAAAACTTTTACAGAAAAACCTAAATTAGAACTTGCTAAAACATTTATTGCTAGTGGCGATTTTTTATGGAATGCCGGCATTTTTGTATGGCAGGCCAGCCATATAATTGCTGCTTTTGAGAAATACCTACCCGAAATAGCTGAAGTATTTGCAGCTGAAAAAGATAATTTTAATACCATAGCCGAGCAGGAAGCTATAAATCGTATTTATCCGCAATGCACCAATATTTCTATAGATAACGGAGTGATGGAAAAAGCCGATAACGTTTACATTATTCCTTCATCTTTTGGCTGGAGCGATTTAGGAACATGGAACAGCGCTTATGAAAATATGGACAAAGACTACTTGGGCAATGCCCTAAGCAGCAAACAAGTTATGGTAATAGACGCTACCCGTAACATGGTTCATACAAACGATAATAAGCTGATAGTATTACAAGGGCTAGATGATTTTATTATTGTAGATACAAAAGATGTTTTGCTGATTTGCAAAAGGGAAAAAGAACAAGAAATAAAAGAATTTACTGCAGAAATAAAAAGAAATAAAGGAGAGAAGTTTCTGTAGTTTTTATGTACCAATGCTTTTGCAGCTGATGCACAACGAATGTATCCACATTTGTATTAGCATTATTTACATTAAATCTTTAAAAAATTATTGGGTAATTGGGTTGCATAATTAAAGACTCATTAAACTATTAATAGTGGTTTTTAAAGCAGTCCTAGCCAAAATTGATTGACCTACATAAATAAATTAAATTTAATACAACTCAGTAAATAGGCACATTACAACTACTTGAGTTGAATGAATGCTCTAGCTTCTAGTACTTTTAATTCTTTAAAGCAAATGGTGCTGTAATACACGGCCAAAAAAGGTGCAGCAAAAAGAAGGATAATAAATACAATGCCGGTAACTTTTAACAAAGGCGTACTCAGCATTAATAACACAGCTACTAAAGTAAAATAGTGGTAATTATGCCTTAAGCTTCCTTTGTTGGTAAAGCTATTATTGAAATGATGTACCAACATACTCATCACCTGCCATCCACCTACAGAAAAATAACCAACCAAAAAAGTTGCGTCATTGCATATAACGCCTAACACTGTAAATACAAAAATGCTAATGACAGAAATCCACAAATCAATTTTTTTAAAGACTAACATATTGTTATGTTTTATATTCTCAGTAATAAATGAAAAGCTATGCTCAAATAAAAACAGCTAAACGGTTTTGGTATTTCTAGGGCAGGGTAACTGCAGGGGTGAATGGGTAGGGCAACCGTAAGGGTTGCCCCTACGATTTAAATAACTTCAGCAGCGTTCCTACAAACCAATTTTCATCTGCCTTTATTATAGTATCTAGTGTTTTATCTGCCTGTTGGCTAAATTTTTTTATATTTTCTATAGCTTCTGTAAATGTTTTAATGGCTTTATCGTTCTTATTACCTTCTACTTCGCTTACACTTTCTAAAAATTTCAGCATCGGTTCTAACTCCCGTTTCTTTCTTTCTTTTACTATTATGCGAGCCACTTTCCATATATCTTTTTCGGCAGTAAAAAACTCTTTCCTTTCGCCGGTAATGATTAGCCGATTTACCAATGTCCAGTCTATCAGCTCTCTGATGTTCATGTTCACATTTCCACGGCTAATGGCCAATTGCTCCATTACATCATCGGCACTAAGTGGCTCGTGGCTTATTAACAGCAGTGCATGAATCTGTGCCATTGTTCTATTGATTCCCCAATTACTTCCAAAGCTTCCCCAGGCGGCAATAAACTGTTTTTTTGCTTCATCTAATTTCATAAAGTAAAGTTATGATTCATTTTTCAAACTTTCAAAAGATATTGAAAGTTAAATTTTATATTTGTTAGCAGCGTTTCCCAATCTTGTTTTGTCAAGGTAAATAATAAATAAGTGTTTTAAGAAAACAACCAATACTAGCTGTGAGTAAAGTCCCGTCCACCAAAGGCGGGATTTTTATTTCGGTTCATTTTAAAAATAAAAAACCGATAGCTAATGCTATCGGTTTGTATTGAAATTGTAGATTTATATTAGTAACTCCATTGGCCTTGCTCAAAATTGAAAATCGCTTCTTTTACATTTTCACCCTCTACCAATCTTAAAAGCGGATCGCTAATTAAAGCTGCAATATTCTTATTGCCTGGATTATTTAAAGTGGACTTAACAATATGGCTTGTAAAATACCTGCTTTCAAAAATTTCTTCCCAACTCATTCTTGTGGCATAATTACGTGGGTTGTAAGCCTCAAATTTTGCTAAAAGAGAACGGGTATCAGGATAGTACAACCAAAATAATGGTAACTGACCTTTAACCTCTCCGGTTGTTTCTGAAATTCGTGTAAGCATTGGGCAAATACCCAAGATTCTGAAATGCAACCGCGATGATTCCTTATCAAAAATTACTTCTTCTTTAATCTGATAGGTTTGTATTGCATTAATATTAAATTCCTCGCGAATGGTAGTATCCTTCATAATTCCTTTAGAACCATCCGGATCTTTTTCGAAATTTATCTTTTGTATAGTATAGGACTTACCCACCAACATTTCTGCAATTTCAGATACTTTCATGGGTGTTGTAAACCTGTCGTTAACACCGCTAAATGCAGTTATGTCTCCATTTTTAATTGCATTAAGTAAAATATAAAAGAATTGCTGATTGCCATTATCTTCTTCAGCATCATAACTAAAAGGCAAGTTCATTTTTTCTTTTATTTCAATATTTCTCCAAACTACCTGCTTATATAACTGGTCATCCTCACGTAAATATTCGTACGACAATGGCGTTTTGTCCAAAATAAGCTTTCTTTCTACTGCAGAATTGTTACGCATAGAAGGCAAGACTACTGGCGTGGGAAATGTTAAACTATCTGTAGCAATAACAACCGTTTTAGCGGTATCTACGGTAGTAGATACCGCAGCTGTTGTCTTTTTCTTTTTGCCTGTATTCACCTTTTTGGCAGGTGCTTTCTTCTTTTTTTTAGTTTGTCCGTAAACATCTACTGAAAAAAATGAAAACGATACCAATGCGGCTAATAAAAAAACTGTAATATGTTTCATATAATTGAAATTTATAGTAATCTGTAACCTACACTTGGTAATTTTCTTGGCTTTTTATCTCTGCCCACAACCATAATTTTCTCAATGCTAACCACACAGCCAGGTTTTAAAGCATTTACAAAAGCATTGCCCCCAAATTGGGCTCCGTTAATATTTACTTCTTGGTATCCTCCACCACAATTAGATCCCATTGTGTAACTAATTACAGAAAAGGGGGACTCAAAATCTGAGTCCTTTAGCTTTGCAATAACGCCACCCATTGCTTTAAATTGTGCTGTAGACACAGAACCCGGTTCTAAGTTACCAACTGTTGCTACCGGGTTAGGCAGGTATTTTACACGAATAGGAAAAGGTGTAGTTTTTCCATCTATAGTTACATTAACGTTTGCAGGGCCAGGTGTGGTAGGAACGCATACACGGTTTGCACCAGATCCACTAATAGAACCTCCTGTAAAACTAACCGCCATCGATTCTGCTCTACCAGAGCCACCACTAACGGTTATTGGGTTTTCTTCTCCTATGTACATTACATTCATTTTAGAAAGAAATATAGATGCACCTGATTGCTGACCAACTGTATAGGAAATTTCTTTTGTAACGGTTTCTGGCTGTCCTGTATTCGGATTTTTGAAGGATATTACAACCCTCATTCTTTTTTCTCCACCACCGCCTGCAGTTTCTTTGTATGTAGCTACGCCATTCGCATCTACAGGTACAGATGATCCATTTACGGTTACAGTTGGCGTATTCTCACTACTAAATGCGCCCAAGCCTGCCGTTAACTCAAACGGCTGTCCTGGTAATAAATACTGACTATTCTGACCTGCAAAGGCTTCGAACTTATTCAATTTAATTACCACTTTACCAACCTGTTCTAAACAATGATTCGCTATTATATTTCCGCTACGTTTTACGTCACTTTGAAATTTGCTAAGCATGGTTAACGCAGCTACAGTGGGCGTCATGTGAAAATATGATGTAGTCCAGCTAATGTCTAATGCACCTGTAGTAGATGGAGGAACAGATATGTCTATAGGCAGATTTTTCTCTAATAATGCCTTGTCTTTTGCTGGCAATACAGCTAATACATCATTCTTAAACTTTTCCAATGCAGATTGCAATTTTACTCCCTGACCGTTATTGTCAAATAATCTTGTTGCTGCATCTAAGTCATCTTCTTTAAAAGTTGTGTCGCCTTTTTCGGGATTGTAGCCGGCTTCTCTTCTTAATGAATCTTTCAATCCATCAATATATTTAGAAACCGTTTCAGTAATCATTAATGCAGAATCTGCCTTTGGCTTCCAAATTGCAGCATTGGCCATGTTTCCCGGATCTTTTAACAGATCGGCAAGACCTTCCTGTACACTTTTACTACTTTTATCTATTACTCCATTGGATTTTATCAGACTTTGATCAACCACCTTAAAGGCATTCAAGATTTCAGTTGACACGTTAAGGGCCAGCATCGCCGTCAACACCAGATACATGAAGTTGATCATCTTTTGCCGGGGGTCTTTTGGTAAGGCCATAATTATGTATGATTAACAATTTTAGATTTTATATTTCATTTCTCTTTTACAGAGAGACTGAGTTAAATATTGAAAGAATTCTAGCTATCGTTCCAATATCAAACCTGCTAATTACCTACCCTGCATGGCATTTAGCATATTACCATATACACTATTCAGTTTGGTAAGGTTACCTGCAAGCAAAGCAATCTGCTCCTGTGTTTTCTTTGCATCATCTGCACTTCCTTGCATGGCTTTAGAAGCTTCTGTAAGGTTGCCATAAAACTGGTTCATTGCCTTGAGGTGGTTGTTGGTATCCTGTAATTCCAATTCGTAAATCGTATTTAAGCTACCCAAATTCTTGGTAAGTGTTTGTACCTGACCATGAAATTGCTTGGTACTTTCAGCTGCATCGTTAAAAGAATTCATAGTGGCTGCGGACTTGGTCATGGTATCTGTAACATTGGTCATGGCTGCTGCAGCAGCTTTTGTGTTGGCTGTAAAGTCGCCAGTAGATTTTACAACATCGCTTATCTCTCCCATTTTATCTACAGTAGTGCCTAATTTTTGAAAACCAGTACTCAGTTTCAATAAGTTGGTAGGAGTAATATCAGCATCTTGCATCATTTTATCCAAAGTATTCAGAGCTGGGTTTCCTACCGGTGTGGCCTTTAAAGCTATAGGAGCATCTGCAGCCGGAGGTGGTACAAAGGCATATAGTAAGAAAATAGCAGCTTCGGTAAGCAATCCTACCATTAACATTGTATCTGCTCCCTTCCAGTGCAAAATCTTAAACAGTGCACCAACGATTACGATAGATGCACCTACGCATACGAAAATGTTTAACAGAACTTCATTTCTTCTTGAAATGCCGGCCATAGTTGTTGTTTTTTGAGATTAAATGAATAGTTGAAAAAGAAAATTAGTGGGTTGATACTATTACCCACATTATAAATTAAGTATGATTATTGTAATAAAATTTGTATTGAAAACGGACATCCAGAAAAATTATTTTCTGCGACCAAAGTAAGGCAAATCAATAACAGTACGGAAACCGATATAGCTTTTAGCCGTATCCTGATATTCGTAAGCCCTCGTGCTTGTTTGTAGGTAGAATCCAACATCTTTCCAGCTACCACCTCTTAATACTTTACGTTGCATACGGGGAGGATCATCTTTAGTTGCATCGTAACGAACATCGGGGTTCATATCATGTTGAAAGTTGTAGCTTCCCTCGTAATATAGGCTGTTAGTCCACTCGGCTACGTTACCAGCCATATTATACAGGCCAAAATCGTTTGGCCAATAAGCATCTGCACGTACGGTATAAAAACCACCATCTTCGGGGTAATTACCACGACCGGGTTTAAAATTGGCCAGTAAACATCCTTTTTGATTTCTTAGATAATAGTTACCCCAAGGAAACATGGATTGTGAGCGACCACCACGTGCTGCATATTCCCACTGTGCCTCTGTTGGCAAATGAAAATCGGTTTCAGTAGCCTTTTTGCGACTCTCCAAATATGGGTTCATCAGGTGATTAGTACGCCATCTGCAAAATGCAGTTGCCTGTTTCCAATTAACACCTACTACCGGATAATTACCAAAAGAAGGGTGGGAGAAATACTTCTTGGTCATTGGCTCATTGTAACTATAAGCAAAATCCCTCATCCAAACCAATGTATCTGGGTACACTTTCTCATCAAATTTCTTTAAGAATGTGCTGCGAGGTTTTCCTTTGTTTTCAAATTTGGCAGCATCTTTAAGATCAAAATATTCAATGTGGTACACAAGCTTTTCCGGATCAATATCCTTTTTTCCATAAATTCTATCGGGTGGTGCTACTATCATAGCATCTAATTGTTCAATGGTTTTTTTATCGCTCCATTTAATGGTCTTCACTTTTTTCCAATCTATATAATCTACTCCATCAGAGTTTTTTACATAGCCTGGCATTATTTTGGCAGCTATTGAATCTCTAACCCAATATACAAACTGTCGGTATTGGTTATTAGTAATTTCAGTGGCATCCATCCAAAATCCTTGTATAGATACTTGCTTATTGCGGGCTGTAAGTGCGTAACTCACATCTTCATCACTTGGACCCATGTGAAAAGTTCCTGGTGGCACATAAACCATACCTAAAGGCTTGTTCATACCGGGCTTAGCAGATGTAGCAACCCCATGTAGTTGCCCGTCATCAGGCAGCCCTTTTGATTTCCCAGAT
Source organism: Chitinophagaceae bacterium (assembly GCA_043760535.1). GTDB lineage: Bacteria > Bacteroidota > Bacteroidia > Chitinophagales > Chitinophagaceae > JAZKFT01. The sequence goes on from JAYUOV010000353.1 coordinate 17,999, forward strand.
TTGCCACAACTTGTTGTGAAAATTGCCAATGCCGCTAAGGCAGAAATACTAAGAAGGTGATTTCTCATTGTGATAAATCTATTTTCAGATACCGAACAAATGTAAGGAAATAATTTTTCTGTAAACATCGAACTGAATTTTAATACCGAATATAAACACTTACAACCCACGGTATATTGATATGGATATAAATACCTACAAATTTTTGACAGCTATTTCTTCTTTTTTTACTAAAAGAATAAAAAATAAAAAAATTATTTACTTAAATAATAAAACGGAGTGCAAAAATTATTATTGTTCATTTACAAATATTAGTCCAAAATAATGGCAGTGCTCCTTTATTTCAATAGTGCCCACAAGGCTTCTACCGTTTCTACCGGAGCCCTGCAATGATATGCCTCGCATAGGAAAATCTTATTTGTACCGTTTTCATTCCATCGGCCACGTAACAATGGGAAATCTTCGTTTGGCTGAAGCTGGCTTTGCAAAATTTTATTGGGACAATATTTTTGCAATATTTCTTTTACCAAAGCCTTGGTATTAGTACCGGAAACAACCAATTCGTAGGTACTATTTAAGCATTGCTGTAATAGGCAACTCCAGTTAGAAAACGAGGTTGGGTAACGCATGGAAGTATTAGATACTGTTTGTACCATTTCTATTGCCTGTTTTTTCCATTCGCCCATATCAAAAACAATAGAAAGGTAATGGAGATTAGTGGCCATAGTACTGTTGCCAGAAGGTGTGGCGCCATCGTACCATTCTTTCTTTCTAAGTATTACATCGGTTTGCCAAACGGGTGTGTAAAAGAAAAATGGCGATTCAGCATCTTTGAAATCAGCAAAGATTTTTTCGGTGTACAGCTTTGCTTTGTGTAAGTATTGATTATTTCCGGTTACTTCTGCTAAATTAATAAGTGCCTGTACAAAATATGCCATATCATCTAGAAAGGCCGGGTTTGCAGCTATTTTTTTGTAATTGTGGTAAAAACTACCCTTTTCGTTTTGTAAATACTGTTCTATAAAACTGTTGGCCTTTTCTGCCATTTCCAGATAAGTATCATTTTGCAAGGCTGCATAGGCGTTGCAACTAGCGGTAATCATTAAAGCGTTCCAGCCCATCAGTATTTTATCGTCCAGTAAAGGCATTATTCTTTTTGCCCTTTGGGTAAATAATTTTTGCCTGCATTGTTCTAGCAAAGCTTCTGTTTCTGGTTCACCTAATTGTAGTTTTAAACAAAATTGCTGAAGCGGTATTTTTACCCATAGTATATTGGATTCCTCCCAATTACCATATTCGGTTACATCGTAATACTGGCAAAAAAGTGCTGCATCCTGTACTAGTATTTCTTCTATTTCAGACTTAGACCAAACATAAAATTTGCCCTCTACGCCTTCGCTATCAGCATCGTAAGCACTATAAAAACCACCTTGTGTACTTTGCCAGTTTTTGCTAATAAAGGCCATGGTTTGCTCAATGGCTTGCCGGTATAATGCTGCGCCAGTTAGCTGATAAGCTTCGCTGATAACACTTACAAGCAGTGCATTATCGTACAGCATTTTTTCAAAATGCGGCACTAGCCATTCGTTATCGGTACAATACCGTGCAAAGCCGCCACCTAACTGATCGTACATACCACCGTAAATCATTTTATCGAGACTAAGCAATGCTTGCTGTAATGCTGCTTCATTTTTAGTAAAATGGTATTGCCGCAGCAAAAACCGGATGCTCATGGTTTGCGGAAACTTAGGTGCTTTGCCAAAACCACCCCAAACAGTGTCGGCATTTTTAAGCAGGTTAGCCGTTATGGTTTCTAACTGTGCTTCCAAAAAAACACCTGCTTCGGGTTTTATATTGCCAAACATGCTGCTTGTGCGGATATGCTCGGTAAGGTTTTCGGCCTGTGCTATTATTTCTGTGGGTTTTTCCTGCCAGGCCTTGTTAATAGATTGCAGCACATCTTTCCAGCTACTCCTGTTATAAGCCTGCACCGGTGGAAAATATGTACCGCCGTAAAATGGCTTTGCGTCGGGTGTAAGAAATACATTAAGAGGCCAGCCGCCGCTTCCGCTAATCATTTGTACGGCATCCATGTATATAGCATCTATATCTGGCCGCTCTTCTCGGTCTATTTTTATATTAATAAAATAGCGGTTCATAATGTCGGCGGTGGCATGGTCTTCAAAACTTTCTCTTTCCATTACATGACACCAATGGCATGCTGAGTAACCAATGCTTACTAGTATGGGTTTGTTTTCGGCTTTGGCTTTTTGCAAAGCCTCATCGCCCCACGGATACCAATCTACCGGATTGTGGGCGTGCTGTAATAAGTAGGGGCTGGTTTGGTGGATAAGGCGGTTCAATGTGTAAGGCTTTATTTAAAATGTAGAGAATTGGCATTTTAATCTTGAGCAAAAATAAAACCCAAATAACTGATGCATTTGGGTTTTAATATTATTAGTAAGGAGCTGCATTATTTTTATAGCTTCTCCGCTAATTGTTCCTTTAAAAACTTTTCTATTGCTGCCACCATACTAGGTGCAGCAGGCTGCGGGGCTTTTATTAATAGTTGCAAGCCGGCTTCTTCCACTGCCCTAGAAGTGTTGGTGCCAAAAGCTCCGAGTACAGTTCCATTTTGCTTAAACTTGGGCATATTTTCGAACAGGCTTTTTACGCCGCTTGGGGTAAAAAAACAAATCACATCGAAGTCTTTATCTGCTAGCACTGCTTTTACATCTGCACTAATAGTGCGGTACATAAAGGGTGTAGCAAACTCACAATTATGACTTTTAAGCCAGTTTACAATCTCATTATCTTGCTGGTTTTCGCTACACACATACAAGAATCTTTCGTTTTCTCGATGTTTATTTATTACATCGCACATGCTTTTATTGGTACCATCGGCACCGTAAAAAACTTTGCGTTTGCGATAGAGTATAAATTTTTGCAGATATAGTGCCACAGATTCGTTGATGCAGAAATATTTTTCATCCTGAGAAATGGTAATCCGCATCTCATCGCACATTCTAAAGAAATGATCAATAGCATTACGACTTGTAAAAATAACACCGGAGTACGATGGTAGATCTATCTTTTGCTTTCGAAAATCCCTTGCAGGTATGCCCTCCAGCCTAATAAAAGGGTGGAAATGAAGATCGATTTTGTAGCGACTGGCCAAATCGAAATAAGGAGATTTTTCAGAATCGGGCTTGGGCTGTGTAATCAATATCTTCATTAATTTTCCTGAAATAGTTGATTTTTTCTTAACGCCGTTTTTGGTCATGTATCTATCGTAAACTTTTAAATCAGGTTGCACTCGATAAATGTATAGCTAGTCCTTTGTAGATTATTAGTAGCGGTACAATTTCGAAAGCACAAAGGTAGAGGAAAAAGTGAAACTGATTTACCCTAACAGAAGCCTTAATAATGGGGTAGGAAATAATATACCGGTAAATGAACAATACTGCCAATAAAAACAACACGATAGTAACCAAAGTAGGATGGATAGAAACAGGTGCCAAGCTCATAAGTACTATTACAGGCAACATCATAACGCCCAGTACTTTATTTACCAAAAAAACAATGAATGTATAAACACTACTGGCTTCCTGTATCTGAAAAAGCCAGCCCATCGTTTTGATTAACAGCCATTTAAGTCCATAAACCAAAATTAAAACTACTGTCCAAAACCCGAGGCCGTACCAAAAGTTTTCTTTGATTTGCCATTGATAATACGTAGAAATTTCATACAGAAAAAAGCCGCCGGAAACTAAGAATAGCCCATTGAGCAACATAGAGGGCAGGGTACTTTCCAAAAGCCTTTCCCGGATGGCCTTTTGCTTAAAAGTGACCCTAAAAAACAGGCCAAACAAATCGCTAAAATATTTTGGAAACATAAAACGTATGCCGCCAAGTATTAAAAACAGCAGGACTAAGAAGTAAAAAACATAGTCTGTTGATGACCGCTTTA
>JAYUOV010000354.1:0-21880 GCA_043760535.1 Chitinophagaceae bacterium
AAATTAAACAACTTAAAAAGTTGCATTTATTACTTGAATCCAGCTAATCAAAAAACGTCATTTTCATAAATAATTAAGGGCAATTATTTAAGGGTAAAACCGTTAATTGCTAACCGAACCACCAAAACTGGTTTAAAATAAAGCCAAACAGGAAACTGGTACAAAAAACCTCGACCCTATTTTGCTATATTGCAACTGTTAAAAAATAGTACATGAGGATGGGATTACGCTTATTAGGAATAGTTGCTTTAGCTGCCATTGGCTTTACTACTATGGCACAACCTAAAGGAAATGTGGAAGTGAAAAAACCAAAACAGTTTGAAGAACGCAAACTGGGATCTGAAAAAATGGCCGACAAAAAATTTACAGTACCTCGCCATTTTTTTCAGAACATGTACACCCACTACAATTTTTATTTTAATGCTAAATACAAACTTCTAGACATTATTGAAGCAGCCAAATTGGCTAATAAAGAGGATTATACCAAGCTCCTGCCCTTTTACAATTACTCATTGGATGCTACTTCTAAAAGCACTGAATTAGATTCTATTTTACAAAAATGTACTGCTGGTATTTTATTACACGATCTTAGAAATGATTGGATAGATAATCTCTACTTGCTAATAGGCCGTGCTTATTTACTTCGTAAAGATTTCGATTCGGCATCTATGACTTTTCAATACATCAACTATGCATTTAGTCCTAAAGAAAAAGATGGTTACGACAAGGTTATAGGTAGCAACATTAATCAAGGCGGCAATGCATTAAGCATCGCTACTAAAGAGAAAACCAATCTTTATAAAAAGATAATAGAAATGCCGCCAAGCCGCAACGAATCTTTTATATGGCAAATAAGAACCTACACAGAGAAAGAAGAATTTATAGATGCAGCATCGCTGATAACTACTTTAAAAAACGACCCTCTTTTTCCGAAACGATTAAAAGAAAAATTGGCAGAAGTGGAAGCCTATAATTACTTTAAGCAGGGCATTTTTGATAGTTGTGCTAAGTATCTCTCTACGGCCATCAGCCTTGCAGAAAATAAGACAGAAAAGGCACGTTGGTACTACCTTATGGGCCAAATGTATCAGGATGCCGGACAGCTTAAAGAGGCATCTGAATATTATGCAAAATGTGCCAACACTACTGTAGATATCGTAATGGAAGTGTATGCAAGACTTGCCTCTGTAAGGCTTCGCAAAAATGAAGACACAAAAGTAGTACAGCAAAATATTAATGAGATTTTAAAAATGGCCAAAAAAGAAAAATACGAACTGTACCGCGATATTGTTTATTACGCTGCAGCCCTTATGGAAATAGAAAGAAATGGATACGAAATGGCGGAAGCCTACCTAAAGAAAAGCATCCAATACAACACCAATAACGAGGAGCAAAAAAGTAAATCTTTTCTGGCACTTGCAGATATGGCTTACGACCTAAAACAATATGGTAAAGCTGGTAATTATTACGACAGCACTAATACAAGTGTAATAGATAGTTTATTAACTGCCAGAATAGAAACACGTAAACCTGGCTGTAAAATTATTTACGAAAAAGACCGAATTATATATGCACAGGATAGCCTTTTAAAAATAGCAGCTTTGCCCGAAACAGAACGAAATAGCTACGTAAAAGCCCTTGCAAAAAGATTAAGAAAAGAACGAGGCCTTAAAGAACCTATCGATAGCAGCAATACAGGATTGGCACTAAACCAAACGCAGATAGGTAAAGGGCAAGACAATATTTTTGGCACCGAAAAAGAGTTTTATTTTTATAACGCTTCGCAAAAAAGTAATGGATTTCAAACATTTAAGCAAAAATGGGGCGCCAGGCCGAACGTAGATAATTGGCGCCGCTCTGCCGCATTACAAATAGGCTTTGCTAACGCTATCGGTATCAGCAAAGCAGAAGATGAGAAAACTGAAACAAATAAAGCTGCCAAAAATTTAAACGGCGCAGTAGATATAAACTTGGTATATAACCCTACGGAATACACATTTGATGCACTTGCAACCAATTTGCCAATAGAAAGTGAAAGCCAGAATGTAGCTAACCAATCCATTAACGAGGCGATGCTGGCAAAAGCCTTAGCCCTGCAGGAAAAGATAGAAGATTTACCAGAAGCCATAAAAGTGTACGAAGCTTTATTGGCAAGGCTTGGTAAAGACACAGCCGCTGCCGAAGTTATTTTCAACCTAATTTATTGCTACAATAAAACCGGCGAAACCATTAAAGCCAATACTTTAAAAAACCGACTCAACAGCGATTATAAAGATGGCATATTTACCAAAAAAATGAATACACCGGCAGTAGGTAACCAAAAAGCAAACTCCGCTGCCACAGCTAAATACAAAGAAATATACAATCTGTTTATAGAAGGTAATTTTGAAAAAGCTGTTGCTGAAAAACAAAAAGCCGATACTACTTTTGGTCCCAACTTTTGGACACCTCAACTGCTGTATATTGAAGCAGTTTATTACATCAAACAACGGCAGGATTCTTTAGCTATGCAACGGTTAAACATTATAGCAAGTACTTTTAGCACATCTCCCCTTGCTGCAAAAGCCCTTACTATGATAGAGGTATTAGGCCGCCGTAAAGAAATAGAGGCACACCTTACTTCGCTAAATATTGTAAGAGCCACAGATGAAGAAATAAAAACGGTTAGTACCATTGCACCTACAGTAACGCAACCCGTGGTTAGTAACATTGCGGCACCCATTAAAAATACAACTGTGGTACCGCCTTTATTAAGCGCCAAACAAGATATCATACCAGCTACTACAGCCTTACCAAAAATGCCTTTTGTAATAGATACTGCTACTACTCATCTGGTAGCTATTTTGTTAGATAAAGTGGATATTGTTTACCTCAACGAAACGCTCAATTCATTTAGCCGCTATAACGGTTCCAATATTCGTTCTCAAAAATTCGACCTTGCCAAGCAAAAACTGAACGACACCTATTCGCTGGTAACCATTAACAGTGCCGATTTTACAACAGCTTCTAAAGCTTACGAATACATTACAAAGGTGAAACCCAAAGCTGCTACCGCTATTGTGCCCTGGCTTGAAGCGGCCAAGTATAGTTTTATAGTTATTAGTACAGCCAATCTGGAATTGCTGAAACAAAATCTGGATGTACCCGGATATATAAAAACTTTAAAAACAGTTTTACCAGACCAATTTTAATAGTAACATCATTTTAAAATGTTAACAAAAGCATTTGAATTTTATCGAATCTCTGCACGGTCTTTGTTTAATTTTACAATGTTTAAATATTAGGAGCTGTTAAATAACTGATATTCTAAAAAAAGAGCAAATCGTAAATCGTAAATCATAAATCGTAAATACAAATGTCCCGTGCAGTAAAAATATTATGGAGGCTTACCATTGTTGGCATACTCGCCTTTGTTTTGTTTATCACCCTTATTAACTATGGTGTATTTGGCGATATGCCTTCTTTGCAAGAACTGCAAAACCCATCTTCCATAATGGCATCCGAAGTATTTGCAGATGATGGAACACCCATGGGTAAATATTACTTGGAAGACCGCAGCCCTGTGGAATTAAAAGACATTTCTCCCAATGTAATAAACGCCTTGGTGGCCACCGAAGATGTGCGTTTTTATGAACACAGTGGCATAGATGGTATTGCACTATTAAGGGTTGTAAAAGGGCTTGGTAAGCAGGGTGGCGGCAGTACGCTTACCCAACAATTAGCTTTGGGTTTGTTTGGCGATGCAAGGGCAACCAATAAATTTAAAAGGGTAATGCAAAAGTTTAAAGAGTGGATAATTTCAGTAAAACTCGAAAGGAATTTTACTAAAGAAGAAATACTTACTTATTACCTTAATACAGTTGCTTTTAGCGAAAATGTATTCGGTATTCGCAATGCTGCCCGTACATTTTTTCAGAAAGAACCCGACCGGTTAACCGTGGACGAAGCTGCTGTACTTGTAGGTATGGTAAATGCACCAACTGCCTACAACCCAAAGCGGTATCCTAAAGCCTCCATGGACAGGCGCAATCTGGTGCTGGACAGAATGGCTGATGCCAAATATATTTCTGAAAATGATGCGTCGAAATATAAACTTTCTCCTATACAGCTAAACTTTAAAAAGCTGGATCAAAGCCAGGGTATAGCGCCATACTTTCGAGAAAATGTATTAAAAGATGAAGTAAGAAAAATGCTGAAGGATAAAACCAAGCCCAACGGAAAACCTTACGATTTGTACCGGGATGGTTTAAGAATATACACCACATTAAACCCAAAAATGCAGGTGTATGCCGAAGAGGCCATGGCTAAAAACATAGCCGTACAGCAGCGTTCTCAAAATGGCTATAACAGCTACCGTGGGCCAGCATTATGGAAACAATATGCCAGTAAGCTTGAAGGATTTATAAAACAAACCGACCGCTGGAAAAATCAGAAAGAAGACGGAATGACCGACGAAGAAAACCGTAAATCTTTTGATGTAAAACAAAAAATGAAGGTTTTTGCATGGAATGCCAAACGTGAAAAAGACACCACACTTACACCATTAGATTCTATAAAATACCACAGGCAGCAATTACAAAGCGGCTTTATGGCCATGCACCCAGTAACGGGTGAGGTAAAATGCTGGGTGGGTGGTATCGATTACAAAACCTTTAAGTTCGACCATGTGAACGTAATGGCTAAAAGGCAGGTGGGTAGCACTATTAAACCCATGCTATACACACAAGCCATACAAGAAGCCGGCATGACACCAGAAAGTATGTGCGAAAACTGGGCACAATTTTTTCCTGGCGAAGGCTGGGTGCCATCTGGAAAAAGGGGCGGCGGTGGCATGGAGGCTATGTGGCATGCACTAGCTATGAGCCATAATGGGGTAGCTGCATACCTTATGAAACAGGTAGGCCGCAAAAGGTTTGTTGAATTTTTAAACACCTGTAATGTACAAACCAAACTGGAACCCCACTCCTCCTATGCATTGGGATCCTGCGATTTAAGCCTCTACGAAATGATGTGGATGTACACCATGTTTGCAGGCAGGGGCTTTAATACAAAGCCACAATTTGTAACTCGGATAGAAGACCATAACGGCAATATTATTTTACAAGTGCAGCCCGAACATAAGGAAGTAATAAGCGAAATAACCGCCTACACTATGGCAAAAATGATGGGCGGCTGTACCAAATTTGGCACCGGCAGAAGTATGAGTTCGTTTGTACAGTTAAAAGCCGAAATGGGCGCCAAAACCGGAACGACCAACGAAAACAGCGACGACTGGTTTATTGGTTACACCCCAGAATTACTTTTTGGCACCTGGGTAGGTATGGATGACCGATTTTTTAAAACAACGAGTGATGGTGCACACGTGGCAATGCCTACCTGTGGCTATTTTTTAAAATCTGTTTATGGCGATAAAAAACTAGGCTACGATTCAGAAGCGAAATTTATAAAACCAGCCATTGAGAAAACCGATGTGATTTACGATTATATAGAAGGTAATGCCGGATACAGCAGCCCCGATGCACAAGGGTGGGATATGGGAAGCGGCGAAGCAAACGACTATCAGGATTACGGTGCAGAAGGCGACAGTGCTAACCTAAATGAGCTAAAGCCTGAATCTGATTATCAAATAGATGATACAAAAATACCCAAACCAGCAAAGCCTGATACAGGAAAAAATAAAACCCAATTACCTGCAGACAAACCCAAAGCTATAATGCCGGGTACTAAACCAACCGACAAGCCAAAGACTGAAGTGAAGAAGGATAACGACTACAAATGATACTTAGCTGAAACAAGAAAAAGTCTTGCCGTTAAAATGGTAGGACTTTTTTCTTGGATGCTATTTAAAAAGTTCTATTTTTGACTCACCTTAATGAACGTTGCTGGCTTTAGGTACGTAGTGCAACGTTAGTTACCCCGGTTCCTATTCACGATGGTTCATTACAGGTATTTAAATTGTTTCACTTTAAAAACGTAATGTAATGAACATCTATGTTGGAAATCTTTCTTGGACTATGACAGACCAAGACCTTGCTGATCTTTTCAGCCCGTATGGCGACGTAACCTCTGCCAAAATTGTGGTTGACAAATTCAAAGGAAACCGTAGCAAAGGCTTTGGTTTTGTTGAAATGGCCGATGATGCAGCTGGTGCATCAGCTATCGCTCAATTGAACGACAGTGACCAAAGTGGTCGTAAAATTATCGTAAACGAAAGCCAACCACGTCCTGCAGGCGAACGCCGCGAAGGTGGTGGAGGCCGTGACCGTGATGGTGGTGGTGGTGGATACCAGAAACGTTCTGGCGGATACGGCGATCGCAACGGCGGTGGCGGTGGATATGGTGGTAGTGGCGGCAGCCGTGGCGGAAGCGGCGGCGGCGGTGGATACAATCGTTATTAATATCGGTTATCACCCAATAAAATAAAAAAACCTGTTGTGTAAGTACAACAGGTTTTTTTATTTTGGCCAAAAAATTAATTGATTATTGCGTTAAGCCATTTTTTAACCAACGCTCTAATCAAATTCAAAAGAAAGTTTTTTAACGCCTTATCCAACTTTCCGGATTTAGGTAATTGCCTTTTTCGTTGGTAATTAATAATTCCATTTCACCAACACCATCATCATTTATTCCGGCTTTGCCAATCGCCTGACCTCGTACAATTTTTTGACCTTCTTTTACAATAGAACTACTTAAATTATTATAGGCTGAAAAATATTTACCATGTTTTATAACGACTAAAACAACATCGGCCACATTATAAATTCTGGTTACTTCGCCTTCAAAAATAGCTTTTACACTTGCTCCAATTCCTGTTTCCATAGTAACTCCGTCACGGTTTTCAATTATATCTCTGGGTTTGGCAGGAATCCTGTTCGCTCCAAAATGAAATGTTACAAACTTTTGATCCACTGGCCATGGCAAATTCCCTTTATTTTTTTCAAATTCAGCAGAAGTAATTATTCCTTCCGGGGTGTTTTCTAATTCACTTGGTGGCCGTTTAGTTTTTGGCGTTACTTCTGTTGGTAATTTAACAAGAGGAGGAACTACCGAAACATTATTTTTCTTATTAGCAAGTGCCACAGAATCATTGTATTTTTTTAGCCTGTCTTTCTCTCTTTTAATTCGGTCTTGTTCTATCTTTCTTGCCTTTGCTATTTCATCATCTATTATTTTCTTAATAGCCCTTGATATATCTTGCTTTTGTTTTTGTTTTTTTTGCATAGAGACACCTAGCTCATTCTCTGTTTTTTGGAGCTTTGTTAATGTAAGATCCTGCTCTTTTTTATCCTCTGCCAGTTCATTCATTTGCTTACTCTGTTCCACTAAAGCCTTGCCTTTATCCTGCCTTTTTCCAGTTAGGTTTTCAACCTTGGTTTGTAATAATTCATTGGTCTTTTTTATTTGTCCGGCCTGCTGCTCTCGGTACTGCCTATAATTTTTTAAGTAAGCAATTCTTTTAAGTGCATCGTTAAAAGTGCCTGCGGAAAAAAGAAAGTTGAGAAAATCGTAATTGCTCCTGTTTTTATAGGCATATACAATGCTTTTTGCGTACTGGGCTTTCAGCGTATCCAGTTCTTTTTTCAGCGTATCTATTTCACGGTAATTACGGATAATGTCTTTTCCTATATAATACACCTCTCCTTTTATATTTTCTATAATCTGGTTTCTGGCATCTATTTTACGGCTCAGTTGTAAACGGTAGCGAATGGTTTCTTTTTTATCGTTGCCCGTTTTAGCCAAGTTGGCACGTATTTCTTCTATCTCTCTATTTAAATCTTGTGTTTTTCTTTGTAACTCTTCCTTGGTTGGCGGTTGTGCAAAAGCGGTTGCCGAAAAAAGGATTATTGAATATATAAAAAGTAGTCGCTTCATGTGTTGTGGGGTTTCAGATAACAAGAACGTAAATATTGCCACTCTATTATTTCACCGTATAACCTTTTGGTATGGTAAACGGAAATGTTTGCGGCTCATTAAAAGTATATTGCTTAAAATTTAGTTGTATATCCAACTTGGATTTTTCAGTTACCGTAATGTTTCTGTCTGTTGAAAAAAGGATTCCATTTTTATTTTGGTATTCGCTAAAAGTAATATCGCAAGTACGGTTTCGGGTAATATCCACATCATCCAGCTTGCTATGTAGAATATTATTTGTGGTAGTATCCACATTTATCAGGTGTTTAAATAAATCACCAATACTTAATGCCTGCAGTTTGTCTTCGTAATATTTATACGAAACTATGTTGTTAGCAAAAAAAATTGGGTTACCAAGAATTAGGTCTTGTAATGTGTAAAAATCAAAAGGCAGTTTGGTAACTTCCTGCAAATAGGCAATAGACCTGTATTTAATTTCCTTTTCTTGCTTGTTTAAAATCTTAACACTGTCTTTTGTGGCCAATATTCTTAAACCCTCAAAATCGATACCTAGCACTTTTTTAGTTATCGAAACCCAGATAACGCTGTCTTTTCTAAGTCTTATACCAATGTTGAAGTTGTTATTGTCACCACTATTATCGTCGTAATCTGCTTTTATTTTAGTGGCAGAAAACCATTCGCAATTGATTCGGTTAGATTGTATTTTTTTTAGGATCGCCAATTTTAATGCGGCAGAATCCACCTTTTGCTCTTCTCTAATAATTACAATTGCAGTAGTATCCTTTGTAGCGATAGCAGTTGTAATTTTTTTTGTGCTTCTGCAAGAAGCAAAGGCAATAATAGTAGCCGTAATTATTATCAGCGAGTGTAATACTTTCATTTTTTAATTTTTTCCTGTATGACCAAAACCTCCTTCTCCCCTGTTAGTTTGCGAAAATTCCGATTTTGCTTCCCATTCAATTAGTTCCACTTTCTGAAATACCAACTGTGCTATTCTGTCGCCAGGGTGGATGGTTTGTGGCTCATTAGAAAGATTAACCAATATTACTTTTAGTTCGCCACGGTAATCACTATCAATAGTACCAGGAGAATTAAGACAGGTTAGCCCTTGTTTTATTGCCAATCCGCTTCGTGGTCTCATTTGAGCTTCGTAACCAACGGGTATTTCTATAAAAATACCGGTAGGAACCATAAATCGTTCTAAAGAATTCAATACAAGTGGTGCTGAAATCCATGCCCGAATGTCCAAACCCGATGAACCAGTGGTGGCATAAGCTGGCATTGGATTTTCAGAAACATTTCTGATACCGATTGTTATCACTTCCATGCAGGTAAAAATAAGGTTTGAAGAAAAATAATAGCTGTTAACATACAGCCAAATGGGTTATTTTTTTTGAAGTAATACAGTCGCATACGCTACTAACCCTTCTTCTCTACCCACAAAACCCATTCGCTCAGTAGTAGTGGCTTTAATAGAAACATCGCTAATATCCACTTTTAAAATCCCGGCAATTACCTCCTGCATTTGCAATACATAAGGCTTAATTTTTGGCAACTCTAAACATAGCGACGCATCTACATTTACCAGCGAATAACCTTTACTGCAAACAAGATTGTAGCTGCGTTGTAATAATATTTTACTGTCGATATCTTTAAACTCCGAAGCTGTGTCGGGAAAATGAGTGCCAATATCGCCTAAAGCTAAGGCCCCAAGTAGTGCATCGCAAATAGCATGTAGTATTACATCGGCATCACTGTGGCCCAGTGCACCTTTACTGTGGGGTATTTTTATGCCACCTAGCCAAAGATCACGGCCTGTAACTAATTGATGAAAGTCTATACCGGAACCTATTCTATACATAAAAAAGAAATTTGTTGTTGTAAAAGTTTATAGTAGTAACCTCGAGGCGTGTTACTACAAACGAAAGAGGCGAAGGTAAAACCTTCGCCTCTTTTATTTTAATGAAGAATACTACTTGTTATTTATTATTATCAAAGTTGAAAACAAGACTAAAACGCAATGTGTTTGATAACGGGTTACGATTAACACCATTGCCAGAAGGAATAAGGTAAGAGAAATTTAAACCGAAAACATTATAAACGATACCAATACCAGCTGTAAAAAATTTGCGGTTTCCTTTTGTTTTGTCTTCGTAAAAATATCCACCACGAACAAAAAATTGGTCATTGTAACTGTATTCTGCACCTACGGCTACCTGATATTCGGCCAATTCACTTTTAAAAGAACCAGCATCTCCAAAAGATGAGAACCAGCTATTTACAATTCCTTTTGAGCGATATTCTGAAAGTGCATTTGCATCGGTAGCACTATCGCCACTTGCTAAAGGTGGTGTGGGAACCATTAATTTATTGGCCTCAATACCAAAAGTTATTTTATTGCTTTCGTCAAAAACTGAAGTGTAAGAAACACCGATACCAAGGTTGGCAGGAATGTAATCTTTTTGTTGTGCATCGTTAGTATAAGAAATTTTAGAACCCAGATTACTTAATGCAATACCAGCACGAATGCCAGATCCATACTCCTTAGTGTTATCGTAGTAGAGCGATAAATCTCCAGATACTGCACTTCCGGCTTTGTAGGTAATACCATTAGAGGCAGCATAGCCGCGGGTAAGATTACTATTGATGTAACGGATAGCAACACCCAATGCTAATTTATCTGATACTTTGCGGCTATAGCCCAAATCAAGACTTAACTCGGTTGGCTTACCAGTAGAAATATCACGTCCGCTAAAATCTGTAAACTGTATGGAGCCAAGATTAAAAAAGCGCATAGAACCTGAAACTGCTGATTGATCATCTAATTGATAGTAACCTGCCAAGGAAGCAAGAAATACATCATTTACACCCAAATCCTTTAACCATGGTGTATATGTAAGCGATACTGCAGATTTACTTTTGGCAAAAGGCGTTTTAGCAATGTTCCAAAAAGACGAATTGGCATCAGGTGAAGTAGCCACGCCCATATCACCCATACCCCCACTGCGTGCATCGGGAGATATACGAAGAAACGGAGTTGCGGAAGTTACAACGTTGATTGGATCAGCTTGTGAGAAAGCCTGAGAAGATAATGTAACAGCACAAAGCAATGCTGCAGTTTTCAGTTTTGGTCTCATTGAGTCAGTATTTGTTTTGTTTACAACGAATTGGTGGCTAAAATAGTATTTTATTAAACACCATTAGTAAATCTCAAATTAAAAAAAGGTAGAAAATGGCTCTATAGAAAACTGATTTTGTAAATAATAGAACCAAAATAGATATTTTTTTTAAAAAAAGCGATTTTTTCTCAATTTGCTGCCTGAATAATTATTTCTTAGGGTTTAACACCTTTTGTCAATTTGTTTCCATGTTCATTTCTACCGTTAAATAAAATAGTATTTTATCTAACTCTGGTAATAAAATGATGCCATTTATTTTTTTTATTAATCCGTAGGTTTGCTTACTCTATGCAAAAAGATAAAATGAAAGACCTGCAAAAACAACAGGCTTTAGAATATCATTCCAAAGGACGCCCGGGCAAGATAGAAGTGGTGCCAACAAAAGAGGCCAAAACTCAACGAGACCTTAGCCTTGCCTACAGCCCCGGTGTAGCTGTACCCTGTTTGGAAATAGTAAACGACCCAGAGGCCATTTATAAATACACCGCCAAGGGAAACCTAGTAGGCGTTATAAGCAATGGTACAGCAGTACTTGGCCTAGGTGATATTGGTGCCGCAGCTGGCAAACCCGTAATGGAAGGCAAAGCGGTTCTCTTTAAAATCTTCGCTGATATTGATGTTTTTGATATTGAAATCAATGAAAAAGATCCGGAGAAATTTGTGCAGATAGTAAAATCGCTGGAACCCACTTTTGGTGGTATTAATTTAGAAGATATAAAGGCCCCGGAATGCTTTTATATTGAACAGCAATTAAAAGAACAGATGAATATTCCGGTAATGCACGACGATCAGCATGGTACTGCCATTATTAGCAGTGCGGCATTGCTAAATGCATTAGAACTTCAAAAAAAGAAAATAGACAAAATAAAAATAGTGGTAAACGGAGCAGGAGCAGCAGCTATGGCCTGTGCGAAATTGTATGTAGCCCTCGGGGCAAAATACGAAAACTTCTCTATGTTCGATATTAACGGCATACTACACAAAGACAGAAACGACCTGGATGAAAATCGAATAAAATTTGCAGTAGATGCCAGAAAAAAAAATATGAACCTGGTCTATGCCATGAAGGAATCCGATGTGTTTTTAGGATTAAGTGTAGGTAATGTAGTTACTCAAGATATGATTAAATCCATGCCCAAAAACCCAATTGTTTTTGCCATGGCTAACCCAGACCCGGAGATTACTTATGATGCTGCTACGGCTGTTCGGAAAGACATTATTATGGCTACAGGCCGGAGTGATTATCCTAATATGGTTAACAATGTGTTGGGCTTTCCCTACATATTCCGGGGTGCGTTAGATGTACGGGCCACACAAATAAACGAAGCCATGAAACTGGCTGCAGTAAAGGCTTTGGCCGAACTGGCCAAAACACCTGTGCCAGAAATAGTAATACTGGCTTACAACGAAAAAAACATACTTTTTGGCCCAACCTATATTATTCCAAAACCTTTAGACCCCAGGCTGCTAGCCACTGTGGCACCCGCTGTAGCCCGGGCTGCTATGGAAAGTGGTGTGGCCCGAACCCCAATTACCAATTGGGATGACTATATAGTAAGCCTTAATAAAAGACTGGGTCTTGATAACCAACTGATGCGGGTTATTGGCAGTAAAGCACGTAAAGATCCACGCCATCTTGTTTTCTCCGAAGGGGATAATATTAAAATGCTGAAAGCTGCACAAATTTGTGTGGATGAGGGTATCTGCTACCCTATTTTATTAGGCGAAGAGAAGAAAATACAAAGCATTGCCGATAGCAATGGGATAGATCTTGAAGGCATTACTATTGTAGATCCTAAAACAGACGAAAACGAAGAGAAACGAAGACAATATGGCGAACAATTTTTTGCGAAACGTGGCCGTAAAGGTGTAAACCATTATGAAGCCATTAAGATGATGAAAGACCGCAATTACTTTGGCTGCATGATGGTAGAAAATGGCGAGGCCGATGGGATGCTGGCTGGCCCTAACAAAGATTATGCAGCTCTTATACGCCCTGCCCTACAAATTATAGGTACAGAACAAGGTGTAAAACGCATTGCCGGCATGTACATCCTCATTACTAAACAAGGCCCTTTATTTTTAGCAGACACTACCGTAAACTTTAACCCAACAGCAGAAGCACTGGCTGATATTACTATGCTGGTAGCAAAAGAAGTAAAGCAATTCAACATTAGACCAAGGGTGGCTATGTTAAGTTATAGCAACTTTGGCAGCAGCGACAGTGCCGAGGCCAAACTGATGGCCGATGCCCGGCGAATAGTGAAAGAACGTGACCCCAACATGATAATAGATGGTGAAATACAGGGTAATATGGCGTTTAACAACGAATTATTGAAAGAAAATTATCCATTTAGCGAACTGATAGACCAAGAAGTAAACACCCTTATTTTTCCAAACCTGGCAGCGGGTAATATTGCGTATAACCTGCTACGGGAAATTGGTGGTGCAGATGCTATTGGCCCTATTTTGCTGGGTATTAAAAAACCGGTGCATGTGTTGCAACTTGGCAGTTCCATCCGTAGTGTTGTTAACATGGCACTAATTGCCGTAATAGATGCGCAGATGAAATGTAAAATGACCTTAGAAGAAAAAGAAGAGAGGAAAAAGAAATGGTGGAAACGGAAGTAAGGTTCATTTGGCAGTTTTTCAGTTAGCAATTGGCAAAGTAAATTCGGGGGTTACGATTGTGAATGTTAATTTTTTTCAACCAGAATTTTTTCTATTAACCTAGCGAAAACCGTTCCCTGATGAAGCGACATTGGTCCTCACAATACTGTGAGGATTCATCTGATTGCAATTATTAAACAGTATGCTTCACTTATTCAAACCTACATAGCTATCAAAAAATGACCGGCGAAACCAATCTGCAAACCTTACTTAAAAACCTCAAGCCCGAACTTCACATCGGTGATTATGTTTTTTGCTCTATCCCGGATTCGCTTACAATTGATACATCCAACATTGTTTTGTTGTTTAAAGAAACCGAAGGCCATACAATAATCATAAAAAAAGAAACAGCTGACATACTGCAACTCGGCTACACATTTGTTGCTTCGTGGATTACACTCACAGTGCATTCTTCATTAACAGCAGTTGGCCTAACGGCTGCATTTTCAACAGCTCTTTCCGCAGCAGGTATCAGTTGTAATGTGGTAGCTGCCTTTTACCACGATCATATTTTTGTTGATAAGAAAGATGCCTCAAAAGCCATGCAGGTGCTAACCAGTTTGGCTGATGAAGAGTGATCCATTTATTTTCATACGAAAACGCAATAGCATCAGAACTCCTTACCCTTTGAATTGAAATCGCTTATACTTCGCAGTCTATAATGCTCAATAGAAGCAGCCTCATCCGGCCTTTGTCCACCTGCTCCTTTAGAGATGGAAAGCTGAACAAGGGTATGTTTTTGAACGGAGTCCCGTAATGCTACGGGATTTACAACGTTCGCCAATGTCGCTCCATCGGGGCAAGGCTTTCGCTGGATAAAAAAAAACTACACAATCAAAACTGCAAAGGGCAAGGAGTTCTGAGCATAACAAAAGCCGCCCAAACTGAGCGGCTTTTCATTGAAAATTTCCAATTGATTGTTGAACAATCTTTAACCTGTAAATTAGTCACCCCAAACATTGTCTTCGCCTTTAATCCATTTTTTTACCAGTTCTGTAGTAATAGATTTTGGACGCTCTAACGGAAATGCAAGTGCTCTATCCCAGCAAAGGCTTGCTAGTACACCAAGAGAACGACTTACCGCAAACAGTACCGTGTAAAATTCGTATTCCACCATGCCATAATGTACCAGTAATGCACCGCTGTGTGCATCCACATTCGGCCATGGGTTTTTAACTTTACCAAGCGATTGTAATATTGGTGGCACAGTTTCGTAAATATTCCAAACAGTTTGTACCAGCGGATCATCGGGCATGTGCTTTTTACCAAATTCCATTTGTGCAGTAAATCGTGGATCCGTTTTGCGAAGCACCGCATGGCCATAGCCCGGC
Organism: Chitinophagaceae bacterium; assembly: GCA_043760535.1. GTDB lineage: Bacteria > Bacteroidota > Bacteroidia > Chitinophagales > Chitinophagaceae > JAZKFT01. The sequence goes on from JAYUOV010000354.1 coordinate 15,053, forward strand.
ACTACTTTACCACTTGTAAGTGTATCCTGCACATATTGGGTTATCTGCTCTTTAGTTGGTAATTCTGTTCCCAATTTTTCCCTCATTTCAAAAATCCATTTAATTACCTCCTGATTGGCTAGGCCGTGCAAAGGGCCTGCTAAACCATTCATACCTGCTGCGTAGCTAAGGTATGGGTCGCTTAATGCACTGCCTACCAAATGGGTAGTGTGTGCACTAACATTACCACCTTCATGGTCTGTATGGATGGTCATATACAATCGCATCAGCTCTTTAAAACTTTCGTCTTCGTAACCCATCATGTGGGCAAGGTTTCCACTCCAATCAAGAAGCCCATTGGGGTGAATATGTTCGCCAAATTTATATTTGCGGCGATATATATATGCTGCAATCCTTGGCAGACGGCTTATTAAATCCATAGAGTCATCAAAAGCGGCATCCCAATAATCTTTCTTATTCATGCCTTCGGCATAGCGTCGCTGAAAATTACTTTCGGTTTGCAGTGCCATTACACCAGTTACAAACATCGTCATTGGGTGTGTATTTAATGGCAGTGCATCTATAGTATTAAATACATGTTGCGGCACATGGCTGCGGCGCTGCCACACACTAGTAAGGTGATTTACATCGCTTTCTGTAGGCAGTTCTCCAATTAGCATTAGGTAAAAAAGCCCCTCTGGTAAGGGTTCTCCACCACCCGGGGCTTTTGGTAACTTTTCCTGTAATTCGGGTATGGTATAACCACGAAAACGGATACCTTCTTGCGCATCTAACAGCGAAGTTTCGGTTACCAAACCAGTAATACCACGCATACCCTGATACACCTGCGAAAGGGTTACTTCACCAATTACTTTGTTGCCATGTTCTTTCAACAAGTCTTTAATTTCTGTGCCTGCAGCTTCAGCAGCCTCTTTAAATCTTTTTTTAATAAAGCCCATGTAATTGAGAATTTTCTTGTGTAAATAATGGAATGCCGTAAAGATAATTGAATAGGGTTACCAATAAACAGGGTTAGTAATGAAATGGCTAAATGTTTGGCTTTGTAACACAAATAATTATACTTAAAAAGTTGTAAGCTTTTAGCCTACAATTTTATATTGGGTTGATAATTATAAACGCCAAATTAAATTTTCCATTTTTAACCATTGGCAGCGCTACTTTTATTGAAATTTAGTAACAGGTATTTAATCTGCATCAATTATTCAACTGCACCGTGAACAAAATAAAATCCCAATTATTACAATACAACATTTAATAAAGTTCTCAAAAACTAACTGCTAACAATAGCATTAAGCAATCTTTAACAACCTTATGCAGCTATCGTATTAATACTAAACCTGATAAGCTTAACTGCAATTATTTGTAACAAATTCCATAAAATCAATAATTTCATTTTAAATAAAATAAATGCTCAAAACAATCAGCTTGTTGTTATCTACTGCCGCACTTACTTTTTTACTATTCGGGTTTAAAAAAAATAGAACAGAAGTACCACCAAATGAACAGGCAACTGATTCTATTTTTAGCAAAGCTGCCATTAACTACCAAACTTTTTGCGGTGGCTGCCATGGTGAAAAAATGAATGCATTTGTGGATAGAAATTGGAAACATGGAAAAACCCGTGAAGATCTTTTTAAAGCCATAAAAACAGGTTACCACGATGAGGGAATGCCGGCTTTTGATTCTGCATTTACCCAACAGGAGTTATACGGGCTTTGCGATTACATTATTACTGGTATTAAAAATGTGGATAGATATACCGGTTCTGAAAAACCTACGTCCAACATTTTTAAAACAGAAACCCTTACCATTCGTTTAGACACCATTTTAAAAGGGCTAAAATGCCCGTGGGGCATGGTTTTTTTACCAAAAAAAGAAATACTGGTAACTGATAAAAATGGCAAACTATACCATGTAAAAAAAGATGGCAGCACCAGTTTTGTAGAAGGTGTTCCGCAGGTTTTATACAAAAGCCAAGGCGGCTTGTTTGATATTGCACTCGACCCAGATTTTGATCATAATCAGTTTGTATATCTCTCCTATTCCAAGTTTAAAAAAGAAGGCACAGAAACATTTTCTACCACAGCTATTGTAAAAGCCCGTTTAGAAAATGATAAACTGCTAGATGGTAAAGATATTTTTATAGCAATTCCATGGTCTAAATCTACCATCCATTACGGTGGCAGGTTACAATTTGGTAAAGATGGTTATCTCTATTTTTCTGTAGGCGAAAGAGGTAATGAAAAGGCTAACCCACAACAAATAAATGGAAATGATCTGGGTAAAATCCATCGTATAAAATCCGATGGCAGTACCCCAGAAAGCAATCCTTTTGCAGGTGTGGCTGGTGCCAATGCCTCCATCTTTTCTTATGGCCACCGTAACCCTCAGGGTCTTACTATTAAGCCCAATACCAACCAACTTTGGGATAACGAACATGGCCCACGAGGTGGAGACGAAATTAACACCGTAGAATCGGGGAAGAACTATGGATGGCCCATTATTACCTACGGCATAAACTATAATGGCAAGCCAATGTTACCCGACACAAAAACAGCCAAAGACGGTCTTGAGCAACCATTTCATCAATGGACACCCTCTATTGGCCCAAGCGGATTATTGTTTGTAACCGGCAAAAAATACAAGGGCTGGGAAGGTAATTTACTTACAGGTGCCCTACGTTTTGAATACCTCAACCGGAGTATTTTAAAAGACAATAAAGTGGTAAAAGAAGAAATATTGTTCAAGAATATTGGCAGGGTTCGCAATATTGTAATGGGGCCAGATGGCTATTTGTATATGTCGGTGGAATCGCCTGGGATCGTTTACCGTCTTACTCCTTTAAAAAAGTAAAACACAAAACGCTCATCTTTGCTACAGTAAAAAATGTTTATAAAAAAAAAATACAATTTTATATTAAAAACAGCAAACAAACGGCACGGTTTTTAATGTATAAAGTATACTATTTTTTTTCTTTCATTTTTTTTAACATTAACCAATGCAGCATATTTAAAATATGCTCTTAATTTGGTACTACTAACAAAAAACGCACTAACGCCTATCGAGACTGTTTTACTCAATTCTTATTTGCTGATGTACCTTAAAAATCAACAAACACCATGGCGGATTATCAACATTTAACAGACACACAACTTGTACGCATGTATGCCGATGGCAACGGCTTTGCTATTGAAACTTTAGTGAGCAGGTATAAAGACAAGGTATTTACCTCCATCTATTTTATGGTAAAAGACAAATACCTTGCCGAAGACCTTTTTCAAGATGTTTTCATACGCATTATAGATACCATACGCAAAGGCAAGTACCAGGAAGAGGGAAAATTTTTACCTTGGGCGATGCGTATTGCCTATAATATGTGTGTAGATCACTTTAGAAAAGTAAAGCGTACTCCTATAATTAAAACGGCAGATGGTGCAGATCTTTTTAATTGGATGCACATAGCCGATGAAAGTGCAGATACCAGTATGGTAAAACGCCAAACCTACGACCGTATTCAGGTAATGTTGGAGCAGTTACCCGAAGAACAAAAAGAAGTAATTATTCTGCGCCATTATGCAGATATGAGTTTTAAAGAAATAGCTACTCTAACCAATTGCAGCATCAACACTGCTTTGGGTCGCATGAGGTATGGTTTAATTAACCTACGTAAAATGATGGTGGAAAAACAAATAGCACTTTGATGTTTGATTTATGATTTCGGATTTGTGATTTCGGAATGGTTCATGCTAAAAATGTTGTAAAAATATCTGTAAGTCCAAACCCACATTGAAATTTTTAAAATGATGTAAGATTAGCCAACTGATTAAACATCTTAAAATCGTAAATCCAAAATCACAAATAGTAATCTCAGAACTCCTTACTCTTCGCAGTTTTGATTGTGTAGTTTTTCTTTTTTTGCCAGCCTCGATTATTTCGGTGGAACCCAGCGAAAGCCGTGCCCTGATGGAACGACATTGGCGAACGTTGTAAATCCCGTAGCATTACGGGACTCCGTTCAAAAACATACCCTTGTTCAGATTTCCTTCTCTGAAGGAGAAGGTGGCCGAAGGCCGGATGAGGCTGCTACTATCGGGTATTTAGATTGCGAATAACAAGTGGTTTCAGTTCACGGGGTAAGGAGTTCTGAAGATAATGTCGTACAGTATTTCTAAATGCACTCTCTGCTTGTAAAGTAACGATTGCAAGATCCATAGCATGTGGTTAATACTGCACGACGCCAAATTAAAAAGCCTCTCAAAAACAATGTTGAGAGGCTTTTTAATAAGTTTAGAACTGATTATACCAAGCAGTTTATGTTGCGTCTTTTTTCGTTTTTGATTGCCCCATCTACCCTTATGTTAATCGGTGGCTTATTACCGTGAAACCCAGCTAAAGTAACGCACAGATGGAGTAGTAGTAACGAACGTTTTTAATACCATGTATTTACGAGGCTCCGTTCATCTTTTGCTACTATTGGGCTTTTAAACTACAAAGTACTGGCAGTTTCAGCTTACAGGGTAAGTAATTCTGGAGTTAATGCTTATTTGTTTGTATTACTAAAAGCCGTTTTTACATTTTGAAGATGAGTAAGAAATGCCGGAATATTAGAATCGTAACCGTAGCCATTGGGCAATAAAAGTTTACCATCGTTACCCACAAAAAGATAAAATGGCTGTGCGTTATTGTTGCTTAGCTCCACTTCAAAATCGAGGTTTTTATCCCCCATTCTTTTTAAAATATTGGTGCTGTCTGTAAACGATTTTTTCCATTCGCTTTCAGGCAGCCGGAGTTTATCATCCACATATAGCGATACCACAATAAAATCTTTTTGTAGAATACTCATAACCTCTGGATTGCTCAGTACTTCTTTTTCCATCTTACGGCAGTTGGCACAGGCATGTCCCGTAAAATCTATCATCAATGGCTTTTTGTAAACTTTTGCAGCAGCAAAGGCTTCATCATAATCAAAGTACGATTCAACACCTGGAATTTCTGACCCTAGAATGTCGGTGTATTTTATAGGCTTAACAGCAGCAGACTGTGAACTAGAAACAGTGCTTCCACCTTGTAAATGGCTCGATGTTTTGTACAAATTAAAGTCTTGAGTATGCTCCTCAGGCAGCCAGGCACTAATGCCTTTAAGCGGTGCACCCCAAAGGCCTGGTATCATGTAAACTGTGAAAGAAAGGGCTGCAATTGCTAAAAATAAACGGGTAACAGTAAGGTAGGGTTGCCCATAATCATTCTTTGGTAATTCATCATCGTGGCTCAATTTTATTTTACCTAAAAGATAAAGCCCAAGCATACCAAAAATTACAATCCATAATGCTAGGTACACTTCCCTATCCAGCAATCGCCAATGATAAGCCAAATCGGCACTGCTTAAAAATTTAAGTGCAAAAGCCAATTCTATGAAACCAAAAACTACTTTTAATGAATTAAGCCAGCCACCACCTTTAGCCAGCTTATTGAGCAGCGAAGGAGATAATGCAAATAGGGTAAATGGCAGCGCAATGCCCAGGCCAAAACCACCAAATGCAATGGTTCTTTCGGCAATAGAAAGCCCTGGTGTTACTGCAAAATAAGAGATGAACGGAGCGGTACAACTAAAAGAAACCACAACCAAAGTAAGAGCCATAAAAAATATACCAATCACACTTTTATTATCGGCTTTTGAATCAATGGAATTGGTCCAGGAGGAAGGCAGTGATATTTCGAAAGCACCCAAAAATGAAATACCAAAAAAAAGGAATAAGGCAAAAACAAAGATGTTAAAAGCTGCACTACTTGCAAAGTCGTTTGCAAATCCTGCATTTCGGGTAATACCAAAAACAAAACCGATAATAGCGAAAATCAAGATAATAGAAAGAGAGTAGATAACCGCATTTTTAATACCCTGCTGCTTGGTTTTACTTCGTTTTAAAAAGAAAGAAACGGTAACTGGAATTAATGCATAAATACAAGGAAATATCAGCGCCAATATACCTGCCCCGAGGCCTGCCAGAAACACAGATAAGATAGAACCGTACTTTTTTTCGTCTTGTTTTTCAATGTTAGTGACTGCAAGCACAGTTTTGTCTAAAATGGTCACATTAAAATCTTCCGAAACTGGTGGGTACTCATCCCCGTTTTTTGCCAAACCCGAAAAATTTCCATTTACGGCTATTATGCTATCTGCTACTTTAATATGCAATGGCACTATAAACACCACACTATCGGTAAAAGAACGGGTATCTGGTGCTCCATTGGTAATAATGAGCTTACCAGATTCAATAACAGTATCAATAGCCCTTCGGTATTTTTTTATTTTTTCCTCAAAGACAATGTTACTTATAAATGCGTCTTCTTCCGATTTTTTATTAACTGAAAACAGCTCAACTCCCTTGCTGATGGCAGCATTTACTTTAAACAACACGATAGAATCATTAACCCTTTTGGCACTAAAAACAAACTGCACAGGCTTATCCTGTGCATTAGCCGCCATTACAAATGCGTTCAGCAATAAAACGGCTAAAAATTTCTTCATCTTATTTGTATTCGGAAGTTTAAAAAACAGGAAGACCAGTTTAGTTGTTTCATTGTTCCATTGTTCACTTGTTCCATTGTTTCATTGTTTTATTGTTCACTTGTTCACTTGTTCACTTATTGATCAGCTCGAAATAACATATAAGTAAAATCTACAAACTTGTAAACCTGCAAACTTGTGAACTTGCAGACTTGTGAACTTGCAAACTTGTGAACTTGCAAACTTGTGAACTTGTGAAATTGTGAACTTGTGAACTTGTGAACTTGTGAACTTGTGAACTTGTGAACTTGTGAACTTGTGAA
>JAYUOV010000355.1:0-21717 GCA_043760535.1 Chitinophagaceae bacterium
CTGCAGGATTGGTGTAAAAGTTTGTTTCTTGTTCCATGTTTATGTGAGCCTAAATAATGATGCTTTAAAATAAATGCTCCTCACTTTGCTTTTTTAATACTGAGGCAGCGTAAGGGATTGCAGCGAAAAGCCCACAGGCCCCGCAACCATTTAGAACAGCGAAGCTAACATGCCCATACGGGGCCGAGGACTTGTAGCGAAAAGCCCGACCCGGCTGGTTTTCGCCGGGATACGCCCACATCTTATTCAATCTTTACTATTGCTAAACCTCTCTCTCTAATTCTCACGGTTTTCAAGTTCCCCACCGGTAGATTTAGGGGGCTTTTTATTTCCACTTTAAAGCTCCTTTTTTGTGTGCGTATAAAAACCCCATAAAGAGTATGAAGAAGAAAACGAGAACTTCGGCGAATGCCACAAAGCCAAGCTTTTTTACCACTACAGCCCAGGGGAAAAGAAATATAAGTTCCACATCGAATATGAGAAAGATGAGTGCAAATAAATAGTAGCCTACATTAAACTGTACCCAGCTTGGGCCTGTGGTGGGTATGCCACACTCGTAGGGTTCTCCCTTTTGCTTGTTGCGGCTGCCTTTTACCAATATTTTAGAAACGAGAATGGCAATACCCGAAAAGGAAATAGCACCAATTATTAAAGCAATGAGTGAACCGGGACCCATATACAATCGTTTGTACGAATATAGTAATTGTACCTACAAAAAAAAGGGCTTCCTTTTTACGGCGGCTAGCTATTGGTATAAAAGATGTTAATAAAGCGTTCAAATTTTTTTGTACCAGCTACAGACTTAATACCGATGCAATTTTTACCCGACTTTTACAACCAATAAAAACGATGCTGTAAACCAATGTTATCGAAAATGGTCGCAGCTTATTATCATCAATCATCAAAAAAAATGAAAAAGACTTCCTTATTGTTGTTGCTCCTCAGCGTGTTTACAGCACATGTATTTGCTCAGGATCAAACGGACAGCATTCCCCAAAAAAAAGGCTTTGACAAAGACAGGCTTTTTTTGGGCGGTAATTTTGGGGCAGGCTTTGGAGACTTTACCCAAATTATTGTTTCGCCGCAGGTAGGTTATCGGTTTAGCCAGTTTTTTGCCGCAGGTGTGGGTGTAAATTTGCAGTATGTTAGCCAAAAATCTTTTGATCAACAGGGCAATCCGTTTTTTAAACAATCGCAAAGTGTTTTTGGTGCAAATTTATTTGCAAGGGCCTACCCCATCCGCCAGGCGTTTATACAGATTCAACCAGAGTTTAATTTTAACAAAGGAAAGTTTAAGTACTACAATAGTATTATACCCGAAGAAACATTTAGGTCTAATGCACCCAGCTTACTGGTAGGTGCGGGTATAGGCATGAATGGTGGCTTTATAGCCCTGAACTACGATTTATTACAAAACCCCAATTCTCCGTATAGTAATACTGTATTTGTAAGTGTAGGCTTTGGCTTTTAATTTTTTGTAACTAAACATAGCATAAGTGGAGGCATACCGCTTTTGAACCCACTTATTTTTCAATGCCATTTTTCTATAAAAAATACGCCTATGCCTTTAGCCTTTGATTACGAATTTTTTAATAAATGGCTAATTACCAGTTGTACTATTGTTAGCTACTTTCTTTATTTTAATAATCGTGGTGTCTTGGTTTTTACCAAACCTTTCAAAATCTTGACGGAAGCTGAGAGATCCGCCAGCTCGGTTTTGGCGAGTGCCAAGTTCCAAATTATCTTTTTTGAAAATGATAAACCGAAGCTTTCGGTTGGCACTGAGTAAAAATTCAATGCTGATATCGGGCAGGAACATAAAGGAGTTGGTGGCACTGCTTCTTACACTAAAATCAAAGTCGCTGCCTACATTAAAGATGATTCGGTTGTTAGCCAGGCTCTTATTAAATTTTAGCGAAACACTAGTACGGTCGTAACCAGAGGTAGCATTAATGTTGCCACTGTTAAGGTCGGTACTGTTATACACCGATGTACTAAAATCCACCTGCAGGCTGCGGTCACCGGTAATTTGATACAGTATGTTACTAAGGGCTTTTCCCAACTCTCTGGATACCAACTCGGATATGGTATTTACAGCCAAATCGGCAGTAGGGTTTCGGTTGGCACGGCCTTCGCCATAAGGGGCAAACTGGTTAAATACAATGAGGTAGGTAACTTGTTTCAGCAATTCACTTTTATCTTGGTTGTTATTAATGCCATCGATAATTAAATTGGCGGAGGGATCGTTTTTAATACTGCTGCCCTGTGGCAATTCTATTCTGAAACCGATACTGGGTTTTGCTAATTTACCTCTTAAAGATGCTACTACATTTATTGGCCCTTTAAAGTTGGTGCTTGCGGTACCTAGGCTAAGCCGGTTATCGCTGCCATTTAAGTCGCTGAATCGTACATTTTTAGCTTCGTACACGGCATCTATATTCATAATGCCATCCATAGGGTCTCCACCGCTCCATTCTATGTAATTATTGCCATTGCCAGTAAGGTCGAAAGGCTTGCGAATAAAAGATTGAAAACTGTAGTTATAATCACCTTTTTCAATATCGTAACGGCCCTTCATGGTCATGCCGTTTTTATCGTTGGTAATAAATAGCCTGCCATTGCCTTTTGCATGTATTACATCGCCGCTTGCTGCATCTAATACTACATCTATTTGCGCTTTTGTATTGGCTGTTAAGTCCACCTCTATATGTAGGTAATCATCTTGGGCTTCTTGTGGTTTTTGCTCTCGGCCGTACTGTTTAAAAATAATGTAATCGGCTTCGCCACTTTCGCGGCTGGTAGTGCTGTTGATGGAAATATGCGAACTATCTGTAGGCTCGGCTGCTATTTTCATAAACAGGTTATTTACTGGCCCTTTCATTTCGAAAGAACCCCTGCCTACTGCATTTCCATAAAAATCCTGATTGTCTTTAAAGCGGGTATTAATGAGTTCCATACTGCTACTGCTCACCTTTAAGTCGAACCGCATGTTGTCGAAAAACTGGTGGTAAAAGCCGCCCTCTAGCGTTCCATATTTATTAAACCGGTCTCTTAATTTCATTTTACCAAAACCCATATAGCCTGGCCGCATAATGATAGTACCAGTATCTATAAAGTAGGTAACCTTGGTAAAACCCACCTTTATTTTAGCACTATCCAGGCGGATATTACCTATAAATTCTGGCGTACTTAATTTTCCTTTTACCAATAATCTTCCGCTGGCATAGCCATCTATATCATCAAAAATGGTGTTAAGGTAATTGTTTAAAATATTAATGCGAGTATGGTTAAAAATAATGGGGGCGCTTATCTGGTTGCCTGTGGTGTCTTTTGTATCAATATCTACCGCTCCGCTAAAATTATACTGTTCGCCGGGTGATGTTATTAGAAAGCGTCCCTTACCAGATTGAGTATAAAAAGCACCACTAGCCTTTATGTCGCCAATAGAATCGCCATCGAGGCGAAATTCGCTCATGCTTAAAGTATCTATTAAAATGTTTGGCATTCCGGCAGGATCGCTGATGGTAAAACTACCTGTGGCCATACCTTCTAGCCTGGGGTTTTTAAGCACATAGGGCAGCAGATCGCCAATGTTTAATTTTTGAGTATTTATATGAATATCGTTAGACGAGCTTTCGCTGCCGGGCATTGTAAAAATGGAAATTTCCTGTTCGTCCTGTTTTAGAGCTAGGTTATTAATCACCACATTTTTATTGTTCTTTAAAATTGCTTCGCCATTTTGGTTAATAGTCCATTTTTTATTGTTTACAATAAAATTAGATGGGTTAAAAAGAATTTTTTGCCCATCTTCTTGTGTAGTAATCATGGCATCTATTTGTGCATCGCCTAGCTGCCCGCTGCTACTAGTAGTTATCTGCACATGGCTGCTGTCGTTTTGGGTATTAATGTTAAGTTTAGCATTAAAAAAAGATAGGCTGTCGCTAAAGCGAAAAGCATCTAAGCTACCCAAAAGGTTAAGCCTGCTAAGGGTTCCGGTACCTAGCAGTACCGCATTTTCCATCTGAAAATTACCGTATTTAAAATAGGGAACGGTTCCATTCAGCATCAGTTCGTTATTATTGGTATTTATAGTACCTGTAATGTTAGAATTGCTAAGACCTTCTATTTTTTTATCAAACAGCTTTAAGAAAGACTCAATTTCTTTTGTGTTTGCGGCAAAAATAAAATCCTGATTTTTTACAGCACGCCTTGGTTTGCTAAATATGGCAGGGTAGTAATTATTAAGAAAAAATTGGAAACTATTAGGCAGGTCGGCTATGTTAAATTGGCCTACAATGCTAACATCGGCTTCGTTGGTTTGTATTTCCAGTTCTTTTTTTCCGGCTTCATTTATAAAAGAATAAATGTTAAGCGAATCGAGGTTAAAAGGTGTATCGCCATTAGAAAGTTTTACTTCTCTTAGTTTGGCGTATCCGTTAAAATCATCTATATTTTTACCAGAAAAATTTACATCAAAATTGCCACTAAACTTCATATCGTTGGTGGTGAAATGGAGTGCTTTAAAATGAGCCTTGCTTAATTGGCCATTCCCTATGTAGGATTGTTTTTTGGCCTTCATATCCAGCTGAACATGAATATCGCCTTCCAGGTTGGGGTCGTTTATTTGCATATTGGCGTTTAGCTGGCTGCCGTAAAATGTACCACTTGCATTTACATTGGTATAAGTATATTGATTGTACACGGCCGACTTAAGCTTTCCATCAAATTTCAGTTTTACATTATTGGGGTCGAACCCTTTTCCATTAACTGTGCCATTAAAAGTTACTTTACCTAGGTCTGCTATGCCTAATAGTTTGCCAATATTGAGGTCGGTAGTTGTAATTGTTCCATCGTAGCTATCTCTGCCTTTGCCCAACTTCATTTTAAGATTGGTACTCAGCAATCCTTCGTTGGTTACAAGGTCGCCTATTAATGTAAAGTTGTTGGTAAAGCCTTTAAAACTGCCTTTAAATTTTGTGGTTGCAAGCCCTTGTTTTAGCTCGTTTCCAAAGTTATTAAGTTCTGGTGCCCATGTGGCAATATCGCTAAACTGCAAAGTGCTGCTGGGTGTGGTAAAATCTATCAATAGTTTATCACTATCTGGCAGGCCGGTGAGGCGCAGGTTACCCATAACATCGCTGCCATTGGTTTGCAGCCGAAAATTTTTGGCATCTAAATCGCTAAGTGTGCCGCTTACAAAACCGTTTAAAACTGCTTTTTGGTTTATGGTTTTTAAATCGGGGGCAAAAAAAGCAATATCATTCGTATGGATGATGGTGTTTTTAAAATCACCAGTCATTTTCACTTTGTTTTCAAAATCGTCAAAATCGTCCATACTGCTAAACTGCATGGAAAAATAATCCGTCAGTCTGCTTTCGTTTAGCTGCATATCCATGTTTTTAAATTCCATCATTTGTGGATGAAATGTAAAATCGGTTTTCATTTTTTTTATGGCGAGCCCTTCTCTTTCTTTTGCATAAAAATCTATTTTGGCAGTAAGTGTATCGTGGCTCCAGGTTACATTTTTAAAAGTACCTGTAAGATTTTCAATGGTTATATCCCGCTCGTTAAATTCGCCTTGTATGGAGGCTTTTGCATCACGGTTTTTAATTTCTAAAAAGCCATCTTTAATTTTTAGAATATTTACTTGTAATTGAATATTGCCCGGATTTTGAGGAAAGCCTCCTCCTTTTGGCAAGGCATCTATGCGCCTTCTGTTTTTTACCGAATCTTCATAACTCCACAACCCCTTGTAGGCAAATTCAGCGTACTCTGGTTTTTCCAGGCTTAGTTCGGCTAGGTTAAAAATATTGTTATTAAGGTCTATTGCATTGGCTCTAAATAACATGGCTGCCAAAGCAATCCTGGTAGTTTTGCCTTTGTATTTATCTCTTTGTTCAAACACTACGTTGGTAAAATCCACAGCTTTAAGGTGCAGGCTTATGCCTTTAGTTGTGCTATCGGCTATGGTTATAGGGTCTTTGGGTTTGGCTTTGTCGCCAGTAAAATAATCAGCTATAAACTGGTAATTCCATACAGTATCGGTGGTGCGTTGCAAGTAAATGCGTGCATCTGTAAGGCCAAGGTATTTTATATCGGCACTGTCTTTTATAAAAAACCAATCGGTAATATTCAGTTGCAATTTGCCGGCACTCAATAGTGTATCTTTTTTGCGGTCTTCTATGTAAATGCCTTCTAGGCTCACCTTGTTAAGCAGGGTAAAACTTACATTTTTTACTGCCACTTTTGTTTTCAGTTCATTACTGAGCCAGTTTGCAGCATAGCCAGCCAGCCAGTTTTGCACCGGTGGCAGTTGTATCAATATCCACAAAGACAACAGCAAGAGCAGCAAAAACAGGACAATCCTTTTTAATATTTTCCAGAAACGCTTCAGTGGTGATGGGTGTTTGTTTGTAAAAATAGCGGTTGGTATCCGGTTAGCAAATTCAATACCATATACATTGCAGGTGCTGTGGTCTTTTTTAACCATTTATTGGTTACTTATTTTACAGCCGCTATCGGCCATCACCCGCCATTTAGTTAGTTATGATTTTTATCAGTATTTCCACAAAACCCTAAACCTTATATTTGCGGCTGCTAAAAATTTAAAACAGAAGCGATGAATTTTAATTTGAGTCAAATGCCCCTCCGCACCACAAAGCCACGTGTACATGGCATTACCATGGTGATGGATAAAGGCCTAAGTGTGCAAGAAGCTAAGAATTTTATGAGCGGCTCCCATCCGCATGTAGATGTGGTAAAGCTTGGTTTTGGAACCAGTTATGTAACGCCCAACCTGCGGGAAAAGATAGAAGTGTATCAAAGCTATAATATACCGGTGTATTTCGGCGGCACCCTTTTCGAAGCCTTTTTAATACGCAATCAGTTTAACGATTACATAGAAGTTTGTAAAGATTACGGTATTACATGGATGGAGGTGAGTGATGGATCCATCACAATTCCACATGCCGAAAAGTGTGGCTATGTAGAAAAACTAACTAAATACGGCACCGTTTTAAGCGAAGTAGGCAGCAAAGATGCTGCACATATTATACCGCCTTACAAGTGGATAGAACTTATGAGGGCTGAACTAAATGCAGGTGCCACCTACGTTATAGCCGAAGCAAGGGAAGCCGGTAACGTGGGCATTTACCGCGGTAGCGGCGAGGTAAGAGAAGGATTGGTACAAGAAATTCTGACACAAATACCAGAAGAAAAAATACTATGGGAAGCGCCGCAAAAAGCACAGCAGCTCTACTTTTTAGAACTAATTGGCTGCAACGTAAACCTTGGTAATATTGCCCCCCACGAAATGATTGCTTTAGAAGCCATGCGGGTTGGGCTGCGTGGAGATACCTTTGAGTTGTATCTGGATAAGGAGAAATCTTAGTTAAGGATCAAGGTTCAAGAATCAAGGGTTTCCTATTAATACTGGCAGCTTGAACCTTGAACCTTGAACCTTGAACCTTGAACCTTGAACCTTAGAATTATATGAATGCTACCAAACTATATGGCCTCATTGGCCTGCCATTAACCCATTCTTTTTCTAAAAAATATTTTACCGAAAAATTTATAACAGAAGGTATAGCTGATACTGCGTATGAGTTGTTCCCTCTGCAGGATATAGCAATGCTGCCGGCCTTGCTGAAAGCCCACCCTAATTTATGTGGGCTTAATGTTACCATCCCTTACAAGCAGCAGGTGCTGGCTTATCTTAATAATGTGAATGCTTTGCCATTAGAAGCATGTAACTGCATAAAAATTGTAAACGGAAAACTGATTGGCTACAATACCGATGTGGCTGGCTTTGAACAATCTTTTTTAGCGAAATTATTACCACACCACACCAAGGCTCTTGTTTTGGGAACAGGTGGCGCCTCGGTGGCGGTACAGTATGTGCTGCAAAAACTGCATATCCATTATAAAGTAGTAAGCCGTGGTAATGGCGCACACCTTAATTACGGGCAGCTTAATGAGGCAATAATGGCCGAACACCCAATCGTTATTAACACAACTCCGCTTGGCACTTACCCTAATGTGGATGATTGTGCAGATATACCTTATCATTTACTTACACCGCTGCATTACTGTTACGATTTGGTGTACAACCCCGCAATTACCTTGTTTTTACAAAAAGCGATGGATAAAGGTGCGGATATTAAAAACGGTTCGGATATGCTAAAAATTCAGGCGGATGTAAGTTGGCATATTTGGAATAGGTAACTGGCATTTGGTCCATAAACATTGTGGTTAATCGTAATTCATATTCATTTTACCATAATTTTTAACTGTTTGCAATATTTTAGGATAATTTGAGCAGTATTTCTTCCCCAAGGCTAGAGCCTTGGGGAAGGATAGCAGTGCAATAAATAGCGCCTCATTTGCTTTATTTATTTTGAGAAAATTATTATGCAAAAAATATACTTTGAAGAACTACAGTTTGATGGAAACGATTTTACCAAAGCAGCTTTGGCGGCAGGTGAATATGAAAATTGCGGGTTTATCAATTGTAATTTTTCCAATACCATTTTATTCGGTGTAGATTTTTCTGAATGTAATTTCGAAGGCTGTAATCTTAGTTCGGCCATATTTTCCAACACATCTTTTAAAGATGCCCGGTTTAAAGATTGTAAACTTTTGGGGCTTCGGTTTGAGAACTGCAACCAGTTTATTTTTAATGTGGGGTTCGAAAACTGTAACCTGCACCTTTCTTCTTTTTACAAAATGAAGCTCAAAAAAACAAACTTTGTAACCTGCAACCTGCATGAAGTGGATTTTACCGAAACCGATTTAACCAGTACTGTTTTTGACAATTGCGACCTGCATGCAGCCATATTTGATGCTGCTGTTTTAGAAAAAGCCGACCTCCGTACAGCCTTCAACTACACCATTAACCCAGAAAATAACCGGATAAAAAAAGCAAGATTTTCTAAAGAGGGAGTTTCAGGGCTTTTAACCAAGTACGATATTGATGTGTCGTAATGCGTCGAGTTAGCATTTACAATTGAAAGGCTGTTAACCTATACAGCCACCATTTTTTCCAAAGCTTCCTGTGGTATGGCTACTTTCTTTTTTAAAGCATAATCAAAACAAATCATTCCTGTTTTTGCTCTTCCAGCCAATACTTCCTGTCCTTTTTTTTCTACTATTATTTTGTAAAAAATATCAAAACCCAATTTATCAAAACCATTGGCTGTAACGTAGATGGTTACTGCGTCGCCGTATAAAATCTCCTGTTTAAATTCAATAGCCACATCGGCCATTATAAGCCCGGCGCCGGCAAAGTGTAATTCTGTATAGCCGTATTGCTTAAAAAATTGCAGCCGTGCTTCGTGTATCAGCGATAGAAATGTATCGTTGCCTACATGATTGCCATAATTAATATCGGTAATACGAATAGGAATGGTGGCGGAAAATGAAAAGTTTTCGGGTAGTACTATTTTTATGCGTTCCATAAAGCGATGATTGAAAGGGCTGGCTTAATGATTTTTTTCCAAAAACCTAATAAGCTCTATTGGGTCGGCAAAGTTGATAGTTGCTGCACTGCCAGCTAATGGACTTATGACAGCTTCCCATTGAGCCAATTTTTGTTTCCACATCTGCTCTTTGGCCGATTCTGGTTTTTTATTGTCGCTGGTATTCTCCCCATTTAAATCGTGTAGAAATTCAACTAGCTGGCTAAGTTTGGGCGAAACTTTAACCGTATTGCCATTGGGGCCTACTGCCTTTATAAATGCTGTGGTAGCTTCAGGAAAAGTAATGATAACATCTGTACTATTTTTACCAGCTTTGGTTACCATATTGGTATCGGTTAACACAGTATCTACAATAGCCGTAATGTTAGATGACATTACTCTTGCATCTTTTCGGCCTTTTAATAATGGCGTAACTAAAAAAATTACTCCTATACTGGCGGCAGCAGCGGCAGCAAACCAAAGGCTTCTTGCCACCCTCTTTGCCGGTGATATTGTTTTAATAACAAACCCATCTAAAGCCTTTTGAATATTGTTCCAAACTTTTATTGGTGGATTTATTTCCCGACGCCGCATTTCTTCTGCTACAGTAAATTCGAAATAGGCAGGCGCTTGGGTTAGATATGTATCTATTTTGCTCCAAACCTGCGTTGGTGGTGTTTGTTCCCAATCAGAAAGCTTACATAACAATATCTTACTTTTCGTTTCATTTAGGCTATCCTCTATGCAACTCCATACCTGTGGCGGAGGCGCTACTTCCGTAGGTAAAAAATGATATAGTGAACCTTTATCCGGCATTAATTTTTATTAAAAAGGTCTATTTTCTTTTGTAAAATTCGTTTAGCCCTAGCTAGTTGCGATTTGCTGGTACCTTCATTAATACCCAGCATTTCGCCTATTTCCTTATGGCTGTATCCCTCCACTAAATAAAGATTTACCACCGTTCTGTAACCTTCGGGCAGTGATCCTATAATATTAATCAGATCCTGCATAGCTATGCGATCGTAGCCGGTAAGGCCTTTATCGGTTTCAATAATATTATCCAACTCATTTATTACAGGCTTAGGTTTTCTCCGAAGGTGCTCTATACAGGTATAAACCACCACCCTTCTTATCCATCCTTCAAACGAACCTTCGGATCTGAAAGAAGCGAGATTTTTGAAAACTTTTATAAAGCTTTCTTGCAATAAATCTTGTGCATCATCGGTATTGCCGCCGGTATATCTTAGGCAAACAGCATACATTTTACCCGAAAACCGGTGGTACAACTGTTCCTGTGCTCTTCTGTTTCCGGCGATGCTTTCTTGAATCAAGACGACCTCTTCTTGTATATGGTTGCTTTCTATTGTCAATCTGTGTGGTTTTAAGTACTGTAGCGGCTTTAATTGTTTTTTAAAAATAATAATAACTTTTCAACCGCCTTTTTTCGGTGGCTAAAAAGGTTTTTCTGCCACATATCCATTTCGGCAAAAGTTAAGTTAGTTTCTTTCGGAACGAACACAGCGTCGTAGCCAAAACCATTAGAACCTCTTTTATCCTTAATAATAGTACCCTCGCAAATACCTTCAAAAAAATATTCTTGCCCATTTTGTATCAGCGAAATAATGGTTCTGAAACAGGCATTTCTATTTTTATGGCCATGCAGGTTTGCCAAAAGCTTATCTATATTGTCATTAAAATTCCTGCCTTCGCCTGCATAACGGGCACTTTTCACGCCGGGCTCACCATTCAATGCTTCTACCTCCAGGCCGGTATCTTCGCTAAAACAATCCTGCCCCGTCATTTTGTAAATCACTGTTGATTTTTCGGTAGCGTTGGCTTCGAGTGTATTGTGTGGTTCTGGTATATCAATATCTATTCCAGCTTCTTTCAGTGTAATAATTTCGAACAAATCGCCTGTTGCATTTCTTATTTCGGCCACTTTATTGGCGTTATTGGTTGCAAAAACAAGTATAGACATAGTGAATTATTTGTAATTTATGCAGAATGATTTGCGATTTCGTGTTAGCGTTTGAAGTTTAAAAAAATAGTAATCAGGCATAGATATTTGCACCAAGCATACTAATAGCGTAAGGTAAATACTTATAAGTAATGATAGTTCTTGCGAACCATCAACCCATAAACCATCCACTTTAACAATCTAAACCTTACGTTAAAAAAAATAGTTGTGTAACTATGGTCACTTATTTTTGTCACACTTGTTTTAAAGCCGGATTGATTACCCTAAATTGCATAATAAGATTATTGTATTGAAAAATCTGTTTACCATATTTATATTTTGCCTTTTTACCACTTGTGCCTTTGCGCAAAAGGGATGGGGACAGGGTGGAACAGAATTTAAAGTGGTAAAATTTTACCCCAACCCTGCCACTTCATTTATCACGTTTGATATACAACGACCTATAGAAAAGGGTTTTGTTATTCAGATTTACAACTGCCTTGGCCGCCAAGTTATTTCGGTAGTCGTTAGTTCTAGCAAAGTAACCGTTCCGCTTGAAAATATTTTTCGTGGTCTCTATATTTTTCAGTTAAGAGACAAAAGTGGGGCTATTATTGAGGGCGGTAAGTTTCAGGTAAATAAATAAGAGGAAGATATTAATAAGAGAGGGCCACCAACATTGGTTTCCCTCTCTTATTATTTTTTGGATATTGGTATTGAGAACTGCTGAAATAAAAATTTTACCCCAATGCATCCAATGCCGCATTAATCGCTTCAAAGTTGGGCATATCGCCGGGGGTGGCGGTTTCTTCGCTGTAAGCAATTACGCCTTCTTTATCTATTACAAAAGAGGCACGTTTACTTACGCCCTTCATGCCAAATGCAAAGGTTTCTATTAATGCATCGTAGGCAGTAGTTACCTCCTTATTAAAATCGCTGAGCAGGGTAAAATTATAGCCTTGTTCTTCCTTAAATTTTGCCAGCGTAAAAACAGAGTCAACAGAAATGGCCAACACTTCTGCACTTACATTACTGTACATACCAATATTATCACGTACGCTGCAAAGCTCGGCGGTACAAACGCCGGTAAAAGCCTGTGGAAAAAACAATAGCAAAACATTTTTGCCTTTGTAATCGCTTAGCGAAACTTCTTTTTTATCGCTACTAAAGAGTGTAAACTGTGGGGCTGCCTGCCCTGTGGAAATAGCCATATTTGTTTTTTTAGTTGGTTAGTAGTATCCCGAATTATATAAGGCAAATATCTGTATAAGAAAGCAGAACAACAGGTTTGTTAAACAGTTCACCCATAAAAATAACATCTGCAAATAAAAAAAGGCTGCTTCGTTTAATAGAGGCAGCCTGTTTTGCTATCATCAATAAAAAGTTTACAAGCTACTTTGTCTTCTGCCAAAAAGATAATAGCGAAGCATCCCAATAAAAGGTGCCACCACAATCAATGTAGTCCACAATAGTTTGGTATTGTCTTCTACATCAGTCCGCTGCCAAAGATTGATAACAGTAATAATTGCAGCGGCTAAAAATAAGAGGGCAATAAGAAAAAGGAATTGCATAGTTGTAATTTTAAAAGCGATAGACAAATGAATTGAAAGGTTCAATTACCAGCTTCCACTGGATCCGCCGCCGCCAAAACTACCACCGCCGAAACCGCCAAAACCACCGCCACCACCGCTTCCGCCACCACCGCCACCGCCGCCACCAATTGGCAGCCACCATAATGGGCTGCTTACACCTCGGTATCCGCGGCGACTCATCATGCCGCCGCCACCACCACTGCCACGGCCTGCACCAAATATGAAGATGATAAAAATGATAATGATCAGCAAGACCATCCAGCCCGGGGTTTTGCCGCTTTTTTTACCTCTTTTGCTATAGCCTTCGGGTGCTTTGTATGCACCCTGTGTGGCCTTTATTATAGATTCTACACCATTATCTATACCTTGGTAATAACTGCCGGCTTTAAAAGCTGGAACTATTTCATTGTCAATAATCGATTGGGTAACAGCATCGGGCAAAGTGCCTTCCAAACCATAACCGGGTGCAATACTGAGCTTTCTGTCGGTTTTGGCTATTAATAAGAGTACGCCGTTATTTTCTTTATTACCAATTTTCCATTGGCGGCCAAGTTCAGTAGCATAATCAGTGGGATCTGTTCCATTAGTGCTGGCAATAATGACCACCGTAACCTGATTACTTGTCTGATTATCGAATGCTACCAGTTTTTCTTCCAAAGTATTTATTTCGGAAGCTGAAAGTGTATTGGTAAAATCGTTTACCAGCCTTGGCGGGTTGGGCACTTTGGGAAAGTTTTGCCCAATGGCAAAAACAGTACAAAATAACAGGAGTATTGAAAGAAATTTTTTCATGTAAAATGTGTTCATGGCCTGAGGGTTTTTATAAGGCCGGGCAAATTATTTTCCAAACACAATATCGTCGGGCAGTTCGTTACGGTCGTTCTCCTTATCAAAAGGAAAATAATGGTGTAATGCTTCACCAATATCGTTTACAGCAGCGATAATGCCCTGCGGTAAATGATCGGTTTTAAAATGCTGCATCATTTTCTTTACTTCTGCATTCCAGAATGCACTTGTAACCTTATTGTGGATGCCTTCATCTCCAAAAACGGCCATCTGCTTATCTTTTACCGCCACATAAACAAGCGTAGCGTTTTTCGATTCTGTCTGGTACATTTTGAGGTTAAAAAATATTTCGGCAGCACGGTCCACCGCATCCACAAAACGGCAACGGCTTTCTACAAAAACCCGCACCTCACCGCTTGTACGGCGTTCGGCATTACGAACGGCGGCTACAATGGCCTGTTCCTCCGCATCGCTAAAGATGTCTTTTGGTTTGGGTTTTAAAAAATCTAATAAAGCCATTTTTTGATTTGTGATTTATGATTTCGGATTTTAGTGTAACGAACATTAAAACATATTCCATTATCCATTAAAGAATTATCCGTTAAAAGCGATTTACTACTTACTAAACTTCACCTCTGGCGCATCTTGGGTTCCAGCGTCTGCTTTAAATCCGTCTTTTGGTTTAAAACCCAATATGCTGCCCACCATATTCCATGGAAAAACTCTGGCTTTTGTATTGTATGCCCTTATTGCTTCATTAAAATCTTTACGTGCAAATTTTATGCGACGTTCGGTTCCTTCAAGCTGGGTTTGCAGGGTGGTAAATTCTTTGGTGCTTTGTAGGTTGGGGTAATTTTCTACTACGGCAATAACCTTATTCAGGTTATTGGTAAGGTTAGCCTGTGCCGCTTCCTGCTGTTGGTAGCCGTTATAATCTATGCCTGTAACGCTTACCTGGCCCGCCTTAGAACGGGCTTCTATTAATTTATTCAGGGTTTCTTTTTCATAATCGGTGCTGCCCTTTACCACATTTACAAGGCTTGGTATCAGATCATTCCGGCGCTGATAAGCATTTTGAATTTCGGCCCATTTCACCTTTACCTCCTCGTCCAATTTTACAAAAAAATTGTAGCCAAAGTAAAAGGTTAAGGCAATGATTGCCCCCAAAACGAGGGCAATCAGGCCAATTTTTTTTGTATTCATGCTTGTAAGTTAGAATTTTACTTCAGGTGCTTTTTCGGCTCCGGGATCAGATTTAAAACCGTCTTTTTGTTTAAAGCCAAACATACCTGCAAAAAGATTCATCGGGAAAGTACGCACCTGCATATTATACCCCTGTATGGCCTCATTAAACACTTTTCTTGAATTTTTTATACTGTTTTCAATACCCTCTAGCTGACCTTGTAACTTTGTAAAGTTTTCAGTGGCTTTCAATGTAGGATAAGCTTCTACAGTAGCTAACAACCTGCTAAGTGAACCGCTCAACTGGCCTTGTGCTGCCTGAAATTCGGCTAATTTTTCTGGAGTTAGATTCTCAGCACTAACATTTACACTTGTTGCTTTAGCTCTTGCTTCTACTACAGCTGTTAATGTAGATTGCTCAAAATTAGCAGCACCCTTTACTGTGTTAACAAGGTTGCCAATTAAATCGTTCCTGTTTTGGTATTCTGTCTGTACATCGCTCCAAGCTTTGTTCACTTTTACGTCTTCTCCAATAATGCCGTTATAACCTTTACAGGCACAGCCTCCTAGGATTAAAATAGCACCAAGTATTACAATGAGTGCAAGATTTTTTGTTTTCATTTTTTTAGTTTTAAAGTTTAAAGTTAGCCGCAATTTTGAGAAATGGAAATCCATTTTTGGCGGCCAAAGATTTATATCAATATATAAGATGGTGCTTTTTTATAAATAGTAACAGAGTTGGTAAAAAAAAGTGGTTAGCCACTTTTTGGGATCATAAGGTTAAAGGTCATTTGGGGTCATTTTCTCTTAAGTCATTAAGCAGGATATGAAATTTAAGTGCAATCTCCTAACCCATGGCTTTAGCCTTGGGATTTTGCAGGTAGGTTTCATTTTTCCCAAGGCTGAAGCCTTGGGTTAGTAAATTTGATGTATCGTTGAAATAGCTGTGTTAAAATAATATTATCACAACCCTATTCATAATGACCAATGACTAATGACTTATTGACTTATTGACCTAATGACTTATTGACCCAATTACCTATTGATTATTCCACCATCAAACCGTCTTTCATCACCAGTTTTCTATCGCTAAGGTTGGCCAGTTCTTCGTTATGTGTAACTATTAAAAATGTTTGGTTCAGCTGTTGCCTCAGGTCGAAAAATAATTGATGGAGTTCCTTGGCATTGGCACTATCGAGATTACCGGTTGGCTCGTCGGCAAAAACAATATCGGGGTTATTAATTAAAGCACGGGCTACTGCTACCCGCTGTTGTTCGCCACCGCTCAGTTGGTTGGGCTTGTTTTGCAGGCGGTCTTTCAGGCCGAGTATCTGTAACAATTCAGTGGCTTTGGCTTCTACTTCTTTCTTTTTCCGTTTGGCTATCCAGCCGGGTATGCACACATTTTCCAGAGCATTAAACTCTGGCAGCAGGTGGTGAAACTGGAATACAAAACCCATGTGCTGATTGCGGTAAGCGGCCAATGCCTTTCCTTTTAACTGATCAATACGTTGGTTATTAAGGCTGATGCTGCCAGCATCGCAACTATCGAGTGTGCCCAATATATGCAGCAGTGTGCTTTTGCCGGCGCCGCTACTGCCCACAATGCTTACCACTTCGCCTTTGTTTATTTGCAGATCCACCCCTTTTAGCACCTGAAGTGTATCGTATCTTTTCTGTATGCCTTTGCCTGTAAGCATGTGTTGGGTTTATTTGCAGGTAAATGTAAGCTAGTAGGGAATAGTGATCAGCAAGTTGGCAAGTAGCTATTCATGGCTACTCGCTATTCCCCACTTACTACTTGCTATTCTTTACAAACTGAATTTTATTTGTTTGGTAGTTTCAATTGTACGGCTACATTTGCACAAAATTGGAGGGCATACTATGTTTTGGACTTTAGAATTGGCGTCACACCTGGAAGATGCACCTTGGCCCGCCACCAAGGACGAATTAATTGATTACGCTATTCGCAGTGGTGCACCGCTAGAAGTGGTGGAAAACCTGCAGGAACTGGAAGACGATGGCGAAATATACGAAAGCCTGGAAGACATTTGGCCAGATTACCCAAGCCAAGACGACTTCTTTTTTAACGAAGACGAGTATTAATAATATTTTGCCCAACGGGCAATAGAAACATAAAAGCCCTTTGATGCAAATATCAAAGGGCTTTTTTTATGCCAAAACTTTACTGGCTTATTTCTTTTTAAAACTAAACTTGAAATAAATGAGTAACAGCGCCATTACAAAAATGATGCTGTTGCAAATAATAACGGGCCTTAGCATCGGTGTATTCATAATGCCGTAACAGAGCCATACCAAACAACTTGTGGCTACTATCAGCATCATTGTCAGGTTAAGGTCACCTACACTTTTGGTTTTCCACGCCTGCCATACCTGTGGTATAAATGTGATACTACTTAATGCAGAACCCACAAGACCCACCATTTCGGTTACATCCATTTTTATTGGTTGATTATTTTTACAAACGTACTCTCCGCAACTATCCACCCCCGTTTTTGCCTTCGGCAAAAACGCCACCCGCCGGCGGGGGATAATATTTCAGTGACGCTGCATTTAATTTAAAGTTGCCTATTTCCAAACCAAATAATGGCAGAATAACTTCTGACTAATGACTTCTGACTAATGACTTCTGACAATTACCTTAATCGACTTTAGAATCTATACCTAACCTTGTCATCACTTCGTTACTTACACCAGTGGTAGAGTACCCGCCATCGTGAAAAAGGTTTTGCATGGTTACCATGCGGGTAAGGTCGCTGAATAGTGTTACGCAATAATTGGCACAATCTTCGGCCGTAGCGTTGCCTAGTGGTGCAATTGCATCGGCATAATCGTAAAAATCGCCAAAACCTTTAATGCCGGTACCGGCTGTGGTTTTGGTAGGCGATTGGGAAACTGTATTGACCCGCACTTTCTTTTTTAAGCCGTAATGGTAGCCAAAACTACGAGCTATCGATTCCAGCATGGCTTTAATATCAGCCATATCGGTATAAAAAGGGTAAGTACGTTGAGCCGCAGCATAACTTAAAGCTACCACACTACCCCATTCGCTAATAGCATCCAGCTTCATGGCCACCGCCAGCATTTTGTGCAGGCTCATTGCCGATACATCCACACCTTTGGCAAAAAAATCGTAGTTGGATTCGGTGTAAGGAATGTTCTTCCGAATATTTACACTCATTCCAATGGAGTGTAAAACGAAGTCAATTTTACCGCCCAGTATTTCCTGGCCGTCGGTAAATAGCTTAGTAAGGTCTTCTACACTTGTAGCATCGGCAGGTATTATTTTAGAACCCGTTGCTTCTGCCAGTTTGTTTATTTCTCCCATCCGCATGGCTATGGGGGCGTTGGTTAATACAAAAGTGGCACCTTGTTCATGTGCCTTTTCGGCCACTTTCCAGGCTATGGAATTTGCGTCTAATGCACCAGAAATGATACCTCTTTTTCCTTGTAATAAGTTGTTGCTCATGGTTGGTTTTTTATTTTTTGCATGCTCCGTTCTTTGGAGAGGGTGATCCCCGTTACAGTATTTACCGGGGCTAAAATAATACTAATTGGCAAACAGCCTTGGATGAATAAATTGGATGTACAGCGTACCAAAAACGTAGAAGTACAGAAAGGCAGAAACCAAAACCGCTATCAGCCATAGTAAGAACTGTTTGCTGCTTTGCCGAGGCTGTAATTTCTGCTCTAAAAATTTTGCCAGAAAATAAAATGGCAGCGATAAAAAGAGAACCGGAATTAATAGCTTAAAATTTAAAACAGTGATGGGCATAGGATTATATATTTCTTAAAAAAACACCCCACTATTTCCAGATAGTGAGGTGTTATATGCATTTGTTCCAAAAGCCTAATTTGCCGGCCTTAGTTTTTTATGAAAAATAGATTCAATAGTTACGATATGCTCTTCAGTAAGCCCAATAAACGGGCTTGTCTGAACAAGGTTTTTCTTTAAAAAATCCGGGAGGTCATTGAGTGATTTGTCATCATCAATAATAACAAAATCATCTTCTAATCTATTGATATTAAACCAATTGACAATTTCGTTTTTGCGGTTCAGATGAGCAATATTGTTTGGAAGCGATTTAATCTTTTCAATATCAAGCCCCCTATTCTTGAAAATACATTTCCACTCTTCGATACTAAAGTTAGCCTTGTGAGATGTGGTAAGCATAACAGTAACATCTTCAGAAATAATACGCCGAAGTGCTGCTACTGCCTTGTTACTAAATGCAGGAAATCCATCGTTCAACAGCTCCGGACTTTTCCAACCCTTAGCAGGCACCATTACACCATCAATATCTAAGAATACAAACATGCTAACAAATTTAAACCTTATTTCAGCAATTCGGAGATTTTCTCAACTGATATGCTATTGTACGCAGCATCTTGTTCATTTAGCATGTTAATTTTTGCCAAAGTATCCCAATCCTCATCATCAAAAAGCACACTAGTCCATATAGTTACCTGCGTTGCCGAAGTGGTATTTCCCTGAATTTTTTCAAGTGGAAAGTCAGCTAAAAGAGAAGCAACATAACGATGATGACCATCACAAATAAAATTATTTTCAACTTTGATAGAAGAGAAATTAATACCAGCGGACATCTTTTTGTAAATCCTGTTTATTATTGGCAAACACAATTTAGAATGTGTAGCGAACAACTCCATTTTATTACTATCAATCAAATCCTGAATATTTTTCTGGGTAACATTTAAAAACATAATTGTGCATTGAATCAGCATCAAAAAAAACAAAGTATTTTAGGTATTGAAGCTAACAGGCCTCCCACTTGAAAATTGACAAATTGAGCATTGATTATTGACAATTAATTTGGGCAAAATACCTGGCACTTTCCATTACTGCATCAGCATCTCCTTCGCATTTTGCAACACCGTAACCGAGGGATTATCACCGGCCATCATACTGGCAATGGCTTCCACTCTTTCATCATCGCTTAGCTGTTTAATACCAGTTTGCACCATGCCTTGTTTTTCTTTTTTATACACAAAAAAGTGGGCATCGGCTCTGGCTGCTATTTGTGGCTGATGGGTAATACTAATAACCTGATGGTGGTGCTTTGCAAGGTCTTTCATAATGCCGCCTACCTGCCGGGCGGCTTCGCCACTGATGCCGGTATCTATCTCATCAAAAATAAGAGTGGGCAACTGCATACTGCGGGCCACTATGCTTTTTATGCTGAGCATTAGCCGGCTCAATTCGCCGCCACTAGCCACTTTACGGAGTGGCTCAAACCTGCCGCTCTTATTGGCATCAAACAAAAATTCTATGGCATCGGAGCCGTGTATTTGCAGGGTTTCTGTGGTAATTTTTACTTTAAGCAAAGCATTGGGCATACCTACCTGCTTTAGCAAACCGGCTATTTTAGTTTCCAGTTCCGGTATTACTTTTTTACGGTTTTCGCTAATCGAAGCTGCTTTGGCTTCGGCCTCCTTTGTAAGCTGTGCTACCAGTTTTTCTTTTAGTGCAATGCTTTCGTCTATATTATGCACCTGCTGTAGCTTTTGCCCCAAATCCTGATGGATTTTTAATAACTCTTCTGTGGTTTTTGCGTTGTGTTTTTTTAGCAATTTATAGCCAAGAGCCAGCCTTTCGTTTACGGTGCTTAGTCTTTCAGGATCCAGGCTTATGCGGTCGTTAATGGTTTCCAGTTCATCGGCTACATCTGTAAGTTCTATTTGTGCGGAAAGAAGCCTTTCTGTAGCGACCGTTATTTCTGCATTTACAGCTTTTAAACCCTGTAATTGTTGCACAATTATTTTTAGCTGCTGCACCAATGGTAATTCGCCATCATTTAAACCAAAATAACCTGCGGCCAAAACTGTCTTTATATTTTCAGCATTGCTTAGCAATTGGAGTTCCTGTTCCATGGCTTCCAGTTCATTGTGTTGTAAGCCTGCTTCTTCCAGTTCGGCGTATAAATATTTGTAGTAATCCAGCTCTTTATTAGCATTAGCCTGCTGATCTATTAATTGTTTTAAGGTTTTTTGCTCTGCAGAAAATTTTTTATAGGTATGTTGATATTGCTGCAGTAATTCACCATGTGCGGCAAGTGCATCTAATACGGCTCTCTGAAAATCGTCGTCGCCCAACTCTAATGTATCAAATTGCTGGTGCAGATCTACCAGCATACTAGCTAATTCTTTAAGCTGTGTAAGGTTTACAGGTGTATCGTTTATAAAACTGCGGCTTTTGCCATTGGCTGTTATTTCACGGCGTATAGTAATGGCATCGTCTGCATCCAGATCTTCCTGCAAAAAAAATTGCTTGATCTCTTTGCTCACTTTAGAGTGAAAACTGGCTTCTACAATGCATTTTTTGCTGTTATCTCTCAGCACATTACTACCAGACCTTTCGCCTAGCACCAGGCCTAAAGCCCCTACCAGTATGCTTTTACCGGCACCGGTTTCGCCGGTAATAATATTAAACCGTGGATGAAACGTAACCGACAACTCGTCGATGATGGCATAGTTCTGAATAAACAGTTTATGAAGCATGATGCAAAATAACAAATAACGGGAAAATGCATTGGGAACGGGAATAAAATTCGCCCATTTAGAATATAATTTGTGGCTGCTCATAATTTACACTTGCATGTAAGCTATGCTACATCAGCCCTTCATCGGCAAAGCTGTAATACTTGTCGTTACCAATAATAATGTGATCCAGCACGGTAATATCCATAAACTCTGCAGCTGATTTTAT